>CAMVJW010000008.1 GCA_947167965.1 uncultured Clostridia bacterium | reverse complement strand
ATTATGAAATTCTAGTTATATTATTTTGAATAGAATTTACTTTTTTACTTCACTATTAAATTATTTTTTAAATAATAGACTAAAATTGTTGAAATAAAATAAAAAATGTAGTAAGATATATTTTGAACTAAAAAAGAAAAGGATGAAGTAAAAATGAAACAAATATTAGAAGAAGAAATTGAAAAAGAAACATATGATTATAAAAAAGAAAAAAAGAAAAAAAGAAAAAAGAAATCTAAAAATTCTATTTTAAAAAGAATATTAATTGTTTTAATAATTTTAGCAGTTTTAGGAGGGGGTTCTTTAGCATTTTTACTATATGGACCATACCACGGATTTAGAGATTGGCTAATTACAACTGCTATGACAACAATGAATCATCAATGGATAGCTTATGTATTTTATAGTCAAGAAACAATAAATGATGTCATGTATGACAATAGAGTTGATGAAATAGTTGAAGATACAGATACAAACGCAATTGTTGTTGGAATTTCTAAAGGAAAACAATACGCAAATGAATATGAAAGACAGATATTAGAAAAAGATAATGAAAATGATAAATATAAAATAATACCAATATCTGGAAAAGGGTATTCAGGATATTTAGCAGCAATATATGATCCATCAAAAGTTAAAACTCTAGTAACGGCAAAACTAGGTAAAAGTGGACAATATGTAAAACAAATGGCAAAAGATAACAATGCTGTTGTAGCTATAAATGGTGGAGGATTTGATGATCCAAACTATAATAGTAATGCAGCAAATCCACTGGGTATTACATATTCAAAAGGAAAATTACTTACATCTTATTACTATGCAGGAGCAGGAGGAATAATCGGTTTTGACAAAGAAAATAAATTAGTTCTTGCCTCTAAGTGTACTAAAGCTACAGCAGAAAGTTTAAATATTAGAGATGCAGTAACATGTGGACCATTCTTAATTGTAAATGGAAAAGCATCATCAGTTTATGGTAATGGTGGATGGGGAACAGCTCCTCGTACAGCAATTGGACAAAGAAAAGATGGAATAGTTTTATTCCTAGTATTAGATGGTAGAATGACAAAAAGACCAGGAGCCAACATGGATGATTTAATAGAAATAATGCAAAATTATGGTGCATATAATGCAGCAAACTTAGATGGTGGAACATCATCTGTAATGATAGTAAAGGGGGAAATGATAAATGACCCTATAGATAGTACAGGTGCACACAAAACAAGATTTGTATCAACTGCTTTTGGATTAATAGATGATTAAATTTAAATTAAAGCCTATTTTAGATAGGCTTTTTTTTAGGTTAAATTAATTAGATTTACAAATAAAAAAGAGTAAAATTTTTATTGAAAAGTATAGATTTTTTTGTATTTTATGTTATAATAAACATACTTTTAAATTTGGAGAGGATAAAAATGGTATTTAAGGACTATTATACAATACTTGAACTAAAGACAAATAAAGTATCTTCGGAACAAATTAAAAATGCATATAGACTAGCTGTAAAAAAGAACCATCCAGATTTAAATATAAAAGATGGTCTAGCAGAAGAGAAAATTAAGGATATAAATGAAGCATATAAAGTACTATCAGATGATAGGCAAAAAAGAAAATATGATAGAATTTGGATTAAAAATAGCGAGAACGCTAAACAAAAAAAATACAAAAATGAAAGAGAACAATTTGATACAAAAGGCGGAAGTTTTTTTAGTATTTTTTTCGGAAGTTCAAATAACAAAGATGATGAAAATAATGTTAAAACAACTAAAAATCCTATAAAAGGTGAAAATGTAGAAACAAGTGTAGATGTTGAAATTGAAGAGGTTTTTTATGGTTTAGACAAAAAAATATCTTTAAGAACTTCGGATGGAAAAATGAAAGTTTATACTATTTCAATTCCTGCAGGAATAAGAAATGGAGAAAAAATACGTTTACTAGGACAAGGAAAAGCAGGTAAAAATGGTGGTAAAAATGGAGATTTATTTATAAAAGTAAATATAAAAAACAATGATAAATTTGAAATAAATGGAAATGATTTATACACAAATTTATACCTTTCACCTTGGGAGGCAGCACTTGGCTCTAAAGTTGTAGTTTACTCAATAGACGAAGGAATTACTGTTTCAGTACCAGAGGGAATTGAAACCGGAGAAATTATAAGAATTGAAGGAAAAGGCTACAAAGATGGAAAAGGTGGAAGAGGAGATTTAATAGCCAAAATTAACATTATGATACCAAAAAATATTACAAAAGAAGAAAAAAATTTATTTAAAAAATTAAGTACAATATCAGATTATAACCCTAGGAGTTAGAATGTTTTTCGAATAACTATTGACATAATGTGCTAACAATGGTATAATTATGTTTAGTGGTTATACGAAGGATAAATCTATGTAATATATGTCATAGAAAATGGAGGAAATAAAAATGGAATCAATCATTGGAAAACATTTTAGTATAACAGATCCTAAAGGAGTTAACACAGTAATTTACGAAGTTTACAAACTAAAAAAAGAGTATGAAGGTAAATTTCCAAAATATGCTGTAGAACGACTAAAAACCACAGAACAAATAGTAGGAGATTTAAAAAGAAAGACATTTTATGTAGAAGACCCTCAAGAAAAAGGGAACCAATTAGTAATTTTTTCTTTTGCAAAGGATAAAGTTGTAATTAATAATGGTCTACTCATAAATGACGAAGTTAGAATATCAAAAAAACCATTACCATTTAAGTTTGACACAATTTATTCAGAAGAAGAAACAGAAGTAAAGGATTTTAAATATACACCAAACTTAAAAAGAGCTATAACAATTATTGACCCAGAAACAACAGAAGAGGTAAAACCTGTACTTTATTATGATGAAAAAACAGAAGAAGTAAAAGGGAAATGTAGACTTAAACCATATAAATCTTATTTTGCATTTGAAATAAGGGATGATAAGAAATAGGGAGGAAGTTGAGAATGGCAAATAATAATAGTGAAATATCCAGTGAAAAACCAAATAGAGATGAAGCAAAAAAAATTATTATACCTGTGCTTAAAGGTGAACCTAGTAAAACTGGAGCGTATGAACCTCTTGAAAAGTCGCCGACATTAGGTAATTTAGCGCTAACAGCATATAATAAATATTGTAATCTAACAAAAGCAATAGGAATAAAATTAAGACTTTTTATAGGAAAATCCGCAAAAGTGGCAAATGAATATATTACTATAAAAGCTGAAAACACACTTGTCGGTATGAAAAATATAATAGATGATGTTATTGATAATGTAGAAGCTAATAAGAATAAGAATAAGAAGAGTCAAGGTAAAGGTAAAGATTAATATATAAAATAAACAAAAGAATTAGGTGATGGATATGAATTATAAATTAGAAGGAGCTTTAAAGAAAAGTAAACCAAGAATAATAATTGCAGTTATACTATGGCTAATAATAGCCATAGTTTTAATAATGCCCATAACTTGTGGAAAATTTCAAATAGAACTCCTACAAAAAGCCAATTCAGACAAAGATTTATTAAATGAATTTTTCAATGTTTTTTATAAAGCTTTATCAAAGCCTTTACTAGGATTTAAAATGGTTTTTAAACATGGTTTAGTATTAAAATATTTAAAAGATTTAATTATTTTTACGTTATTTTATGCAATCTTTGTTATTTTTTCTATAATAAAATTAATGCCAAAACATAGATATGATAATATAGAGCATGGATCAAGTGATTGGAGCTCAGGTGGAGAACAATATAAAATATTAAGCAAAAAAAGTGGAATAATCTTAGCTGAAAACAACTATTTACCATTAGATAAAAGAGGAAATATCAATGTATTAGTTGTCGGAGGTTCAGGATCTGGTAAATCTGCATCATATTCAATACCAAATGCATATCAAATGTTAGGTTCTTATGTTTTTACTGATCCAAAAGGAGAACTATATGATAAAACAGCAGGTTATTTAAAACAACATGGCTATAAAATAAAAGTATTTAATTTAGTACATCCACAATTTAGTGATGGATATAATCCTTTGATGCATGTTGCATCTGAAATAGATGTAGACGTTATAGCAAATACAATAGTTAAAGGTCAAAAAGCAGATGGAGCTGGAGGAACAGATCCATTTTGGGATGATTCAGCAGAAATGCTATTAAAAGCTTTAATTTATTATCTAATGGCAACTAGGCCAGATGAAGAACAAAACTTAGCAAGTTGTGCAGAACTTGTTAGAGCAGCAAATAGTAATGGGGGAAGCAACTTACTTACAGAGCTTATGAGTCAACTTCCATATGATCACCCAGCAAGAATGAATTATAAATCTATAGAAATAGCACCAGAAAAAACATATAGCTCAATTTTAAGTACTTTACAATCAAAACTTGGAAAATTTGATTCAAAAGAAATTGCAGAATTAACATCAACAGATACAATAGATTTTGATCAAATAGGTAATGAAAAAACAGCAGTATATGTTATATCTTCAGATACACATGGTGCATATGACTTTTTATTAACTATATTTTTCTCACAAATGATACAACAATTATATGATTTAGCTGATAACAGTGAAGGACTTCGCTTAAAAGTCCCAACTTATTTCATACTAGACGAGTTCGCAAATATTGGTAGAATACCAGATTTTGATAAAAAAATATCAACATCAAGAAGTAGAAAAATATCATTTAGTGTAATTTTACAAAATTTAGACCAATTAGAGGCGATATATGATAAATCTCATGAAACTATCATAGGAAACTGTGATACTCACGTATTTCTTGGAAGCAACTCTCAAAAAACTGTTGAATACTTTTCAAAGGCCTTAGGAGAAAAGACAATATCACACTTTAGCGTGCAAGTAAGTAGAGATAAAGGACATAAAAAAACTGGAACAAGTGATTCAGACCAAATTATGGCAAGAGCTCTTATGACACCAGATGAGCTTAGAAGAATGGATAATGACTTATGTATTATATTCGAAAAAGGACTTAAGCCTGTAAAAGCAAATAAATTTTATTATTTTAAACACCCAATGGCAAAAGAATTAGCAAGTTGTGAAATTAGTCATAATGACATCGGTGAAATTGATAGAGGTGTTTGGAGAAAATATAATCCATATAACCCTTATGTAGAAGAAAAAGACAAACCAAAAGTAGATGACCTAAAAATAGATTCTTTAGATGATTTATTTGAAGATGATTCTACATCAAATGTAGATACAGGTAAAAATGATAATAATAATGATATACCAATTATTAATGAAGATAATATAAAAGAGAACAAAATAGACCATGAAGATGCTCCACCAATACTACCAATGGATGACGTAAGTGATGATGAATATGATTTAGAAAAAGAATTAGAAGCAAAATTTGATGAATTATTTGGTCCTCTTGAAGATGATAATGATGAAGAGGATAATAAAAAATAGCTTAAACTATTCTAGTTTAAGTTGTTTTTTATTTTAATTAGTTGATTTTGCTTGATTAAGACCACTTTTAGTAGTATAATATTATAAGTTTAAGAAAGGAAGATTTTTATGTTTGAAAAATTAGAACTTGTAGAAAAGAGATATGAGGAATTAACTACGCAAATAAGTGATCCAGAAATTATTGCAAATACAAATAAATGGAGAGAATTAGTTAAAGAACATAGTGGGATGGAAGATGTAGTAACTAAATATAGAGAGTATAAAGAAATTCTAAAAAATATAGAAGAAGCTAAAGAACTAATGGAAGATCCAGAAATGAAAGATTTAGCTGAGGAAGAATACTATTCTAATAAAGATAAAATTGCAAAAGTTGAAGAAGAATTAAAGTTTCTACTAATACCAAAAGATCCAAATGATGATAAAAGTGTTATATGTGAAATTAGAGGTGGAGCTGGTGGTGAAGAAGCAGCTTTATTTGCAGGAACACTATTTAGAATGTATGGAATGTATGCAGAAAGAAAACATTGGAAAATTGAAATATTAAATGAAAATGCAACAGAACTTGGAGGATATAAAGAAATATCTTTTATGGTTACCGGAAAAGGAGCATATAGTAGATTAAAATTTGAGAGTGGAGTTCATAGGGTTCAACGTGTTCCAGATACTGAGTCAAGTGGAAGAATTCATACATCTGCAGCAACAGTAGCAGTACTTCCTGTTGTAGAAGATGTAGAAATTGATATTAATCCTGCAGATATTAAAATGGAAGTATTTAGAGCGTCAGGAGCTGGAGGACAACATATTAATAAAACTTCTTCAGCAGTTAGATTAATACATGTTCCAACAGGTATAGTTGCAGAATGTCAAACTCAAAGATCACAATTGCAAAATAGAGAATATGCAATGAATATGTTAAAATCAAGATTATATGAAATAGAAAAACAAAAACAAGATAATGAAATATCATCAACAAGAAAATTACAAGTAGGTACAGGAGATAGAAGCGAAAAAATTAGAACATACAATTACCCTCAAGGTAGAATAACAGATCATAGAATTGGATTTAGTGTATATCAATTTGAAAACTTCTTAAATGGAGATCTAGATGAAATGATAGACAATTTAATTGCAGCAGACAGAGCAGAAAAATTACAAGGAGAAGAATAGAAACAAAAGAAAAATATAACTATAAAACTATTGACTTAGTATAAAAAAAGATATAAAATAGTATACATAATAATAAACGCGAAAGAGACAAAGTAAAATAAAGGTTACTAACAGAGAGAATTGGTGCTTGCGCTGAAAGCCAATTTTAGAAAACGTATTTGAAAAACTACCTCTGTGTTTTAAAAATTAAAACTAAGCGTTAAAATTTATATCATCATAAATTAAGAAAAAAACGGGATGGAACCGTGCTTGATATAAGCACTCCTATGGATGATTTTATGCCATAAGAGTGCTATTTTTATGGCAAAGAAAGGGGTTTTTTATGATAAAGGTAACTTTAAAAGATTCATCTGTAATTGAAGTAGAAAGTGGAACTCAAGTAATTGATGTAGCTAAAAAAATAAGTGAAGGGCTTGCAAGAAACGCAACATGCGCAAGTGTGGATGAAAAAGTTGTAGATTTAAGATATGTATTAAAAGAAGACTGTAACTTAGTTATTCATACTTTCGATAGCGATATTGAAGGAAAAAAAGCATATTGGCATACAACATCTCACATAATGGCTCAAGCTGTAAAAAGATTAAATAAAGATGTTAAACTTGCAATTGGTCCTGCAATCGATGAGGGATTTTACTATGATTTTGATATAGAAAATCATTTTTCAGAAGATGATAAAGAAAAAATAGAATCTGAAATGAAAAAGATTATAAAAGAAGATTTACCAATAGAAAGATTTACACTTTCTAGAGATGAAGCTATAAAACTTATGGAAGAAAAAGATGAACTTTACAAGGTAGAATTAATAAAAGATTTACCAGAAGATGAAGAAATATCTTTTTATAAACAAGGAGAATTTGTGGACTTATGTAGTGGACCACATTTGATGAGTACAGGGAAAGTTAAAGCAGTTAAATTATTAAATTTAGCTGGTGCATATTGGAAAGGAAGCGAAAAAAATAAAATGCTTCAACGAATATATGCAATTTCATTTCCAAAAGCAAGTCAAGTTGACGAATATATGGAATTACTTACGGATAGACAAGAAAGAGATCATAGAAAAATTGGAAAAGATTTAAAATTATTTATGACTCATCCATTAGTTGGAGCAGGACTTCCAATGTATTTACCAAATGGAGCAACAATAAGAAGATTGTTAGAAAGATATATTCAAGATAAAGAATTAGCTTTAGGATATTCTCATGTTTATACACCAAGTTTAGCAACAACAAATTTATATAAAATAAGTGGACACTGGGACCATTATAAAGATGATATGTTTCCAATTATGCAAATGGATAATGAAGAATTAGTTTTAAGACCAATGAATTGTCCACATCATATGTTGATTTATAAAAGTGAAATGAGATCTTATAGAGATTTACCAATAAAAATAGGAGAACTTGCACATGACTTTAGATATGAAAACTCTGGAGCTGTATGTGGATTAGAGAGAGTTCGCCAAATGTGCCAAAATGACGCACATTTATTTGTAAGGCCAGACCAAATTAAAGAAGAAGTTGGTAAAGTAATTAATCTAATATTTGAAGTTTATATAAAAGATTTTGGATTTTCTAAAGATAGTTTTAAATTTAGATTATCTTTAAGAGACAAAGATAACAAAGAAAAATATATAGATAATGACGAAATGTGGGATACAGCAGAAGAACAACTAAGACAAATACTAAATGAATTAAATATAGAGTTTTATGAAGCAAAAGGAGAAGCAGCATTTTATGGACCAAAAATAGATATACAAATTCAAACAGCCCTAGGACATGATGTTACAATACCAACATGTCAATTAGACTTTGCACTTCCTGAAAGATTTGAGCTTGAATTTATAGGAGAAGATGGAGAACCACATAGACCTGTTGTAATTCACAGAGCAATACTTGGTACTTCTGATAGATTTATTTCTTTCTTAATAGAAGAAACAAAAGGTAACTTACCATTCTGGCTATGTCCAAAACAAGTTAAGATTTTACCAATAGCAGATAGACATTTTGAATATGCAAAACAAGTACAGGAAAGATTACAAAAAGAAGGTTTAAGAGTAGAAATAGATGCTAGATCTGAAAAAACAGGATATAAAATTCGTGAAGCTCAACTTCAAAAAATACCATATATGCTTATTGTAGGAGATAAAGAAATTGAATCAAATACAGTAGGAGTTAGATCAAGAACAGATGGTGATATTGGAGCTATGAGTGTAGAGGAGTTTATTGAGAAAGTTCATTGAATTTAATTAAAGATAGTTTTTTAAGGATTAAGAAATTAATAATAATGTGAAAAGTGGGAAGTAAGAAATATTAATAAGAATGGGCTAAAATAATATAAATAAACATATGTAAATGTCAATAGAAAATTCTATCAATTTTATTTTAATATTTACACATATTAAAATATTATATTAAATAATAAATAAATCAATTTTATAATGAAGTACAATAATATGCTAATACTTCAATGGGAAAAATTTCATTTATAAGTATTTTCTCATATTAGCTATTATTGTTTTTTTTAAAATTATGATTTTCTATATATTTTTTATAACAGTAATACAAAACTTTCTTATTATAATTAAACACTTTTGTGAATTTAAATTTGCTACTCTGCTATTATCTTCATCATAATTCATATCTAACATACAATTAAAACTTTCTTCTTGCCGGTGTTTTATTGTATATGATAATAAGTTTTCCGCTGTTGTATTTTTACTACTTATGTAACAACTTATTTCTATGCTTTTTTCTCCATTCATTTGGATTATTTTTTATTAATGTGCTTAATATACATACTATACTTAATGATAACCATTTTGGATTTATCATTGATATTACTCTTGTTAAAGTTGATTTTGATGGTATTTTTTTATATCAAACTCATTTTTTAAAAATTCTTTCTTATTTTCTTCGTAATCTATTATTTAATCTAATTCATCCATTCCACATAATACTGATATCATAACCAATTTTATTATATCTACCAATGGATGTATTATATTTACTTCACATCTTGGATCTTCAATTATTCCAAAATACATATTAAATACTTCATTATCACTCATTACTATAACCTGTTATAGTGTACCACAATTAGTGAAATATTACAAATTTGTAATAATCGATGAAATTACCCTGGTTAAATAGAATAATTTATTGACAAATGTAATAGTTTTTAGTATAATAAAAACAATGGTTCGCGAATGATAACTAATGTATTGTTAAGTTCAATAATACAAAAAGTAATGACTGAATTTATATAAAAGGATGTATCGATATGAAAGATAATATAGAAAAAGTAACCAATCCAGATAAGAATTCAACAGATCATATTGCCAATTATATTGGAGCATTAGAGATATTAGATAATTTTGATAAGGGAAATATAGAAACGCAAGAAGGAAATATTGATAATCGAGAAATTACTTATGAAGATTGCAAAAAAGTAATAGATAATTTGCCATTTAAAAAAGATAGTACACTATTTGGAGTAGAAAGAGAGTATGGACTACAATCTGCTATTAGAAACATTTATCAAAGCTTTGGAGGAGAATATCTTTATAAAACTGTAGAAGAAAAAATTGCAAATCTCTTATATTATATTATAAAGAATCATGTGTTTATAGATGGTAATAAACGTATTGCTGCAGCACTATTTATATATTTTTTAGATTTTTACGGAATATTGTACAATAATCGGAATACCAATAATTGATAATAATGCATTAGTAGCGTTAACTCTTCTAATTGCACAATCAGATCCTAAAGCTAAAGATGATTTTATAAAATTAGTGATAAGTTTATTAAGTAGGCGTGAAATTTATCACGATATTTCAGATAACGTTGAAACAATAAAAGGTCATCTTTTACCACTTGATGCACTAGAAGCAGCACTACGTAATGGAATCTCATTAGATGATATTAGAGGAGCAAGAAATGTTGACAAAACTGGATTTGATAGACAGGAGGAATATAATAATGGTCACGAATAGGTATGCTAAGGCATATAAAGAAATAATTGAAATATTAAAATATTTTCCTGAAAAAGAATATAAAAGAATTCCAAAAGAAAAGATTGAGTTTTATAAAGAACATATGGATAAAGAATATGAATTTACAATTAATCCTACAATAGATTTATCTAAGCAAAATATTTCAAAAGAAGCAAATGCAATAATTGTAACATTATTTCTAGATTATTATGCGAATGAAGAACAGAAAAAAAGAATAAAAGAAATATTAGAATTAAATCAAAAGAAAGAAGAAAGAGGAAAAAGAAAAAAATACAATCTTCAAGATTTATTTAAAGAAAAAAATAAATTTGAAGATATACAGCAAACTAATGTAAAAAAATCTGAGCTAGTTGAACATAATGAAAAATTCTTTATAAAATTCAAGAGATTTATATTAAAAATATTGCAATTTAAGAGATAGTTTTTTTTATATAGTAAAGTAATTCAAGGTGTTAGAATTAAGTATAAATATCATATGAAACTAAAATAAGTCAAAGCGAAAAATTACTTTGATTGGTAAAATATGGGGAACACTAAAAATTGCGACTAATATTTTCATTATCAATAATCTTTTTTATATTAGAAATTGATTGTTTATTAGACAAATAGTATTTTAGAAGCAAAGTTAATTCCAAAAGTATTAATTAAATAATCATAAATCAAACCATGATTTAAAGTAATTTTAGCTATAGTATGTCAAGAGGTTTTTGTACCAATTTCTGATTTATCTAAAACAATTACCTTTAGGCTTTGTATAGAAAGATAATAAGTTGTACTTAAACCAGTAAGCCTAGCCCCTATAACACAGACATCAGAATAATTTTTTTGGTTAATTTTACTAAATTGATTTATATTTGTATTTTGTGTATAAGAAATTCAATATCAATTCAAGATATCATATATTTTTTTGTTATGGTAAAAAAATATTTAATTTGTTGTTATTATAGTTGAATTCTGTTCATATCTTTTAGCAATTAATTGAAAGAATAGATTCGCACCATCTCTATCTACTGGTAAATATCCTATTTCATCAATAATTAATAATCTATATTTGCAAAATTGCTTCAATCTTTGATCTAATCGATTTTCATTATGAGCTTTTTTTAGTTGCATTATTAAATCATGGCATGATATAAAATATGTTAAATATCTCTTTTTAGCCGCCGCTATACCTAAACTAACTGCTAAATGTGTTTTACCAACGCCACTAGAACTTACAAACAAAATATTTTCTTTATTTTCCATAAATCTTAAACTTTCCAATTCTAATAATTGTTGTTTATTCACTCTTGGCTGATATGAAAAATCAAAATCTTTGATCTCTTTTTCAAATGGAAATCCAGCTACTGATACTTGTATTTTTGAAGCTCTTTCATCTCTATATTTTATTTCTTCTTCTGTTAATCTATATAATATATCAACTATTGATATATCTTGGTTTTTTATACTATCTAAATAATTTGGTAAAAAGCTTACTAGTTTATCCAATTTTAAAGTCTCTAAATTATTCATTAATTTATTGTAATTTATCATTTTATATCTTATCTCCTAACTTAAAAATATATCCATTTTAGTTAAATTTTCTTCAATAAATTCATCAATTTTGTCATCTGATTTATTCTTTAAAGCATCAGATTTTAATATTTCATGAACATGTTCTTTTTTGTAATTTAAAAATTTTCCGTGAAATTTTATGACAAGCAATTAAATCTGTTGTATAATATATATTAAGAGTATCTTCATTTTCTACAACTGTTAGGTACTCACCAATATACTTAATTGGAACAGAATATTTATGTTTTTTATATGTAATCATAGATTCTTTCGAAACTTTATAGCCTTTATTTTGACGGAAATATTGGCTTATACAATCTATCGAAGGTAAAGAACTTAAATATTTCTGTTCTTCTTTTAATCTTGTAACAGGTTTTTCTATAAAATTAATGTCTTCATTATTTATTTCATTCATTAGTTTATTTACAATATTATCTAATTCCTCAATTGTAGTAAAATCTTTATTGTATACTTTTAACCTGTCCATAAGTCTTGCAACACACTCAATTTTACCTTTAGTTTGAGGTCTATATGGTCTACATGTATTTACAACAAAACCAACATCTTTAGCAAATTGAGCAAATTTTTTATTGATTACAACCGCCCTATATGTAGAAGATAATCTATCAACAACAGTAGCCATATTATCAAAAAGTACTTCATGTGGTACACCGCCGAAATGCTTTGCATGCATGCATTATACATTCAAACAAAGTGTCTTGTGTTTTATCTAAAGTTAATTCTATATACTTATACCTAGAATATCCTAAAATCATTAGAAATATATTTATTTCAAATTCTTTGTCTTCTTTATTTATGATTTTAAAATTTTCTTTCCAATCAACTTGAGCTTGAAATCCAGGAGTGGTTTCAAATCTCATAGTAGCTTTATTTTGTTCTTCTTGTTTATGTTCTTTTATGAATTTAGAAACAGTACCATAGGAGCCAGTGTATCCTTTATCTTTAATGAAATTAAAAACTGGTCTACCATTAGCTGAAAAATCATCTATTTTTTCAATGATGATTCCATTAAAATCATCTAATTTAGAAGAGTACTTTCGACATGACTTAGAAATTTCTTGCTCTTTTAAATATCTATTAACAGTATTAATAGAACAATTAAATCTTCTAGCTAATTCACTTTTATTAATCAAAGTTTTCACCTCTTTCATTTAAACTATGGAATTTAATATATCTTTTCTCATAAAATTACCAACTCCTTCCATTATTTATTTCTTTATTTTTAAGAAAAGATATATTAATTATATCAAAAAACACATCAAAAAAACTGATAGAATTCTATCAATTTTACTTTGAATTTTTCTATCAGTTTTACTTTAACATTTACATATTTTTTTTAAAAGAAACATTTAAAATAGAATAAATAGTATCTCTAACAGCTTTAAAAAGAAGATTAATGCTATTTTCAAAAGGAAAGAAAAAATATTTTCTAAGCAGTTCAGGAATAGTAAAAACAATTTGTCTATGTTGGCAGTTATAGGCAGTCTGCATAATAGATTCAACTCTATCATTTTTATATTTATAGCCACAAGAAGAACAAAAACGAGACTTGCAAGCATGACCAACAAAGATAATATCGTGACAGTTAGGATATTCAAAAAGAGAACAACCAAGATTTTTATTATAACAATCTATAATTTTTTTGATTTCATGAGGAGCATTAGGTCGAAAAGTATCAATAAGATTATTATTATCAAAATAAGTTTTATCCCAATGATCTTCAAAAATAGTAGCGATAACACCAGTTGATTTAAAAGAATTATAATTTTTATTTAAAGAACCATCTTCATTAAAGCAATTGGCGGTATATGTCCTACTATTATAAAAATCTAAAAATTCACATTCCTTAATAGTTTCAATATTTCCCATTTTTACCTCTAAACTTATTGTAACAAAAAAGAGTTGCGATAGCAACTCTCAAAGGAAAAATTTATTTTTCCTATTTTTTAAATCCTTAAAAGCAGGGTCATATAAGTTTTTTCCAGTATAATCAAATCTTGAACCATGGCAAGGACAATCCCAAGTTTTATCAATATTATTCCAAGTTAATAAACAACCTAAATGAGTACAAGTTGGATTTATGGCAAATATTTTTCCTTCTTTATCTTTGTAAATTCCAACTGTATTTCCATCAATTTTTATAATTCCACCATTATCATTTTTTATAGTTGATAAATCTTCTTTTGGAATTTTAATTCTATTTTGAACAAAAGATTTAAAAACTTGTTTAACTTCATTTTTTACTTCATCTTTATTTTTTATTGGATTAAGTCTTTTTGAATTATAAATATCTATAAATTCATTTTTCTTTCCTAAAATACTATTTGAAATAATATTTGCAGAAACATTAGAAACCGTCATGCCCCATTTATTAAATCCAGTTGCAACAAAAACATTTGGCATAAGACTAGAAAAGTCACCAATATAAGGAACTTTATCAAGAGTTATACAATCTTTAGTGTTCCATTTATATAGAATTTTTGAATCTGGATAATATTTTTGTATTTCATTTTCTAAAAATTTATATCCAAAAATATCTCTACTTTCAGGAGAAAAACCACATTTATGGTTTCCACCACCAATAATTAATAATTTTTTATTATTATTAAGTTTTGTAGTTCTAAAAGAAAGTGTAGGCTCACAATCATTTATATACATACCAGTTAGTGTATTTTCATCTACTTCAATTCCTATAGCATAAGAAGTAACTTGATACATTTTTGAAAAATAAAAACCAGGAAAATTAATAAATGGATAGTGAGATGCTAAAACTACATATTTTGCAGATACTTTATAGTCATTTGATATAACTTCATATTCATTATTTTTTTTATTTACATCTGTAACTAAAGAATTTGTAAATATAAGTCCACCTAAAGATTTTATAGAGCTTGCTAAACCATACATATATTTTACTGGGTGAAATTGAGCTTGATTTTTAGATTCGATTGCACCATATATTTCAAATGGTAATCCACATTTTTTAACAAATTGTGGATTAATACTTAAAGTTTCTTTATTAAAATTATAATTATCAGTTAAATATTTTTCTATTAATTCTATTGCTTTTATTTCATTATTTATTTTATATAAATTATTTAAGTTAGTAGTATAAATGTAGTTATTTTGATACTCAAAATCACAATTGATGTTTTCTGTATCAATAATATTTTTAATATTAGAAATTGCTTGATTGTTTGACAAATAATATTTTGCTGCAAATTCAATTCCAAAATTATTAATTAAATAATTATAGATTAAACCATGATTTAAAGTAATTTTTGCGGTGGTATGTCCTGAAGTTTTAGAACCAATTTCTGATTTATCCAATAAAATAACTTTTAATCCTTTTTTTGAAAGATAATATGCTGTGCTTAAACCCGTAAGTCCACAACCAATTATACATACATCAGCTAAATAGTTTTTGTCAATTTTACTAAATTGATTTTTATTTAAATTTTCTGTAGAAGAAATCCAATATGAATTCAAACTATCACATCCTATCTCTTTTTAGTATGTTCAAATAATAAAATAATAATCCAAAAATAAAAGAATTAAAAAATGTTTATATAAAAAACAAGAGTGTAATTAATACACCCCTGTAAAAATAATTTTTTGCTTTTGAAATCTAATTTTTAGCTTCTTCTTTTTCCTAATAATCTTAAAATTCTTAAAAAGATATTTATAAAGTCAAGATATAATTCCATAGCACCGTATATATAAAGCTTTTCACTTTCAACAAAACCTTCTTCATACATCCTTTTAATTTTATTAGTATCATAAATTGTTAATCCAAAAAAGATAAATAAAATTGCCCAGTTTAAACCAATATCTAAAATGGTACTTCCAACAAAAAGATTAATTATTGTAACCACAAGTCCAATTATAAGAGCTACTATTAAAAATGTTCCAAATTTAGTAAGGTCTTTATTAGTAGTTTTACCAATATAAGCTAAAACTCCAAATACAGCTGCAGTAGCTACAAACGCATATACTACAGATGAAATTTCATATATTAGTAATAAAACTGAAAGAGTAAAACCATTCAAAAATGCGTAAGCAAAATATAAGATAGTAACTGCAGTAGGAGAAAGTTTTTTAAATAAAAATGAAAATAACAATACTATTACAATTTCAGCAATTGCAAGTACTAAATATCCAGAACCTTGTAGAAGTTTTTCATACAAACCTGTATGATATACAAAAAATGCTGAAATAGCACTTGCTAGTAGACCTAAAAACATTCTAAAAAAAGTATTTGCTAAAACAGAATTTAAACTAACACTGTTTTCTTGAATTGGGTTATCCTGATATAACTCCATTTTTTTCCTCCTTTCCAACAAAGTATTGAATACCTTTTTTTATAGCATTTGATTTAAAAATTGGTTTTCCATGTTCTATTAATTTACTTTTAAAAACAAGAGAAGTGCTTGTTAAATTTGCAAATTCAGAAATTGATGAATAAAACAAATTAAGATATGGATAATCTACATTTATAGAACTGAAAAGCAAATAATAAGCATTTTTATATTCATATAGTGCAATATTTTTTGAAAAACCTTTTAAATCTAATAAATTTGATTTAGAACAATATAAACAAAAATTACAAAACTCTTCAAAGTTATTAAATAAGTAAATAGTGTTTTTATAATTATTATCAAGTTTTTTTCTTTTAAACTTTAATTTTTTAATATTTGAAGTATCAATTTCATTTTTATACTTTGTTAAATTAAAAATAACATATCCATCTGAAGTAGAATAAGCTTCAATTAATAATCTACAATCTTTTACTTTAAACCCAACTTGTTTTTCTGCTTCATTTAACATAGATTTAAAAAAAGTATTTTTCTCAAAGTTAGTTTTTGCAAGTGTATGTATATTTATGTTTTTTTTAACTAATTCATCTATATCTAATATAATTTGTATTTTATTTTCGGTTAATCTTTTTATTCTCATATGTCCAATCCTTTCTTGCATTAATCAAAATGCATACATAAACGTAAGAATAATTTTAATTTGGTTCTTTTAAAAATTATATGCATTTAATATTTATATTGCTAAAAGTATTATACTATATTTTTTAAAAAATTAAAAGACACAATTTATGGTAATAAAATATATTGAAAACATTGCTTTGTCAAGTGAAAATGACATATAAATGTAAAAAAAGCTTAAAAAGAACTTCCGTAAGTACTTAAAAATTAACGAGAAAAACAATGAAAAATTGCTATTTACTTATATAAATAAAGGATGATAAAATTAAATAGAATTAATAGATGGTAAAGTTATACGCTACACAGGTGAAAATGAATAAAATTGAAATTACAAAAATACCAACAAAATTAAACTATAAACAAAATAATGAAAATATAGATTTAACAGGAGGAGAACTTACAGTTTATTATGAAGAAATATTATAAAATAATAAAATATTTTTTTGCTATTTGTATAGCGTTAGTGTTAGGATTTTTATTTTTATGTAATAACAAATACCAAAATATATTCTTTAAAATTTATAATAATACTAATAATGCTCCATTATTAGAAGAAAGTATTGATGGATATAATAAATATAATCTCAATAATGGATTAAATATAATTGCAATAGATTTAGGAGGACCTATTAATAATAGAGCAACAGATTCATATGGAGATGCAATTTTATTAGAACAAAATGGAAATTATTTATTAATGGATACAGGAACATCTAAAGATACAAATGATGTATTAATAAATTTTTTGAAATCTCAAGAAATAAATCATTTTGATATATACATATCACATTATCATCACGATCATTATGGAAAAACAAAGAGTATTTTAAAAGATTCATATTTTACAGTTGATAATGTATATTTTCCTGATCCTAGTATTTATATTCCAAAACTAGATGATAGCAAAGAATGGTATAGCATAATTAATCCATTTTATGAATGGGGTGTAAAATATGCTAATGATTTAACTACTTTGGGAACAAATGTAGTACTAATAGGTGAAGGAACAACTATTAATATTGGAGATGCAACACTTAATGTTATTTGGGATATATCAAATTCGAATGTTGATTTTAATGAAATATACAATGAAACTACAAGTGAAAGCTCATTTAAAAATCGAACTATTAATGATACTTCATTGGTTTCAATGATAACCTATAAAGGAGTAAGATATTTAACAGCTGGAGATATAATGATAGATGCTGAACAAGACATTTTAGAAAAAAACTTAGATATAAAAGCTGACATTTTTAAATTTTCTCATCATGGTGCAAGAGAAAGTAATACAGATGATTTTGTTAATAAAGTTAATCCTAAATATGCATTTTTACCTAATAATTATGAAGCTGGACATGGTACTGTTATTTGGTATGGTGATAGAGATAATGGTGCATATTTGGATTTGGCTAATTCTTTAACAAGCAAAACTAATGTATTAAGCACTTTATATAATGGAAATATTTTATATAATATTTCAACTAATGGTGAAATAACAACAGATATTACAAGAAATTATAATAAACTAACCATAAAATATAAAGATATAGATTCGCAAAATGAAATAGAAGATGAAAATATATATTACTTTAATGATCGTGCTGAATATCATTTAGATAGATTAAATTACATTAAAGATATAAAGGATTACATATTTGTTAATTCTACATATATACCAAATCAAGTTTTAACGGAAGATGGGACTATTTATTGCTATTATAAAAAAAGAAAATTAAGCGTTAATTATAGTACTGAAGATGCAACTAATCAAGATGTGACGGTATAAATTGTATCTAATGTACAGTTAAACGAGCTTGATGGATGGACACTATCACAAGATAGAAAAACACTAAGTAAAACATATACACAAAATGCTAATGAAAATGTTGTTATAAAAGACTTAGCAGGAGATGAAGTTACCATTAATGTAAATGTATCAAATATAGAAAAAACAGAACCATTTTTAAAAGGAGATGTAAATAAAAATGGAGAGATAGATATATCAGATATATTGCAATTAGAAAGACATATTGCATTTACAAATAGTGATAATACAGCTTCAAAACATCCAGAATGGAAATTAAATAGTGAAAAACTTTCAATAGGAGATATAAATGAAAATGGAGTAATTGATATAACAGATATATTAAAATTATTAAGATATGTGGCAGCAAAAAATAACAATTATACAGCACAAAAACATGCAGATTGGATTAATTTACAAAATTGCTTAATAATACTTGAAATTTTATAAAAAATATGAGATGATAGAATAGATAACATTGAAAGGAAGTAAAAATAATGAAAAATATAACAAAATTATTAAGTGTAATTATTATTGGTATGCTTTTATTATGTTCAATATTTGCTAACAACAGTTATGCAGCAGATGATCCTATTATTGCATGTAAAGTTAGTACTTTTTTATCACCAAATAATCCAAGTCCAGGGCAAGAACTAAGTATAGACATATCAGTTAGTGAAATAAAAGTTCCAATTGCAGGTGTTGGATTTACATTAAATTATGAACAAAATCTATTTGATTTTGTTAGTATAAATTCAGATAATGGATGGAATAAAGTTGATAGAGCTGACCTAACATTTATGTGTTATCAAGAATCTCTTGAATCTGTAACAAAAGAAGGAAAAATAGCAACAATAAAATTAAAAGTTAAAGACAATGCAAGTGCTACAACAACCAATGTTGGTTTAACAGGAATTCAAGTAGCTTTAGATAATAATCAACCATTAAAAATACAAGATCTTTCACAAAAAGTAACAATTACAACTGTTGAACAAAAGCAAAATAACAATGATAATCAAAACAACAATAACAATAATAATCAAAACGAAAATAATAATCAAAATAACAATAATAACAATAATCAAAACGAAAATAATAATCAAAATAATAATAACAACAATCAAAACAATAATAACCAAGGACAATATGTTCCACCAGAAATTGATACTAATAAAATAGTTACAATAAATGGGGATAATAATAACAATAATAACAGCAACAATAATTCAAACAATGGTACAGTAAGCACAAATAAGAGTAAAGATACTACGGCTACATCAAAAAATTTACCAAAAACAGGTAAAGAAACAACAGTACTTTTAGTAATTGCATTAGTTGCAGGAACAGTATTTGGAATTATATCATTTAAAAAATATAAAAGAATATAATAAAATAAAATAAAGAAAATATAAGGCAATTAAGGATGCCTTATATTTTTTTGACAAAATTAATTAGAATAGAATTATATATAAGATTTAGATTTAAACATACATATAAAAAAACTAAAAAAATAAGTAAACTTATAACAAATACTCTTGAAAAAAAACAAAAAAAAATATATAATGTTAAAGTCACAAAATATGAAAATCCGTAGGGAAACAAAGGAGGAAAAAATGGCAGTAAAAGATAAAGGTTTTTGGATAATGTTAATATTTATATTATGTGGATTGGTAATTGGTGGCTTAATAGGAGATTTAGCAAGTAAAATAAATGGATTATGGTGGCTTGGATATGGGCAAAGTTTTGGATTAGAAACACCATTTGTATTAAATCTTAACATTATAAGTATAACTTTTGCGTTTAGTATTAAAATAAATGTTGCAAGCATAATTGGAATGGCAATAGCAGGATTTATATACAGAAAAGTTTAATAAAAGTATAATTTAGGGGCGGAAAGGAAAAAAATTGACAATAAAAGAATTACCAGAAGCGGAAAGACCGTATGAAAAGCTCGAATTATATGGAGAAAAAAATTTAACTAATGCAGAATTATTAGCAATAATAATAAAAACTGGAACCAAAGAAGATACAAGTGTTGATATAGCACGAAAAATATTAAAACTAAATGACACTTATGATCAAACAAACTTGAATTTTTTAAGAGACTTAACAATAGAAGACTTTGTCAAAATTAAAGGAATAGGTAGAGTAAAGGCTATTCAATTAAAAGCTATTTGTGAATTGGCAATAAGAATGAACTCACCTAGTAACTATAAGAATACGACAATTAAAGAACCAAATGATGTTGCAAAAATACTAATGAATCAAATGCAATATGAGAAAAAAGAAATTGCTAAAATTATTTTATTAGACAATAAGAATAATGTCTTAAAAATAAAAGACATTGCAATAGGGGGAAATAATTTTGTAAATATAGGAATAAAGGAGATTTTAACAGAAGCTGTTAGAATAAACTCCCCTAAGATTATTCTTGTTCATAATCATCCAAGTGGGATATCCACACCAAGTCAAAAAGATGTGGATATAACATCAAAATTAGAAAGTGCATCAAAAACAATTGGAATTAAATTATTAGATCATATTGTAATTGGAAGAAATGAATATACAAGTATAATGTCTTTAAAAAGCAGAAAATAGATTTGGAAAGGAAGTATACACAATGAATTTGAAAAAATATCTATCATTTGGATCAAAAGATATAGGAATAGATTTAGGAACAGCAAATATTTTAATAACATTAAAGGGAAAAGGTGTAGTATTAAAAGAACCTTCAGTAGTTGCAATAGATAAAAAAACAGGTGAAATAAAAGCTACAGGGTTTGAAGCAAAAGAAATGCTTGGAAGAACACCAGAAAACATAGAAGCTGTTAGACCAATGAAAGATGGAGTTATAGCAGATTTTACTGCTACACAATTAATGTTAAAAAATATGATGAAAAAAGTATGTAGTAAGTACAATGCTGGAAGACCAAGAGTTGTGGTTGGGGTTCCATCCGGAATAACTGAAGTTGAGGAAAGAGCAGTAGAAGAAAGTATAATGCAAGCTGGAGCAAAAGAAGTTTTTTTAATTGAAGAACCAATGGCTGCAGCGATTGGGGCTGGATTAAATGTTAGTGAGCCTAGTGGAAACATGATTGTAGATATTGGGGGAGGAACAACGGAGGTTGCTGTTATTTCTTTGGGAGGAATAGTTGTAAGCAATTCTTTAAGAGTTGCTGGAGATGAGTTAGATGATGACATAATTAATTATATAAAAAGAGAAAAATATCTAGCAATTGGAGAAACTACTGCGGAAAACATTAAAATGCAAATAGGTTGTGCAAGTCCTCTAATGACAGATATGTCATTAGAAATAAGGGGACGTGATTTAAATACAGGATTGCCAAAAAATATAACAATAAAATCTTCAGAAATAATGGAAGCAATGAAAGAATCTGTTGAAAAAATTGTAGATACTGTTAAACAAACATTAGAGCAAACACCACCAGAGCTTGCAGCAGATTTAGTAGAAAAAGGTGTATGTTTAGCAGGGGGTGGAGCTTTAATTCAAAATTTAGATCAATATTTAAGCTCTGAAATTGAGATGCCAGTATATGTTGCAGAATCTCCACTTGAATGCGTAGTAGAAGGAACAGCAAAAACTTTAGAAGATTTAGAAAAATTAAAAAATGTATTTGTAAATAGCAAAAGAAGAAAAATTTAATATTTAGAATATAAAAAACGAAAGGATGAATAAAATGTATAATAATAAAAAAGCTGAAACATTAGGGATTATTATAACAGTTGTAATTTTAATCATATTAGTTATTTTAACAAATGTGGAAAATAATAATTTATCTTATATAGAAAATATAGCAAATAAGCTTGTAAACCCTATTCAAAATGGCTTAACCTATGTGAAAAATAAAATGCATAATAATTCATCTTTTTTTACAAATGTGAGTGATTTGAAAAATGAAAATGAAGAATTAAAGAATAAAAATAGTCAGCTAGAAGAAAAACTAAGAGAATTTGAAAGTGTTAAGGCAGAAAATCAAACATTAAAACAATATATGAATTTAAGCGAAAAATATAAGGATTATCAAACTATTGCTGCTGATGTAATAAGTAGGGATATAAGCAATTATTCAAGAACCATTGTAATAAATGCAGGCAAAAATAGTGGAATAAAAGAGAACATGACTGTAATTTCAGCAGAAGGATTAGTAGGATATGTTATTTCAAGTACAGCCAATAGTGCAAAAGTACAAACTATAATAGATTCATCAAGTAATACTAGTTGTGTATTAAGTTCATCAAGAGAAAGTATTGTATGTAAAGGAATTCTAGATGAGAAAAATACATTAAGAGCAGTTTATATTCCAACAGAGGCTACTATAAATCAAGGTGATACTATAGAGACATCCGGATTAGGTGGAATTTACCCTAAAGGAATATATATTGGAAAAATAAATAGAACAGTAAATACATCAAATATCAATGATAGATATGCATTTGTAGAAACTGCAGTTAATTTTAATAAATTAGAAACAGTACTTGTAATAACAAACCAAAACTAAATTTTAAGGAGAAAGATGTAGTAAACTACATTTAATGAGTAAAATGAAAAAGGTAACAATTAATATAATATTAATTCTTGTATTTTTAATTATATATTTTCTGCAAGTAAATTTCTTTTCGTGGTTCAATATAGCTCGGAATAATGCCAAATTTATTTATAATATTTGCGCTATTTATTGGATTATTTTGTAATAGAACACTAGGAATTACTTATGGAATAATATTTGGAATTTTATTGGATTTTTTTATTGGAAAAAAAATTGGGATAACAGGAATAATGCTAGGTATAGTTGGATTTATTGGAGCTTTATTTGATAAGAACTTTTCAAAAGAAAGTAGATTCACAATAACAGTAATGATTTTAATAACAACATTTATTTATGAACTTGTATTATTTATAATAAGCTGTTTTATTTATAAATATTCATTTGATTTTTTAAAATTTCTAAAGATTGCAACTATAGAATGTATATATAATGGACTAATTACAATTATTTTATATCCTTTATTACAAAAGTTTGGATATAAAATTGAAGAAGAATATAAAGGAAAAACTATGCTAACAAGATATTTCTAATTTTTAATAACCAAGATTTAAAATAAGAGAAGGTGAATTAGTGAAAAATAAAATAAAAAAAGAAAACACAAATCTTAGATTTAATATACTAACAGTAATAGCATATATAATTGGTATAGTTTTAATAAGCAAATTATTTCAACTTCAAATTGTAAATGGTGCTAATTATAGAGAAATGTCAAATACAAGGCTGTCAAGAGAAAGTATTTTAGAAGCATCAAGAGGAGAAATATTAGACAGATCAGGAAATATATTAGCTACCACTACAAGTTCATTTAATTTAGAATTATACAAAACAAAAACAGATGATAATACGTTTAATAACAGTATTTTAAGTTTAATTCACATGTTTGAAGCTTATAACATAAAATATCCAAATAATTTTCCAATTAATAACGAATGTACAGAATATACAATTGGAAATGAAGATTTAGAAAAATGGCTTACTAAATATAAACTTGATAAAACAAATACACCACAAGAAACAATAGCATATTTTGCAAAAAAATATAATATTGTTTCCACAGACATATTACAAACGAGAAAAATTATTTCAATTAGGTATGAAATAACAAATAAAGGTTATAGTAGCACTAGGCCAATAAAACTAGCAGAAAATGTTCCTAGAGAAGTAATTGCAAGAATTTGTGAAAGAAACTTTGATTTTCCTGGAGTTACAGTATCAACAAAAACAACAAGAAAATATAATTATGACAGTTTAGCATCACATATAGTAGGCTATATTGGAAAAATAAGTGAAAAAGAGTACAACGCTGCACAAGACATATACGAAAATGATGACTACGTTGGTAGAACTGGAATAGAAGCTATGTTTGAACCATATTTAAGAGGAAAAAAAGGAAAACAAGAAATTGAAATGTCTGTAGATGGAACAATAACTGGGGAAAGCGTTAAAGAAGACCCAAAACAAGGATCAACTGTTGTTTTGACTATAGATTCTAAATTACAAGAAATTGCAGAAAATGCGTTAAGAAACAATATAGAAAAAATAAAAAATGGTGGATTTTCAAACAGATATAATGCAAAAGGCGGATGCGTAGTTGCAATAGATGTTCGTTCTGGAGAAATCTTAGCAATGGCAAGTTGCCCAGATTATAATCCCAATTCTTGGGTTGGTGGAATTAGTGTTGCAGATTATAATGTTATAAAAGAAAATAATGCGTTATTTAACAAAGCAATATCAGGGTCATATCAACCGGGTTCAATATTTAAAATGGTAACAGCACTTGCAGGTCTAGAAACAGGTGTAATTAATCCATATGAGAGAATAAATGACACTGGAAGATATACAAAATATAGAGATTATCAACCGGCATGTTGGTATTATAATAGTTATCATAGAGGACATGGATACTTAAATGTATCAGGAGCAATAGAAAAATCTTGTAACTACTTTTTCTACGAAACTGGAGATAGAATGGGAGTTGAAGCATTAAGAAAATATGCAACATATTTTGGATTAGGAAAGAAAACAGGAATAGAACTTCCAAGCGAAACTCAAGGTAGTCTTGCTACACCTGAAACTGCAAAAAAAGTAGGGGAAGTGTGGTCTTCTGGGCAAATGCTTTCAGCATCTATTGGACAAAGTTATAATGCTTTTTCTCCATTACAAATAGCAAAATATATTGCAATGGTAGCAAATGGAGGAAATAAAGTTAACCCTACAATAGTAAAAAGAGTATTAAATTCAGATGGAACAGAATCATCTAAATATGAGATAAAACAGTTTACTAAGGAGATGTTAGGGCTTGGAGATGATCAAACCGAAAATATAAGTTTTTCTCAAGAAAATATAAATGCTGTATTAGAGGGAATGAAATCAGTTACGGAAGATGGAGGTACAGCAAGTAGTATATTTAGAAATTTTGATATTCCTGTTGGAGGAAAAACAGGTTCTGCAGAATCTGGGCCAAATGTAAATGCGTGGTTTGCAGGATTTGCACCATACGATAATCCTGAAATCGCTGTAGTTGTTATGGTTGAAAATGGTGGACACGGTTTTTATACAGCTGAGGTTGCAAGAGAAATTATAGCAGAATATTTTGGAATGAATATTAATTCAAATGAAATACAAGAAAATAATCAAGCAATGAGTTATGTAGAAAATATACAATAATTTACAAGAAGTGATACTTTTTGTATTCATAATATTGCACGCTTGGGAAGGAATGATAGAATAAATGAGAAATTGCATTAATGTAAGTCAAACAAATAATTTGGTTATTATAAAAATAAATAGTGATGCAAATTATAAAGAAATACAAAATGCTATAAAAAAGAAAGTTATACAATTAAAAAAAATATATAAAGATGAAAAAACACCAATACTAGTAACAGGTAAAGTATTAAAAAATAATGAAATTGATGAAATAGAGGAAATAATAAGAAGTGAGATAGATGTAAATGTTAAATTTGATATGCCAAGAAAGCTTGGACTTTCAAGTATTAAAAAAACATTTACACAGGAAGTTTCAAATTCAGAAACAAAGTTTCATCATGGTTCTATAAGATCTGGTCAAAAAATAGAAGAAGAGGGAAGTATAGTTATTATTGGGGATGTTAATTCTGGAGCAGAAGTAATTGCTGGAGATAATATAGTAGTAGTAGGAAAACTAAGAGGGTTAGCACATGCTGGAGCAAAAGGTAATATTAAAGCTATAATTGCAGCAGGTGAATTAGATACTGTACAACTACGTATTTCAAACATTGTAAAAGAAATTGGAAGAGAAGATAAAATTATACATAAACAAGCATATATATATGTAAATGAAGAGCAAAATAAAATTATAATTGATTAGGACTTAATCAATCAATAATAGTAATAAAACAATAAATAACTCATCATCTCTTTTATTTTCAGCATAGAGTAAAAATAAAATACAAATTAATAATATATCATCAAAATAGAGTTTTAAACCAAGTAATTCAAAAGAAAAATCATAATTACAATTTGAATTATTTGGTTTAATTTTTTTGGATTCAGAATTAGTGTTTACATTTTGTTTTCGAGAATGAGCATTAGGGTTTGGTACATTTTTATTGTTGTAGTATGAAGGATTATATAAAAAAGGATTTTGATGATATGGCATATTATTTTTTATCTCCTGTATCATTTTTTAGCAAAGAACTAAGCTTAGTAAATTTAAAAATCTTAACATATTGATCTACCTTTTTTTGTCTGGTTTCATTTAAATATGGTTTTAAAGAATATAGTAATTTACTATTATTATCATCTGTTTGATTTAAACTTGTTATTATGTTTTTTAATTTTAAAATAGTTTCAATATCAATATTTGAAAAAGGATTATCAGATGAATTTGTATTATTCTCATATGTTTGATTGTTTTGACCATTATTTGAAGAATTATCGGAATTATTGTTATTTAGCATATGGGTTAGATTTGAAATCATCTCAGGAGTAATATTTAAGTTGCTGGAGTTTGAAGTATTAGTGGTATTATCAGAAGAATTGTTGATTATATTTTTTAAATTATTGATAGTAGAAGAAAAATCATCATTTGACATATCCAATCAATCCTTTCAAATATATACAATTTAATTAAATTATTTATTATTTAGATTTAAAGTATCTATTATTCTTCGTTTTTCTTCTGGACTTAAAACTTGATTCAATTTTGAAATTCCTTCTGATAACTGTGTTTTGTCCATTTTATTTAGCATACTTAATAAGTATTGTAAGTCATTATTATTCATAGTAAAAATTTCCTTTCAAAAAATATTTAAAATATAATTATTGTAGCAATGCAGTAAAAAAATATAGTATATAATAATTATATTATGTATCAAAATAAAATATGTTAAGAATTAAATATAATTCTTTAAATTATAAATATTTACTAGTTGTGAAAATGGTTTTTATAGTTTGGAAAAATATACCGATATTATAAAAATAAATATATGTTTTAGTATTGTTTAAGTCTTTTATTTACAATAGCTGTGATTCATAGTGGAAAATTACATAAAAAGTTACAAAAGTTGGTAAAAAGTATTGCAAAAACCTCAAAAAAGCTATATAATAATAAAAGATGTTTATGTGTTTTATTTTTAGTAATATAAATGTAACAAAAAAATAAAATTAGAAATATTAAAATTCTAAAAACATTTTCCGTAAAGGAATTTCAAATTTTTTTTGTAATACTATTTTCATATATTATATCTATATTGACTAAAGAAAAACACTTAATTATAATGAATTAAATTACAAGTATGCAATAAATAAAGGAGGAAAAAATATGAACATTGCAGGAAAAACATTAAAAAAGATTTGTGCAGTTTGTATAATAATTGCATTAACAATTTCTGATTTTTTGTTTATAGGTAATGCTGCAGTAAGCTATGCTGTTGAAAATGCTAAAACAAATAATTCTAATGTAACTTTTTCAGCATATTTTTTAAATTCAAATGGGGAAAAGGTTGAAAGATTAGAACAAGAAATTGATACAGAAGAAAAATTTCTATATGTAGATATATCTGTTAAAAATGAAGGATATTTTAATGGTAATATTACATTAGAAAACAATAATTTTAATTTAAAAAATGATATTGTAAGTCCAGATGTTGCAGAAATAACATCAAATACTGTAAAACTTAATCAAATAAATGCTGGAAGCACAGTAACAGTAAAATTAGGAATTGAAACACCAAATAATAATACAATATCAAAAACAATGTTAGATACTAAATCATCAGTTGTATTAAATGGCCAATATGTTAATAGTAAAAATGTTGAGAACAAAAAATATATTAACATTAAAGGGACGGATACTGTAGAAATGAGTTGGTTATCTAGCAAAAATTCTGTATCAGAATTAGAAGCAGAATTACTTACAAATTACACATACAAAGTTGATGGAAAACTAAAAAGAGTTGTACAAGTTGAAGTAAATAGCAAAGTAACAAACAATAACTATCCTGTAAAAAATACAGAAGTTGTTTTAGATGTTCCAGCAACTGTAGAAAACGTATCTGTTCATACAAGAGGTACAAATGCTACAAATAGCAATATTAGTTTTAATGAAAAAAATTATGTTTATGACAAAGAAAAAAATACATTAACAATTAATGTAGCAAATGAAAATGAAAATAGTATTTCTTGGAATAAAAATGTAAATGATACATTTATTGTAACTTATGTATTTGATGTAAATGAAGTTGTTGATAACAAAGATATTACAGTTAACAATACAATAAATACTTATGACAATAAAAAATTAACAAATACAAAAAGTGTTCATATTGAAAAAGAAGTAGATGGAATAGTTTCATATTCTATAAACTCAGAAGAAAGTTATATATATAAAGGTAAATTATACAGTGGAGAAGATAGATTATATAATACTGTAAGTAAAGTTAATATTGATTTAATAGGAGATGTTAATACTATTAACTTTAAGGAAACAGAAGCAGTATTTAATTCTGGAAATAATTCATTAGCAGGAAATATAGCCTTAAGACAATCTAAGATTAACAAAGCAGAATTTTTAAATATATTTGGAGAAAATGGTTCTATAACAGTTAAGAATTCAGAAGGCGTAATTATTACAACAATAAACAAAGATTCAAATGTTGATGAAAATGGTTATATTGTTATAAATTATAATGGGCTACAAAAATCAGCAGAATTTGTAACAAGTGCACCAGTTAAAGTTGGTACATTAAATATTTACAATACAAAAGCAATAATGAATTCAAGTTTATCAAGAGAACAAATAAACAACCTAACAGGAATTAAAGAAAATATTGAAGGTAAATATAATGAAAAATCTACAAATAACAACAATGTAGATATAGAATTAAGAAATACATCAAGTCAAGCAATGTTAAATGTTAGTACAGACACATTATCTGTTATAGATAAAAACGAAAACATTAAAATAACAGCTGTTTTATTAAACAATGATGAAAGTAAAGATTTATATAAAAATCCAAAACTAAGAATTGCTTTCCCATCACAAGTTGTTGGAATTACAGGAGCAAAATGTAAAGTTTTATATGGTAATGGATTAACACTTGCTAATCCAAAAATAGTTTCAGAAAATGGAAAATACGTAATAGAATTAGATTTAAATGGAACGCAAGCTGCATATAATACAGAAACTTTAGAAGGAACAACAGTTATTATATATGTTAATTTAGAAGTTAATAAATTAGCTACAAATAGTGATGAATTTATAACACTAAATTATAATAATGAGATTGCTTCTTCATATACAGATAATGGAGAACAAAAAGCTCCAGTAAAAATATCTGCTGTTAACGAAGTATTAACAACAAATAATTTAAAAGAATTAAATGTAGCAACAATAGGAAATAATGAAGACAAAAAAGTACTATTAGATGTTTCAAAAGAACAAAAAGATGTAACGGTTGAAATTAGTGCAATAAATAATGAAGGATCATCTATTAGTAATGTTACTATTTTAGGAAAATTCCCTACATTAACAAATTTAGGAATTTCTCTATTAAGCGGAATTACAAATGTTAATGGAACAAAAGGAGTAAATATATATTATAGTGATAAAGAAGATGTAACAGATGATTTATCAAATACTGCAAATAATTGGAAAAAAGAATTAGATTTAAGTAAAGCAAAAACATATTTAATTGTTATAGATGAAATGCAAGTTGGAGAAAGCTTTAATGCAAATTACAAAATTGGTATTCCAGCAAATTTAACTTATAACAATTCAGCAGAAGAAAGCTATGTAGTAAACTATAAAAATAATTTAACATCTACTCCAAAATCAGTAAAGGCTACAACTTTAAGTTTAACTACAGGAACAGGAGCTGAAATGACTACTTCATTAAAAGCTTATGTTGCTGATAAAGAGGTTAAAGACGGAGATACTGTTAACAGTGGAGAAGTTGTAAAATATGTTTTAACTGTTAAAAATGATGGAACAGAGCAAGCTACAAATGTTAGTGTTGAAACAAAAGTACCAGAGAACTGTACTTATGTAAAATATGTAAAAGCTTCAGATAATGGTGATGAAGATGGAGATAGTTTAGCATCAACAAGTGATTATTATAATGAAGAAAAAACTAATAATGGAAAAATAATAGAAAATATAGATAAAATTGAAATTGGAGAAGAAAAAACATTTATATATGAAGTTAAAGTAAATGATAAAGCTAAAAACTCTACAATTTCAACTGAAACAGTTGTATCTTATAAAGGAAGTGTTAATACAGAGGAAAATGCAACATCAAAAAGCAATACAATTTCAAATAATGTAAATGCTGCAGATGTAGCTACATCACTTATTATGATTTCAAGAGGTGAAGATAAGGTATTAACAGGTCTAAGTTATGCATATAGCTTATCAGTTAAAAATACTTCAGGACGTAAACTTTCAAATGTAGAGGTAAATATTAAAACAAATTCAGCATTTACAGTTGAAAGAGTTATAGATGGAGAAAATTTAATAGAAGTAAAAGACAATAAATTTGTAATAAATACATTAAACCCAGATGAAACAAAAAATATAGAAATAAATGTTATGACAGTTGGAAACGAAGGAAATGCAACAATTTACACTGTAACAAATAACCAATATTACTCAAATGAAGTTACAGATCCAATTAAAGCAACAGATGTAGAAGTTTCTATGAAATCATCTACAGAGGGTGAATCAATTAAAAATGGAGATAAAATAACATACAATATTAATGTTACAAATAAAGGAACTGAAGATATTCAATATTTAGAAATAAATCAACAAATTTCTAACTATTTAAATATTGATAAGGTTAGAGTAAATGGAACAGAAGTAAATTATGATAAAGTATTTATTCCTAGTGAAGAAAAAAATGAAGAAAAAAATGAAGAAAACACTGAAAACAAAGACGAAAATACAAATGTAACAGAAGAAAGTGAAAAATATAATATAGGATTTAATTATGCTAATGTATTAAAACCAGGAGAGAGTCTTCAAATAGATGTAGAAACTACAACTGATGAAGAAGAAAAACATGAAAATAATATTCATCTTGCAAGTTCTGCTGAGGTAAGAGTTAAAAATTTAGCTGTACAAACTGAAGAAGTAAATCACATTTTAACAGCAAATATTAATTCTAAAGAAGATCAAGAACAATTAATTGAAAATAATGAAGATAATAATGAACAAAATGGTGAAAACCAAGATGGAAATAATGAAAATAACGACAATGTAAATGGTGAAAATACAAATAATGAATCAAATACAAATTCAGCAAATTTAAACACTATTTCAGGAACAGCATGGCTTGACACAAACGAAAATGGAACAAGAGATTCAAACGAAAAAACATTAGGTGGAATAAAAGTTAAATTAATGAACTTAGATAACAATTCAACAATGGAAACAACAACATCGGAAAATGGATTCTATTCATTCTCAAATGTAAAAAATGGAAAATATGTAGCAATATTTGAATATGACACAGAAAAATATATATTAACAACATATCAAACAGAAGGAGTTAATGCTTCAAGAAACTCAGATGTTGAAAATGTTAATATGAACATTGAAGATACAAGCACAAGAGTTGCATCAACTGATACATTAACAGTAAATGGTAATAATTTAACCAATATAGATATTGGATTATTAGAAGCAAAAACATTTGATTTAAGATTAAGTAAAACAGTATCTAAAGTTACAGTTACAAATTCTGCAGGAACAAAATCACAAGAATATGCAGATGAAAACATTGCAAAGGTTGAAATTAAAGCCAAAAACTTAAGTGGAACATTAGTTGCGATAGAATATAAAATCAAAGTAACAAATAATGGTGAACTTGCAGGATATGCAAAACAGATAGTAGATTATAAACCTACAGATTTAATATTTAATTCAAGCTTAAACCCAGCATGGTATCAATCAGGAGATTATTTATATACAACAGCATTAGCTGATACTAAAATAGAAGCTGGAGAAACTAAAGAATTAACATTAGTTTTAACAAAGAAAATGACAGAAACAAATACAGGTTTAACAAACAATATTGCAGAAATTTCAAAAGACTTCAATTCATTAGGAATTGCTGATACAGACTCTGTAGCAGGAAATAAAAAGTCTGGAGAAGATGATATGGGAAGTTGCAATGTTATCATAAGTGTAAGCACAGGTGCAGCAGTAAGCTATGTTGCGATTACATTATCTATAATTGCAATTATAAGTGTAGGTGCTTATATAGCAGCAAGAAAAGTATTAAAAGAGAATATAAATATTTAGGGAAAGGAGGATGAATGATGAATAAAGTAAAAAAATCGATAGTATTAGTTTTAATGATTATTTTAGGAATTGTTATAGGATGCACAAATGTTAATGCCGTATACTTTAGTAGCTTTGCAGCATTAAAGAGTTCTAGAGAATTCTATTGTATAGAGCACCAAGATGGGTTCCATGGTGGAACTTGGAACCCAGTATCTTCACAAACAATTACAAGTGATGATCCTTCACAATTAAATAGAGCATTAGCTTACATTTTATATCAAGGAGCTAAAAGTGGTAATGGTGGATATAATTACCGTGGACCATATCAAATAGCTGTCTGGAAATGGTATTATCAAGTAGGGATAAATACAAGATATCCAAATGGATATTCAGATAACGGAATTTTTGATAGAGCAATGACACAACAAAGTGTTCCATATTCAAATAGTGGAACAGCAGGAATAGAAATTGGTAATTCAAAAATTATTATGACTGGAAATAAAGGTTCAATTAATTTTAAACAGTTAAATGGAACTATTACTTCAATAACAATTGAATGGGCAGATGTAAATGATAATAACAAAACATATACACAAACAATTACTTCTGGAAGTAAAATAAATGACTGGATTGAATTTTATTCAGATAGTCAATGTACAAAACCAATTAATATTAATGAAATGAAAGTACAGACAGTATACTTTAAAAATTTAAAAGAAAATTATCAAGTTAAAAATATGTCATTTGATGTAAATTCAACAGCTAGTGGATATGCAGTAACAATTACAAGATATAAAAAATCAACAGGAGCTTCTTCAGAGCAAGATTTAATATCTGCATCAATACATGAAGGAACAAATGCAAAAGCAAGTAAAAAGTTTAATGTTGAATATGCATACGGAAAATTAAGAATAGAAAAACATGGTGTATTTCCTTCTCAAGGACAAAAGAAATCAGAAGATATAAATGCTTCATTTAAATTATATTGTAATGATTTAGAAAAATGGGTTTCTGGAGATCCTGATGGAAATAAAACATATGTTGATAGTATAGATAAAGCTACAACATATAAATCAAAAACTACAGTTTCAAAATTATATGCTACATATAAATATGAATTAGTGGAAGTAGCAGTAGATAATAAAATGTATAATAACCCAATTAAGATGGTAGGAGTTACAAGTGATCTTCAAAAAGGATTAAGTGTATCAAAAAGAGGAGAATATTATTCAGCTAAGGGAATAATAATTTATGCAGATAAAACTAATAAAGTTACTGTAGAAGATGAGAGAACAGCTAAAGTAAAAGAAATTAGTGGTATTGTATGGGTTGATAAACCAGATACAAAATTAAATGATTATGATTATATCTATAAAGAAAATTCAAAAGATACTTTATTAGAGGGAATTCAAGTAAATCTTTATGGTAGTGAAAACAAATTAATAGCAACTACTAAAACAGATTCAAATGGATATTATAAATTTACAAAGAAAAATGCAGGAGAATATGCAGGAAAAGAAGATGACATTTATTATAATGACTTAGAAAATGCTTATGTTGAATTTATATATGATAATAAACAATATGTTGTAGTAGATGCATTAGTTGGAAAAGATGTAAAAGTTAATTCAAAAGCATTAGAAAATGAAATGACAGTAGAAGAATTAGAAGATGAAAAATTAACAGGAACAACTGGAAACTTACCAGGAAAAGCTGTAACAGAGAAAAAAGCAGATGTATTAAGAGCATATTATGATGCTGATAAATACGCAATTGCAAATATCAACTTAGGTTTAATGGAAAAGAGAACACCTGAATATAAAGTTAAAGAAACTTTAGAATATGTTAAAGTAACAATGAAAGGATATACTTACACATATAGATATGGTGATGAACCAACTATTATATCAGATGTTGTACCTAGAACAGGATTCCAAAATACAATGGGTTATACAGCGTCAATATATCCTACAGATGTTTCATATAATGCTGCAAATGCAAGCGATGAACTAAAAGTATATGTAATCTATAGTGTAAATGTTGAAAACTTAGAAGCTTATGATTACAATGACATATATTATGAAGAAAGATTATTCTTAGATAAATTAGAAAATTCTTTTGACACATCAAGATATGAATTAGCAACAGATGCTAATTTAGATGATAGCCATAGCGCAGACTTTAAACTTTGGTCTGCTAAAGATGGGGTTGCATCTTATGATGTAAACAATGGGGTATTTAAAGATGGTATAGGAGTACATGAAACAAAATCTGCATTTATACAATTAAAAGTAACAAATGATGCTCTTATGAAAATCTTAACTGATCCAGAAATATCACCAGAAAGTAAGACAAAATATATTATGGAGAATGCTCCAACAAAGGCTAAAACAAATGCATATCATGAATACTTAAGAACAGATAATGTTTGGGTAAATAATGATAATGTAACAGCATATAATGGAGGACCAAAAGGAAAAGGATATCCAGAAAAAAGCAGTGATAACCAAAAATACTATGTTCATAAATCTGTAAGTAAAGAAGCTGAATCTTCAGCATTATTTATAAAAATTCAGCTTGGAGAATCAAGAACTTTATCAGGAAGTGTATTTGAAGATAAAGAAGTAAAAGACCAATTAGGAAATGGTATTATAGATGGAAATGAAAATAAAGTAAATAAAGTAAAAGTTGAATTATTAGACAATGAGAAAAAATTAACAAAACTTTATAAAACTAATGGAAAATCATCAAATAATACTCAAGATACTGTCGAAGTAAGAGATGCAGTTGCAGAATCTGATGAAAATGGAAATTATACATTTGATGGTGTAGTTCCAGGATATTATTACATTAGATTTACTTATGGAGATGGAAATCAAGTAATTATGCCAGCAACTAAAGTTTTTGCTAAAGACTATAAATCAACAATTATCAATACAGTAAAAAATGACGGAATTATTAAAAATGCAATGGAAGCATCTAGAGAAAATATAGAAGCTGCTCAACAAACATTAGTAAAAGAACCTAAAAATGAACAAGCACAAAAATTAGTTGAATGGTATAAATTCTTAAAAGGAGCAGATTATTCAACAGCAACAGATTTACCAGAAATGAGATTGAAAAATCAAAAATATGTTAAAACAACAACAACTGAAAGTAATGGAAGTAAAACATATAGTACAACTGTTACTGACAATAATGGAAATACACTTGATGAGAATGGACTAATCCGTGCAGATACACCAGTATTCGGTATATCAATAGAAAATGATGCAAATAATGAAACAGATTTAGGATCAAACCATAAATCTGAATATAAAGGATTCAACTTTGGTATTATAACTTTTGCTGATACAGTTGTTTCACTACAAAAAGAAATTACAAATGTTAAATTTACAAACCAAGTAGGTACAACTATAGTATCTGCAAATCCAACAGATAAATCAGCTCAGTATATTACAGCTTTAGAAAAGATTGCAAAGAAGAGTGATGGAGCAATAAGAGCAAAACTTGAAATTGAACCTGAATCAATCTATGGTTCTGAATTAGAAGCAACATATAGAATAACAATTTCAGCAGAAGGTATAGATTATATTGAAGATGAAGCAAGTGAGAACTATGGTGATTACTACAAATATGGTGATAAGACAAATGCTAAGAAAAAAGAAGTTACAGTTGGGGAAGTTTTAGATGATATAGATGAAAAATATAACAAAGATTCTATAACAGTAGTAAAAGGGGACCAAAAAGTAGAATCAAAACAAGAGGGTATAGAAATTACAAACTGGCCATCAGTAGAACTTGGAAACAGTACAGATATGAGCTATACAGTTAAAACATTATTAACAAACGAGAATAACAAAGATGATAAAAATGATTCAGCATATGACAATGATGCTCAAGTAAAATCATTATCATTATCAAACTTATCATCATTAAAATCAAACTTTAGTTGGAAAGAATCTGAAAAAGAAACAGAAATTATTATAATGCCAACAACAGGTGAAGATAGAAACAACTTATATTGGATAGTTGGTGGATGTGCACTTGGTATTATGGCAGCAGGAATTTTCCTAATTATAAAAAAAGTTTTAAAAAAATAAAACACTATAGCAATAAGTAAAATCGGTATTCCGTAAGGAATATCGATTTTTTTTGGCTAAAATGTTACCTAAATGTAATGTGAATTTAAAAAAACAGAATAAAAAAGCTTAAAAGTGCCTTCCGTAAAGGCACTTTTAATAGTTTTTGTAATATTTAATTTTGAGCAAAATACAGATATTGAAAAACAACATAAAAGATGTGAAAATATACTAGATAAAATATATTTTGAGGAGGAATATAATGTTTACTAGAAGAAAAATATTGACAACAGCTATTGTAATAGAATTAATAGCTACGATACTATTATCTTATTGTTATTTAGCTGGTTCTGAATTCATAAGCAATGCTACTAACTGGATAAAAACCAATAACAATAATGTGGACTATTATGCATATTTTATAGATGAAAATGAACAAAAAGTAGGAAAGAAAGTAAAGAGCATAAAAGAAAATGATATATTGTATATTGATATAGCTGTTAAGAATGATGGATATTTTAATGGAAAAATAATAGTTGAAAATGCTAATTTTAAATTAAAAACTGATAAATTAACATCAAATATTGATTATATATCTGGAAACGAAATATATTTAAAACAAATTAATGCTGGAAAAACTGAAACTGTTCAGGTAAAAATAGAGCCAATTGTTGAAAATGTAATTACAAGTACTATGTTAAATACAGTATCAACAATAAAGCTAGATGGAAATTACATAAATAGTAAAAATATTGAAAACAATAAATCCTCAAAAATAACTGGAAGTGAAAATGTTGAAATACAGTGGAAGGCAAGTAATGAAATAAAAATAGATTTAAACAGTCAAATTATTACAAATCATATTTATAAAACACAAAATGAAGAAAAGAAAATAGTACAATTACAAGTAAATAGTGGAGTTACAGATAATGAATATCCTATAAAAAACACAAATTTAAAAATACAAGTTCCAAGTGAAGCTAAAGATATCCAAGTATTTGCAAGAAAAACAGATTCAACAAATAGTGGAATGAAATTTAATGAATCTAATTACAAAATAAAAAATAATGAAATTGAAATAAATATAGACAATAATGATGATAAAAAGATCTATTGGAATAAAGAAAATAAAGATATTTTTATTATAACATGTAGTTTTGATAAAAATACAAATATAGATAATTTATTATTTAATGTGATTGATAAAATTACACTTTATGATAATAAAGAATTAAATCAAACTTTACAAACAAAAACAGAAAATAATAATCTAGATGGAACAATAACAAGTGAAATAAAGTTAAATGAAAAAACAATGTATAAAGGCAAAATCTATACAAATGAAAATAGAGAATACTACACAGAAAATAATATTAATATAAACTATTATGATGCAGTTGATAAACTTATTTTAAAAACAGATGAATCGAAATTAAGAACAATTGAAAAAGATAGTAATACAAATATTGTATATAAAGCTACACTAATTAATAAAGAAAAATTTGAGGATATATTTGGAAGTAATGGATTTATAAATGTTAAAAATCAACAAGGAGAAGTTATTTCAAGTATAAATAATAATATTGAAATTGATGAAAATGGAAATTATATTTTAAATTATATAAATGAATATAAGAGTATTACATTTGAGACAAGTAAGCCTATAAAAAATGGAACAATAAGTATTATTAATAAAAAACAGATTCAAAATTCTAATTTATCTAGAGAAGAAATAAACAAACTAGTAGAAATTAAAGAAAAAAATCAAATAAGTTATAATGAAATATTTACTAAAAATATAGAAAACAATATAGAACTTAAAAATACAACTTCAAAAGCAAGATTAGAGGTAAATACAGATACACTTTCTGCAAATGAAACAAATAAAAATGTAAAATTAACAGTTACACTTGAAAATACTGATGAAAGTAAAGATATTTATAAAAATCCTGAAATAAAACTAATATTTCCAAAACAAGTTTCAAATATTAGTGGTAAGTGTAAAGTAATATATGGAAATGGATTAGTAATTTCAGATCCAAAACTATATAAAGAAAATGAAAACTATGTAATAAAAATAAATCTTTTAGGAGAACAAGCAACATATAACACAAATTTAGTCCAAGGAACTACAGTAGTCATATACGCAGACATAGATATTTTAGAAGATGCAAAATACAGTGACGAAAAGATTGTTTTAAACTATACAAATGAATTTGCACAAACATTAGAAAATAATGGAATAGAAGAATCTAGTATAAAAATTGAACCATTATCAGATAAATTGAAACAATTAAAAAATAATTCTGAAATAGTTTCAACATTAGCTCAAAATAATGATCAACAAAGTTTAAATGTAAACTTAAAGGCATTTGTTGGAAATACAGAATTAAATGAAGGAGATATTGTATATAGAGGTGAAGTTATAAGATATGAAGCAAGTATAGTAAATACAGGAAATCAAGCCTTAGAAAATATAAATATTTTAGCTCAAATACCAAATGGAACAAAATATGTTGAGTATATTCCAGAAACACAAGAAATGAATGTAACAGAAGAGTATTCAGAAGTTTCAGACTCATATAAAGATAGATATGAGGAAAAAGCATTAGAAAATAACTTAATTAATAAAACAATAGATAAGCTAAATGTCGGAGAAAATGATAAATATATTTTAAAATATGAAGTTAAAGTAGATGATAATACAGAAATAAATGGAATTCAAAACAAAGTAACTATATCATACAATAATAAAACAGAGGAAAAAACTATAAATAATACAATACAAGAGTCTCCAGTAGAAGCAAGAATATTTATGAGTAATAGATTTATTGATGGAGTATTTGTTGGAAATAATTACAATTATATTTTAAGTGTTAAAAACAAAACAAATGAGGTATTAGAAAATGCTAATATTCAAATAAATACAAATAAAAACCTAAAAGTAGGTAATGTAATTAAATTTAAAGACAATTCTACAGAAATTGTAGATTTTACAGATAATAAAATTACTGAAGGCATTAATCCAGGAGAAACAAAAGAATACTATGTTGAGGTTGAAGTAAATAAAGAAACAGATAATAAAACTGGAATTTTTGCCATAGTAAATAATAGATTTAGATCAAATTTAAGAGAAGAAATAATAAAAACATCAAGCATAAAAGTTAATATGACATCAGTAAATGCAGGTGAAAAAGTAGGTAGTGGAGAGAATATAGTATATGATCTAACTGTAGAAAATAATGGAGATGTAGATCAAAATCTATTCTGTATTTCTCAAACAATACCATCTTATTTAGAGATCAACAAAATTATAGCAAATAATACTGAAATCCAATTTTCAGAAGATCATAAAATAGAAACTGACATAATAGAAAATACATCAGAAGAAGATGAAGAAGAATATATAGAAGATAATTTAAATAGCAACTATAAAATAGGATATGAATATTCTAATTTATTAAAACCAACCGAAAAATTAAATATACAAATTCATACAAAAGTTAAGGAATTAGAAGAAAATAGTGAATATAATGTATCTAGTATATCAAAAGTAAACAATGTTGATTCTGAAGAAGTAGTTCATATTTTAGGACATTCAAATTATGGAGAAAATACTTATGATGAAACAGCAGATGAAGTTGAACCAGAAAATCCAGAAGAAGATGAAAAAGATGATGATGAAAGTGAAGAGGAAGGAGATAACAATGAAAATGACAACAAAGAAGAGGAAAATCAAGATGAGGAGAACCATGACAATATAGAAGAAAATAAAAATTTGATTACTGGAACTGTTTGGCTTGATGAAAATGAAAATGGAAAAAGAGATACTGGAGAAAAAACAGTTGATGGTGTTAATGTAAAACTACTTAATACTAATAATGGAAATATAATTGAGACTAATAATCAAGATGGAGTATATGCATTTACAGAAGTTGACAATGGAAAATACATTGTAATATTTGAATATGACAAAAATAAATATAATCTAACAACATATCAAGCAAATGATGTTAGTTTAAATTTAAATTCTGATGCAGAAAATAATAAAATAACAATTAATAATAAAGAACAAATACTTGCAACAACAGATATTATTACAATAAACAATAATAATGCATTAGATATCGACTTGGGATTAATTAATAAAAAAGTATTTGATTTAGAATTAACAAAAACTATAAGTAAAATTACAGTAAGTAATTCAGAGGGTAAAAAAATAACAGAATATAAGGATGCAGATTTAGCAAAAATAGAGATTGCATCTAAATATTTAAAAGGCAGCACAGTAGTAATTGAGTATAAAATAAAAGTTACTAATAATGGAGACATTGCAGGATTTGCTAAAAAAATAGTTGACTACAAACCAAATGATTTAGAATTTAATTCAAGTATAAATTCTAATTGGTATCAATCAGGAGACTATATTTATTCAAATTCTTTAGAAAATGAAATAATAAATCCAGGAGAAACAAAAGAAATTAAGCTAATATTAACAAAAAAGATGACTCAGTCTAATACCGGACTTTCAAATAATATTGCTGAAATACAAAATGCATATAACTCTTCAAATATAAAAGATATAGATTCTATTGTTAATAATAAACAATTTGGAGAAGATGATTTAGGACAAGCAAATGTAATAATAAGCATAAAGACTGGTGCATTAGTCACATATACAATTACTGTAATAACAATAACATTAATTGCATGTACAATAATATATTTTGTTTTTGAGAAAAGAAAATAATAGTTTTAAAGAAAGGAGGGAAAAAGTTGAAAAATTTGTGCTATATGAATAGAAAAATAAATATAATAAAGAAGAAAAAGATATTAGTATTAATGGTTTCATTAATTATCCTTTTATTATTTAAATGCAATGGAAATGTAAATGGAGTATATGTAGATGCGTATAATCGTCTTTGTGACAATACGAGTTATGGTAATGGATGGCTATGTATAGAGCATGGAGCAACTGTTGCAAATGGAGAATATACAAAATTACGGAACATTTACATATTATAGTGACTCAGATAGTCAATTCGAAAGAGCCTTTGCATATATAATAAAAGATGGATATGATAGATCTGATGCAAGATATGCAAGTGGTGGAATACATCAAAGAGCATTATGGAAATTATTATATAATTATAGAGGACCTGATGGAAGAGGAAGCGTATATCCATTTTCATTATGTAGTACAGCAGATACTTCATTAATAGGAAATCGAGTAAATGAATTTATAGCAAATCAAAGAATAGGAAAAATACCATATTCAAGAAATGGACAAACATTAATCACAACAACAGGGCTAAAGATGGATATTTATAAAGAAATTGGAAGTGTAAATGTTACATCAATTAGTGGAAATGTTGAGAGCATATATGTTAAATGGCAAAATGGAGAAACTGCTAAAATCTCAAGTGGAAGCGGATCAAATAATACTATACAATTTTATAGTAATAGTAGTTGTACAACTTTAAAAGATGTTACTTCAATAAAAGAAGGATTATTTTACATTAAAAATAATAAAAAATCTCAGATTACTGAAATGAAAATAAAAGTAAAATCATCAGGAAATGGATATAGAGTAAACTTCGACTATTATCATAGTAATTATGCTCAAGATGTTATAAATGCATGGGTTGAAAATGGAGAACCAGCAGAATCTGAAATGCCAGTTTCTGTAAAGTATTTAAGTGGAAAAATTACTGTTAGAAAAATAGACTATGATGATAATACATTATTAAATAATGTTAAATTTGCAATATTTGAAAAAGATAAAGGTTGGCTTGGATATAATACTAAAACAAATAGTGTAACATATGATAATAGTTGGAAAAATGCATATAAATTTACAACAGGTGTTAGTTATTGTGGAAATCAACAATATAATGGGGAATTTACATTAAGTAATTTAAGATATGGATACTATTATTTATTTGAAGTAGATAATTCAAATAATAATTACTCATTAAAAGGACAAACAGGATATAATTTCAATAGTGGAAACGGAGTATTTACAAAAGATAGCTGGAAAATGCAAGAAGATGGAAAAGATATTCCTAGAATTCTTTGTGGTGGAGATTTATACAAAAAGGGATTACTATATTTAGATATGGAAGATGGAACACCATATGAGTTTAGAAGTACAAATAAAAAGACAATAGGAACTACAAATTATATACATTTAGGAGAATACACAAGTTCATATACAGAAAATGGTGTTAGAAATTATGTTACTGGAAGAGCAGTATATACAATAAAAAATAGAAAAAATACTAAATTAAAAATAGTAAAACAAGATGAAAAAACAGAAGCAAAATTAAAAAATGTAGGAATTAAAATTCTTATTAAATTAAAAGAAAGAGTGTATAACGGAGATACTTTGTATCAACCAAATACATGGGTTTGGCTAAAATCTAATGGCGCTGTCACATCAAAATATAGTGAAGCATCTCAATTTAAAACAAATAATGATGGTATAATAGAAATTGAAAAGGTACCTTACGGAGATTATTATATATATGAGACAAAAGCTGCTACTGGTTATAAACTTTCTGAACAGGATAATTATAAAAAAGGAAAACCAAGTGATTATAATGGTACATTTATTTCTGGTGGATATGTTTATTTAGGAAAGAAAACAATTCAGCCTAAGACTTCAAATAAGATAACTAATGTAGTTATCAGTGGTGTTTATAAAATTGCATCAAATAAGAATAAAAATTTTGTATTAGATGTATATGCTGGATCAACAGATGATGATGCAAATATAGATTTATGGATGTGGAATGCAACAGATGCACAAAAATTTAGAATAAGCTATGTTGAAAAAGGAAATTACTTAATACGTAATGTTAAATCTGGAAAATGCTTAGCTGTAGGTGCAGAAGCTCTACATAATGGTATGAATGTAAAACAATATCATTATTTAGGAACAAGTTACCAACAATGGTATCTAGGAAATACAGGAAATGGATATAAAATAAGAACTAGAAGAGGCCCACAAACTCATTTTATTGATATAAATGAAGGTAAAATGGTTAACGGACAAAATGTTCAACTTTATGAAGAAAACAACACTGAAGCACAAAAATTCACATTAACAAAATTAGATGGAAATTATACAATTGCAACATCTAGTAATGGAGTAAGAGAAGAAACACTTGTTGCAAACAACAAACCTTCTGAAACAGAAGAAGATACTGATGTAGAATTAAATATTAATAAAATTGATGGAACAACAAATGAAAATCTTGGAGGAATTAAATTTAAGATTTATGGAACAAATCTAAAAGACACAACAAAACAAGAAGGTTGGATAAAACAAGTACAAACAAATGAAGAAATTGGAATACAATATGTAGATAATTTCTCAGATGCAACAGAATTTATAACTGATGATGAAGGAATGATAAAAATTAAAAAGATTGCTTATGGTACATATCATTTTTATGAAGTAGAATCAATTGATGGTTATAAGATGGAATTACAAGATGGATATATGAAACAAGCTCCAGGATCTAGTTCAATAGATAAAAATGCAAAATGGGTATATCAAGGCAATTCAGAAGTAACAAAAGATAATAATAAAGTGGATACAACAATTATAAACTATAATTATGTAACAATTAAGGGATTTGTTTGGGAAGAAAACTTATCAGGAAAAATAAACGATTATAATAATATATATGATAATAATAATAATGATAGATTATTAGAAGGAATACAAGTTAAATTATACAAAAAACAAGGAAACAAACAGAGTGAATTATTAGCAGAAACAACAACTAATAAAAATGGAGAATATGAATTTAAAGAAAAAAATGATGGAAGTAAGTTGATTTATAAAGAAGTAAGTGAAGACTGCTTTGTAGAGTTTTTATACAACAACAAAGAATATACGATAATAAAGCCATTAGTTGGAAATGATATGAGAGTTAATTCTAAAGCACAAGCAGAAGAAATAAACGATTTAGAGTTATATGATATGAATATTCAAAATGAAGTAAATGGAGCATATCCAGGAAGAGCTATAACATATAATGGAAATGATGGAGATAGGCTACTTGGAGCATATTATAATGAAAAAGATAGTTGTATAGAAAACATAAATTTTGGATTGCTAAAAAAATATAATCCAACTTATACAGTTACAGAACAATTAGAATATATTAAGATAGTAAAGGGAAATTATACATTTACATATAAATATGGAGAAAATGCTGTAACAGAACAAGGGGTAGCTCAAGGTGTATCCACAGTGAGAGAAGAAAAAGTGGATAGAACATTTACTCAAGGTATTTATCCATGTGATATAAAATACAATTTAGCAAATCAAAATCCATCAGACGAATACAGAGTATATGTTGTATATAAAATGGTTGTTAATAATTTAACATCAATGGATTGGATTGATAATTATAGTGAAAATGCTTTGTATATAACTCAATTTGAAAATACTTTTGACCAATATAGATATCAATTAAGTTATGATGTTTTAGATGGAGATGATCCAAATATTTCAAATGACTTTGGATTATGGCATCAAGAAAATGACAAAGCAATTTTTGATATTAATAATTCATCTAAATCATTTAAAGAAGGCAATTCTGGTATAGGACCAGGTCAGACTGAACAAGTATATTTAGAATTTAAAGTTACAGACAATGCTTTAACAGATTTATTAACAATTTCAGAGGAAGATTATAATACAAGATTTAAGTCAGCTCCTACAAAAACTACAACTCATGGATATCATAAATATGAAAGACAAGACAAAAACTGGCAAAATGAAGAAAATTATACTCATTATAGTATAGATGATATAAAAGAAGATGCATCCTTATATATACTTTGGAAATTATTTGATAATAGAAAGTTATCAGGAACAGTATTTGAAGATTCAAAAGCATCGGAAAATCCGAATGAAAGATTAGGAAATGGAATTCTTGATGAAGGAGAAAATAAAGTATCAAATTTAAAAGTTGCATTAATTGATGCAAACACTGGAAATATTGCAAATACATATAATGGGGATTTGAAACAAGATGCTGATGGAAAATGGATAGTAGATAAAACAGCAGGATTAGTAGATGTAAATGAAAATGGATATTATGAATTGCAAGGAGTAGTTCCAGGAAGATATTATTTACAATTTATATATGGAGATGGCTCAATAAAATATAAAGATATGCAAGGAAATGATATAGATGTAAATGTTGAAACATCAATAAATGGAACTAAAATAAATACAAGTAACTATAAATCTACAATAAGAACTATGAAAAATGATTTATCTAATGAAAAACAATGGTTTATAGATAATATGGATAACCAAAATGAATATTCTATAGCAGTAGATTCAATAGGATATACTATAGACGAAAATGGTAATATTACTCAGAAAATAGATGATATTATAAATTACAGACAAACATCAGATAAGGTTATAAATCATTCAACAAGTCAAGAACGATTTGTTTTAAATGCAATAAGTCCAATATCGGATATCAATTTTGAATATGTAAAAAATAAAGAAATTGCACATAATGATGAATATGATTCAAATGGTAACAGAAAGCTAAATTCAAATTGTTCAAAATTAGACTTTGGAATAATTGAAAGACCACATGTTGAATTAGAGCTTAAAAAAGTTATTAATAATTTAAAACTTACATTACAAAATGGTACAACTATTATAAATGGAAATCCATTAGATCAAAATATGTCAGAATATGTTGTTGGATTACAGGACAATTATTCAAAATTAGAGATAGACAAATCAAATCTATATGGATCTTCTGTAGAAGTAGATTATAAACTTAGTATAATAAATAATTCTGAATTAGATTATGCTACAAGAGATTACTATTTATATGGTACAGATAAACAAAACTTAGTAACTACAACAGTTACTAAAATAGTAGACTATATTGATGGTGATGATGGTAAATATAATAATGAAGTAAATATTATAGGTGATGGAAATAATCCAACATATTTTTCTGATACAGTAATTAATAACAATAAAAAATATAAATCATCAATTATAGAAATTAATAAAGAGTTAACACCTAAAAATGCAAATTTAGGAAATTATGAAACACCAGTTTATGATCTTTCTATAACTAGATTATTAGGCAATTTCGATGAATCTATGGGATGGGGTTCATTTACAGAAATAATAGAAATCAAAAATGTAACATTTACTCCTCTTAATAATTGTAAATCTGGTAATTATATAGTAAGAGGCGAAAATGAAGCTGATAATGATGATGCAGTGATTGCTATTTATCCAAAAACAGGCGAGAATAAAAATTATACAAATTATATAATTGGATTATGTGTATCAGCATTAGGATTTATTACTATTTTAATTTTAATGAAAATAAAAAAGAAAAAATAATTAAGATAAAATAAGATTTTGTAAGATTTTTAAATACTTATAAAATCTTATTTTTTAATTTATTAATAATAAATCAATTTAAAATGCTTGAAATTATAATATAGATATTGTATTATCTTGAATATTTTTTTGCATTATTTGTATTAAATATGCTATAATATATTATATAAATATTATTAGAATTTGGAGGGGAAATCAATGAAAGAATTAGTTATGGAAGTTACAAATACTTTACCTGATACTGCCACATTCGACGATATTATTGAAGCAATATATATACGACTAAAAATTGAAAAAGGAATAAAGGATTCGCAGAATAATTCTGGACTTTCTACCGAAGAGCTATTAAAGGAGATTGAAAAATGGAATTAATTTGGACTAGTTCTGCAATTTCAGATTTGAAAGAATTTAAAAATTACTCAAAAATGCAACATCCTAACGAGTATATTTCAAATATAATTAATAATGTTAGTCTTTTAATTGATCAACCATATTTAGGTAAAATATATTCATATGTAAATGGATTAATAATAAGACAGTTTATACATGAACAACATAGAATTTTTTACTATATAAAAGAAAATACTATTTTAATTATATCAGTTGTTCATCATCGCCAAAATATACACGAAAAATATAAATACATAAAAGATTATTTTAATAATGAAAAATAGCTTTTAAAAATAGAATGTTACTTTTTCTTTTTTGAAAATATAGAAGAAAAAACAATTAAAAATAAAATAAGATTTTGTAAGATTTTTTAATACTTATAAAATCTTATTTTTTAATTTATTAATAATAAATCAAATTAAAATGCTTGAAATTATAATTTAGTTATTGTATTATAGTAATACATTTAAAAGAATAAGGAGAATCAAATGAAAAAACGTGTTATAATTTTAATAATTATTTGTTTAATAATAGCAGGAGCTTTTTTTATAATAAATAAATCTTTAAATAAATACAATTACGAAATAGAGAAAATATCAGAATATAAATATTACCGCTATAAAGAGAATAATAATTATGGAGTAATAGATAAAGATGGAAATAAAATCATTAATGCTACATATTCAGGGGTGGTAATTCCAAATTTAGATAAAGATATTTTTATTTGTTATAATGGTAAAGAAGGAATAGTATTAAATTCTAAAGGGGAAAAGCTATTTTCAGAATATGAAAAAGTTATGCCTATAAAACTAAAAAATGTTGCGGATGCTTTAAATTACGAAAAAAGTGTTTTAATATATTACAAAGATGGAAAATGTGGGTTAATGGATTTTAAAGGTAGAAAGATAACAAAAAATGTATATGAGTCTATTGAAAACCTACAACCAACAGAAGGAAAATTATTAGTATCAAAAGATAACAAAAAAGGTGTTATAGATATTAAAGGAAATATTCTAGTAGATACAAAATATGATGTTGTATCATCTGATAATTATTTTAATGAGGATGAAGACTATAAAAAATCAGGTTTTATCATAGAAAATATAACAGATGATGGACATAGATATGGATATGTTGATTATAAAGGCAAAACTATTTTAGAGGTAAAATATAATGAAATAATGAGATTACCTAGAAAAGATAAAAAGGATGTTTATTTAATAGCATCAGAAAACGGAAAATTTGGTTTATATAATAATACAAAAGAAATATTGAAAAAAGATTATCAAGATATAATATACTCAGAAACAACTAACTGTGTTATATTCCAAAAAAATCAAAAATATGGAGTAGCTAATTTAAATGGTAAAATAATAATTGAACCAAAAAATGAAGAATTAATTGATGATGGAGTATATTTTTATGCAAAATCTGGTACAGAAAATATAGTATATGATGTTTATGGAAATAAAGTAAACATGAATTTTAACAGAAGAATATATAATACATCAAATGAAAATTACCGAATTTCAACCATACTTAATAATAATATTACATATTATGGAGTTATTAATAAAAATGATACTCAAATAGTATCTGAAAAATATAGATATATTGAATATTTATTTGATAACTACTTTATAGCAAAAAATGATGAAGGAAAATTAGGGATAATAAATGATAAAGAAGAAACTATATTTGAATTAAAATATGAATCTTTACAAAAAATTAAGGATAAAAATATTATTCAAACAAATGATTCAGATGGTATAATTGAATTCTATTCTAAAAAACTAGAAAAGGTTGCAAGTGTAAAAACATCTAGATTAAATGCTGAAATAGATCAATTAGGAGGATTTGGAACAGAAACTGCATCAAATTATAGTTTAAACATAAAAGATGATTATCTTATTATTAATTCTGAAAACAATAAAATATATTTAAATAATGATGGAGAAATAATACAAGATATTTCAACTATACAAGATAAAAAATTTCCAGATAATATAAAAAATTACAAGAAAATTTGGATTAATTCAGATGATGTTTATTATTCATCAGAAGAACAATAAATAAAAAAATGAATATAATAAACACAAAAAGGGGATGTGTTTATGAGTATTTATTATTTTGATAATTCTGCAACTACAAAAGTAAAAAAAGAAGTTATAGATGAGATGATACCATATTTTAGTGAAGAATATGGTAATCCCTCATCTATTTATTCGTTAGGGAGAAATTCAAAAAAGGCAATTGAAAAAGCAAGAAAGCAACTTGCAGATTTGATTGGATGTAAAAAAAATGAGATTTATTTTGTTGGATCTGGTACAGAAGCGGATAATATGGCAATAAAAGGAATAGCATATAAAAACCAATATAAAGGAAAACATATTATAACATCTAAAATTGAGCATTTAGCTGTTTTAGAATCCTGTAAGTTTTTAGAAAAACAAGGATTTGAAATAACATATTTAAATGTAGACAAAAATGGATTTATAGATTTAAATGAGCTTAGAAATTCAATTAGAGAAGATACAATACTAATAAGTATAATGTTTGCAAACAATGAAATTGGAACAATAGAGCCAATAGAAGATATTGCAGAAACTGCAAAATCTAAAAATATAATATTTCATACAGATGCAGTTCAGGCTGTTGGAAATGTAAAAATTGATGTAAAGAAAATGAATATTGACATGTTATCTATATCATCACATAAAATATATGGTCCAAAAGGAGTGGGAGCACTTTATATAAGTGAAAATATTGAAATTGAGAAGTTTTTAAATGGTGGACATCAAGAAAAAAATATAAGAGCAAGCACAGAAAATGTACCAGGAATTGTAGGATTTGGAAAAGCAGCAGAAATGGTAAACTCAGATTTAGATAATCATATTAGAAAATTAAAAGAACTTAAAAACTACTATGTTGAAAATATTATCACTACTATTCCAGATACAAAAATTAATGGAGCAGTAAATGCAAGATTGCCAGGAAATAGCAATATATCATTTAAAAATATTAACAGTAGTGATTTGTTATTAGAATTGGATAACAGTGGAATATGCGCATCAGGTGGGTCGGCTTGTAACTCTAAAGAACCAACACCATCACATGTATTAAATGCGATAGGTGTGGAATCTGAATGGATAAATGGAGCAATAAGAGTTACATTTGGTGACTTTAATACTAAAGAAGAAGTAGATTATTTAATAAAGAATATAGCAGAATCAGTAAAAAAATTAAGAAATCAATAGAATTAGGAAAAATATAATTTTATTATTATAGTTTTAAAGACTTAAAAATGAATAAAAATATAATAAATACAAATACTATTGATGGAGCTGATATTAGTGAAAAATAAAATAAAAAACAAATTTGTATTTGAAATAATAGAAACAATTGTTGGATCATTTATAATGGCAACAGCTGTTTCTCTTTTTTTACTTCCAAATGAATTATCATCTGGAGGTTTTTCAGGAATTGGAACTATTTTATATTATTTGTTTAATATACCTGTAGGACTAACAATTTTTTTATTAAACTTACCCTTATTTACTGTTGCAACCTATAAGATAGGAAAGGGATTTTTAATTAAATCTATAATAGGAACAATTTTTTATTCTATATTTATTGATTTATTAGATGTAGTTGAGCCAATTACAAATGATAAAATTTTAGCATGTATATATGGAGGATTGCTTACGGGAGTGGGAACCGCACTAATTCTAAGGGGACAAGCTTCAACTGGAGGATCTGATTTATTAAGCATAATAATAAAAAGATATAAAAATAATTTTAAAACAAGTAGTCTAATAATTATTATAGATAGCATAATAATTTTATTAAATACAATATTTTTTAGAAAAATAGAGATTGGATTATATTCTGCTATAACAATATATTTAATGGGGAAAATTATAGATATTTTGTTTGAAGGAATTTATTTTACAAAACTTATTTTTATAGTTTCAGAAAAAAATGAAGAAATTGCTAAAATAATAAACAATAAGATACAAAGAGGTGTTACAGGATTATATGGGAAAGGAATGTTTACTAATACTAAAAAGATGGTATTAATGTGTGCTGTCGGAAGGAATGATTTGATTGAATTAAAAAAACAAATAAAGCAAATAGATTCAGAAGCTTTTTTAATTGTTGCAAATTCCAGAGAAGTATTAGGAAATTGGAGTAGAACTGGGAATGGATTTCCTTTTTAAATTAAAAAAATGAAAGAGATAACTGTTCAATTTTCAAACGCTCAAATTCAAGTTTCCGCATTGACAACAATATTTTTTTATAGTAGAATAATTTTGTATTATTATAGGATTTAATGGAGGAATTATGGGAAGAGGAAGAAGATATGAAGAAGAAGCACATCTAAATTTAAAAAAAGTATTTGCTGTAATACTTGTTTTTATAGCAATTATAGCTGGAATATTCATGTTAAAACATATATTAACAAAGGCAAAAGATAGTAAGCCAATAGAGATAATAAATTATTATGCATTATATGAAAATAACAAATGGGGAATACTTGGAACAGATGGGAATGTTGTAATTGAACCTATGTATCAAGAAATGCCAATATTAATAGATAATTCAAAAGATGTATTTTTATGTACATATAACATTAATGAGGAAGATGGCTCATATAAGACAAAAGTAGTAAATAGTAAAAATGAAGAAATACTTACTGGATATGAAAAAGTTGAAGCATTAGAAAATTATGATAAAGATGGAAACTTATGGTATGAAAAAAATGTATTAAAAATACAAAAAAATGGAAAATGGGGATTAATCAACTTAAATGGAGCTGAAATATCAGAAATAATATATGATGATATTAAGACAATTAAAGGAATTGAAAATAGTATAATTGTTCAAAAAGATGGAAAATATGGATTACTAAATGATAAAGGAACAACTATTTTAAAACCGGAATATACTCAAATTATTAATTTTGGTGATGATTATCAAAATGGATATATTACAGTTAACCAAGATAATAAATATGGAATTATAAGTTCATCTGGAGATATAATACTAGAAAACAATTATGAAAAAATAGAAAATATATATAGTGAAAAATATTATGTTATTGAAGAAGGCGGAAAACAACAATTAATTGATAAAACTCAAAAAGTATTAACTGAGAATTTTGATAAAATTAAGCAAATTGGAAATTCTGGAGTTGTATTTGAGAAAAATAATAAATTTGGTTATATGCTTTTTGATGGAACAGTTAAAATTGAAGCAAATTATGAAGACTTAAAAGAAGTGACAGCAGATATTTTAGTAGCAAAAAAAGATGGAAAACAAGGTGTAATTGATTTAGACCAAAACGAAAAAATAGCGTTCTCTTATAAAAATATTTCATATAACAGCAAAGCTGGAATATATGTAGCAGATGATGAAAACTATAAATCAACATTATTAAATAATAATTTTGAAGTTAAATTATTTGGAATTGTTTCAGAAATAAACACAAAAGATGGATATTTGAAGGTTAAAGTAGAAGATGATTATAAGTATTATAATTTTAAATTTGAAGAAAAAAAATCATCTGAAATATTTACCAATAACAAATTATTTTTAAGCAAAAAAGATGGGAAATATGGATTTGTAGATAGTAAAGATAATGTAGTTGTAGACTATATTTATGATGATGCAACAGAACTTAATAAATATGGATATGCTGCAGTAAAAAAAGATGGCTTATGGGGAAGTATAAATAGTGAAGGAAAAGTTATTATTGAGCCACATTATAATCTAAATGAAAACTTAAAAATAAACTTTATTGGAAAATGGCATTTAGGGTTAGACCTAAACATGAACTACTATTGTGATAAATAAAACAATATACAAAAGCTAAAAGGAGAAAAAAATGGAACTTAAGACAAAATGCCAATACACATATTTTATAGACACATTTGTTATAAAAGAAAAAAAATATGATAAATATGTTTTGAAATTATTAAAGGATCCTAGATTTAGATTAAGGATTTTTGATAAAGATAAAGATTTAGAACTTTATTCTCATTTCCTACCTAAAATGAGAGAGTTTTTATTCGGCACGTTTGAATTATCTGATAAACAAAAATATAAAAAATTCAAACAACTACCATTAGAAACAAGAGCTGCAATACTTGCAAAATATAATAGTGTAACATTTGAATATGATTTAAACCAAGATATTCAAGGCAAAATGTTAGATGAGAATAGTATATTTTTTAATATACGAAAAATAGGAATAGTTCTATTTAACACAGGAATTTGTTTTTTGTATTTTAAGACAAAAATAGATGATAACAATTTTTCAAGTGTTTTAAACTTTAATTATAAATTTAGAGATATAAATCAAGAAGGAAATAATCTAAAAAACTACGAAAAAATAAAAGTTCAAGCTGATTCATTTGAAAATATCGAGGCATTTCAAGAATTTATTTACAGTATTACTGGACCTAATATAGATGCTTTAAAAATTAATATTGATACTGAAAGATTTTATACATTTTCTTATACATGTATAAATCAAGAATACTGGAATACAAATACTTCATTTGAAGATATAAAAAATGATTTTTATAAATATGTAAATATATTACCACACGAAAGTAGTAAAAATACTGTTATGAGTGAAAATTCAAGAGTAATTGCAAATTCAAAATTTTCAAAAATAGGATTATCTAAGCTAAGTAGCAATTTGATATGCTCAGAATGTGACATTAATAATTATAATACATTGACTTCAGAATATGAAAATCAGTATCTATATACATATATTTTAGGATTATACCTTAAAGTTTATTTAAAAAAATTAAATAATGATTTTAAACTTGGAAAAGATATAGAAAAAACAAGAAAAGATTTTATATTTTTTACAAAAAATGTTTGGATTCAAGAAATAACAGCAGATGATATAGGTAGCTTATATTATACTTATCTAAAAGAGGTTTTAGAACTTGATAGATTATATAATGAAGTTAAAAACAAGTATAATATTTTATATAGTGAATTAAAAATAGAAAAAAATGAAAATGTTTCAAAATTAATTATTGCAGTATTGGTAGTAATTCTTTTATTCAATATAATAAATTTTTTATTATATTTTAAATAATTATATAGTAAAAAGGGATTGATTATTTAATGAAGATAAAATGTGGAATAGACATTATAGAAATAGATAGAATAAAAAAAAGCATTGAAAGTTTAGGAGATGCTTTTTTATTAAAAGTTTTTACTCAAAATGAAATTGATTATTGTGAAAAAAAGGCAAAAAATAAATTTGAACATTATGCTGCAAGATTTTGTGCAAAAGAAGCTGTATTTAAAGCACTATCTGAGGAAGTAGATAATAAATATTCAATTTCATGGAAGGATATTGAAACAACTAATGATAAAAATGGGAGACCACAAGTTAAGATTAATTTCTTAGAAAATGATAATATAGAAAATATAGATGTAAGTTTGTCACATTGTAAGAATTATGCTGTAGCGAATGTTACAGTTTTATATAAATAGGGGGAAAAATGGAATATTTTGATTCTCATATGCATATAGATGATGAAAAATTCGATTTAGATAGAGAAGAAATAATAAAAAAAATATATAATGCAGGAGTAACAAAGTGTATAGATATAGGATGTGATTTAATTACATCAAAAAAAGTAATTGAAATTGCAGAAAAACATGATTTTATATATGCAAGCATTGGTCTTCATCCTGAAGAAATTCCACAAACTGAAGAAGAAATGTGGATAACTATTGATAAAATTATGGAATTATATAAAACAAGTAAAAAAATAGTAGCTATAGGAGAGATAGGATTAGACTATTATTGGAATAAGGAAAATATAGAATTACAAAAAAAAGCATTTGTAAAGCAAATAGAAATTGCAAATGAATTGAAGCTTCCTGTATCAATTCATACAAGAGACTCAATAGATGATACAATATCTATTATTAGAAATAACAAAATTGAAAATAGTGGAGTACTACATTGTTGCCCATTTAATACAGAACTTGTAAGACATGGATTAGAAGCAGGTTTATATATTGGATTTGGAGGAACGTGTACTTTTAAAAACTCTAAAAATGCAGAAAAAATAGTACAAATTGTACCATTAGAAAGAATACTAATTGAAACAGATTCACCATATTTAGCTCCAGAACCACTTAGAGGAACTAGAAATGATTCTAGTAATTTAAAATATATAGTTAAAAAGATTGCAGAATTTAAAGGAGAAACAGAAGAAAAAATAGCAAATATAACATATAAAAATGCTAAAAAGTTGTTTTTGAGAGGAGATGAATAAAAATGCTTGAGCACAAATTAGAAAATTTTGATGAAAGTTTAGAAGATATAATGGAATCTATAAACGGAATTTTGAAAAAAACTGGAAAAGGATTTGAAACTACAGAAGAAAATAAAAAAGAAAATGATGAGAAAAAAGAGGAAGAATAAAAAGGGAGGTTTTATTATGTTAAAAGAAAAATTAATGCAAGATTTAAAGGATGCAATGAAAGAAAAAGATAGTGTTAAAAAAGATACAGTTCAAATGGTAAGAGCTGCAATTTTACAAATTGAAAAAGATAAAGGAATAGAAGTAGATGACGACAAAATTATTGAAATAATAGCAAAAGAAGTAAAAGGCAAGAAAGATGCAATTAAAGATTTTGAAAAAGGTGGAAGACAAGATTTAATAGATCAAACAAATAGAGAAATAGAGATTTTAAGTAATTATTTACCAAAACAATTATCAAAGGAAGAAATTAAGGCAATAGTTGAAGAAGTTATTAAAAGTACAGGAGCAACTTCAATGAAAGATATGGGAATTGTTATGAAAGAAGCAAAAGCTAAAATTGGTGCTGCTGCAGATGGAAGAACAATAAATGAAGTTGTAAAAGAATTGCTTGGATAAAAAAATATATAAATTATATAACTTTACAATATTTGGAGGGAACAATGAAACTATTTCATGGAAGTAACGTAAAAGTTGAAAAACCAAGAATTATTGATAGTGGAAGATTTTTAGACTTTGGAATTGGATTCTATTTAACCACAGATTTTGAGCAGGCTAAAAAATGGGCAAAATCAACAACTAAAAGAAGAGAAAATGGAAAAGCAGTTATATCAGTTTTTGAAATTTCAGAAAATGATATGGATAGTTTATCAATACTAAGTTTTGATTTTGCAAGTAAAGAATGGTTACAATTTGTAGCAAGAAATAGAAAAAGCATTATTAATGACTTAACTTATGATATAATTATAGGACCAGTAGCAAATGATAATACAATGCCAGTAATTACATTATATCTACGTGGCGATTATGATGAAGATGAAACAATAAAAAGACTATTACCTCAAAAATTAAAAGACCAAGTTGTGTTTAAAACCGATAAGAGTTTGGAATTTTTAAGATTTATGGAGGCAATTGAAATATGAGAGAGTATATGTCACTTTTTTTAGATTATTATGATAAAGAAGTTGTAAAAATGATAGTAGAAAAATATAATTACACATATATGGAGGCATTTAGAAAGTTTTTGAATTCAAAAACTTATAGAATGATATCAAATATAAATTTGGAAATGTGGGATTTTGGATGTCCTGCTATATTTGAAATGTGGGAATGTGAACAAATAACAGGAACGCCACAATCTTCAAGTTGTTTGAGAATGAATTAGGAGGCAATTGAAATGTCTAAAGAAATGGATTTTTTTATTTACTTAATTGAAAACTATGCAGCATATAAAAACATTAGAGCAGATGAAGTTTTAAATATACTAGATAAACTGAATTTAACAAATAAAGTGTATGATATGTATGAAATATATCATCAAGAGGCAATTGAAAATGCATATAAGGATATAGATGTTCTTATTTCAGAAAAACAAATATAAATTAAAACCTATCAAAAATGATAATTGATAGGTTATTTTTTTGTATTATTCTCACAATTAGACATCTTTCGACATATAATAATATTAGCCTGTGAGAGGTGAATATTATGAAAAGATTAAGAAATGGAGACATAGTCGGGAGAATATCATACAATAAAGATATATTTTTTATAATTAAAGACATAACTAATAAAAATAATGTAATATTGGAGGGAGTGTTTGAAAGAATAATTGCTGATAGTGATATTAGTGATTTAGAATTAATTGATAAAAAAGACATAGTAAAAAAGCAAAAAGAACTAGAAGGACATTTAAAATTAGAAGAAAATAGGAATAAAACAGTAGTCAAGACCGGAAGAATTTTACATTTAGATGGAGATAAAAAATATAGTCAAAAATCTATTAGATATTACAGCAGAATGGGCATAAATGCTATAGTAAAAAATATACCAGAATATAAACAACCAAAAATAGTTTATACTTTATTACAATATTATAAACCAGATATTTTAGTTGTTACAGGTCATGATGGAATGATAAAAAAAGGATATGGATTTTATGATTTATATAATTATAGAAATTCCAAATACTTTGTTGCAACTGTTAAAGAAGCTAGAAGATTTGATAGATATAATAATTCTGATTTAGCAATATTTGCTGGGGCATGTCAAAGTTATTTTGAGGCATTGATATCAGCAGGTGCAAATTTTGCTTCATCTCCAGCAAGAATTCTTATTGACATTCTAGATCCATTAATTGTAGCGACTAAACTTGCTATTACAGAAAATTATAAGTATGTATCAATTGAAGACTTAGAAGATAATTTACGTGATGGAACAAGAGGAATTGGTGGAATTGGAGCTAACCGGGAAAAAGAAAGATTTTTAAATATAAAGGCCAGGTTTTAATACCTGGTTTTTAGTTTGAATGTAAATAATCTTCCGGCTATGCCGGTAGTAGGGTAGGCTTTAGCGTTGTAGTAGACAAAACTCCCTTCATAATATAAAATCAATATGATTCGACACATAAAGATAATATAAAATGAAGGAAGTTTTGGAATATGCTTGTAACATAGCTTTTTAGGCGTTACGAGTAAAAAAACCCCGGCTAAGCGGGGGGATATTTATTGATTATTAAAAAAATACCTGTAAAAAGTGGCAATATTTATCAAAAGATACCTGCAAAAAGTGGCGATAATTATTGATTTGTTTTAAAATATATGATAAAATTATATAGAATGGAGGAATTATAATGCATAGATTTTTTGAAAATACTTTACAAAATTGGAAAGAATCCGGTATGAAAAAACCATTAATGGTTGTAGGTGCAAGGCAAATTGGAAAAACTTTTATAATCGATAAATTTGGTAAAAATAATTTTGATGAGTATTTATATTTTAATTTAGAAAAAAATAAAGAAGTTAAAAATATATTCGAAAAAACAATAGATGATGAAAAAATTATAAGTGAATTAGAATTATATATTGGGAAAAAAATAGATATTGAAAAAACACTAATATTTTTTGATGAAGTTCAAGAGAGTGAAAACTGCATAGTTTCACTAAAATATTTTAACGAATCTGAAAAAAAATACAAAATAATATGTGCAGGTAGTTTACTAGGTGTCAAAATTAATAGATTTAAAGGATCGTTTCCAGTTGGAAAAGTTAGAATGGAATATATGTATCCGATGAACTTTGAAGAATTTTTACTTGCCACTGGAAAGGAAATACTAAGAAACAAAATTAAAGAATGTTATTCAAACATGAGCCCCATGCCAGATTATGCACATGAACAAGCAATTACATTATATAGACAATATTTATGCATAGGAGGGATGCCAGAGGCTATAAATAATTTTGTGGAAAACGACTTAGATGTATTAAAATTTGATTCTCATATTATTCAAGATATTAAGGATTCATATATAGCTGATATGAAAAAATATGTAACAAGTGAATTAGAAGCAGCTAAAATTGAAAAGGTATATAAAAATATTCCCGGACAACTAGCAAAAGATAAAAAAAATTTTAAATATAGTTTAATAGATCCAAAAGATGAGAATGCAAGAAAAAGGAAATATGAAAGCGCTATAGATTGGCTTAATGCATCTAAACTAGTTTTAATAAATCATAAATCAAAAAGAATGGAAATTCCACTAAAAGTTTACATAGATGAAGACATGTTTAAGATATATTTAAGTGATGTAGGAATTCTTACAAATATGAGTGAAATCAAATACCCTGATATTATGTTGGATAGAACTTTTATATATAAAGGAGCAATTACTGAAAATTATATTGCACAAGAATTAGTATCAAAAGGTGAATCACTTTATTATTGGACTTCTGAAAGAAATGCTGAAATTGATTTTGCATTATATAGTAATGATGACGGAATAATACCAATAGAAGTGAAAAGTGGCAATAATGTAAAATCTGTAAGTTTAAATATATATATAAACGAATTTAAACCAAAATATGCCATAAGATTTTCAACTAGAAATTTTGGATATGAGAACAACATTAAATCAATTCCTTTATATGCCGCATTCTGCATTAAATAGGTGCCTTTAGGTATTATAAAAAGTAAACATGGACAGTTAGGGAAAAAATTTTTATATAAAATTGGTAGAAAAATTGTATAACACTTATAAACTCATTGTAAAAAGTTGCTTAGAAGCTGTAAGATTCAGTACAATCCATTATTTAGGACAATGTTTATTTAAATATTTTATTTAATAACCAACAGATTTAGAAATTCTTAGTAAAAGTACGTTTTTGTTATAAAAAGGATTAATAAATATACTAATTATACTAGGAATAATGATGATAGGAGCTGGAATCTATTTAAAGAAAAAAGCTTAACAGTAAAAATGAACATTTGTAAAATTTTGCAAATGTTCATTTTTAAGATATCAATTAAAACAAAATATTGATTTTAAAGAAAAAATGCCATATATTATCTATATAATATATAAGAAAGAGGAGTTTCGAATATGAAGTAAATACCTAAAGTAGTGGATAATGGATTACAAGAGAAAAGAACATTATGTAACAAAATATTACAATTTTGTTACATAATTGTAATAAAAGCGTAATATTTACAAAATAGACTTTGAAAATGTTGAAAATACTAAGATACAAGGAATTAACTACAGGAGACTGCTTTTGACAATATCATCCCTAAATGCTATAATTCAAACATAATTTATATTAGAGGGTGATATTAATGATTTATTCGACAGACATTATGAACTTAAAATCAAACATAATTGACAAAATTGGACAAAAGATAATTGTAAAAGGGTCATTAGGAAGAAATAAATCCTTTGAAAAAGAAGCAACAATAGATAAAGTATATTCAAATATATTTACTGTAAAATATAATGAAGGTGCTAGAAATGCAACATACAGTTATACAGATATTTTAACTAGAACAGTTGAAGTTCAAGTTTTAAATGCCGACAATACATATTGTCCATTAATACCTCCAGCAGAACCTACTAAAAAGAAAAGATTAAAATTATAAAATTAAATAATAAAAATGCTGTTCTAGAAATTAGGACAGATTTTTTTTTGCAAAAAATTATAGAAAACAAGTGATAATTAAAAATACAAACAAAATCTGCAAATATACTGATAGTATATAAAAAAGATAGTGTAGAAATAATTCAAGCTCAAAACAAGAATTCCCTAACAAAATCACCAATCTGCAACAAAAATGTAATAATAACTTAATTTAATAATAATAAAAAGCCTAATAAATGCTTCCGTAAAGATATTTAGGAGGCTTTTTATTTTGTGCTATTTACATCCATTTACTTATATAAATAAAATTCTTATAATTTTATTAAATATTTA
>CAMVJW010000007.1 GCA_947167965.1 uncultured Clostridia bacterium | reverse complement strand
TTGTATATTTAAATAAATGTGATATGGTTGATGATCCAGAATTATTAGAATTAGTAGAAATGGAAGTTAGAGACTTATTATCAAGTTATGATTTCCCTGGAGACGAAATTCCAATCATAAAAGGATCTTCATTACAAGTATTAGAAAGTTCATCTACAGATCCTAATGATCCAGTTTACACTCCAATGAAAGAATTAATGGATGCTGTTGATAGTTATATACCAACACCTGAAAGACCAGTTGATCAACCATTCTTAATGCCAGTTGAAGATGTATTTACAATTACTGGACGTGGAACTGTTGCTACAGGTAGAGTAGAAAGAGGAACAGTTAAATTACAAGATAATGTTGAAATCGTTGGATTATCAACAGAAAAAAAACAAACAGTTGTTACTGGTGTTGAAATGTTCAGAAAATTACTTGATCAAGCTGAAGCAGGAGACAACATAGGTGTTCTTTTAAGAGGAATTGATAGAAAAGATATCGAAAGAGGACAAGTTATAGCTAAACCTGGAACAATTCATCCACATACAAAATTCACAGCAGAAGTTTATGTTCTAACAAAAGAAGAAGGTGGAAGACATACACCATTCTTCAATGGATATAGACCACAATTCTATTTCAGAACAACAGACGTTACTGGTGTTATTGAATTAGCTGCTGGAACAGAAATGGTTATGCCAGGTGATAATGTATCTATGACAATCGAACTTATCACACCAATCGCTATAGAAAAAGGATTAAGATTCGCTATACGTGAAGGTGGTAGAACAGTAGGTTCTGGTGTTGTTGCTGATATATTAGAATAATATAAAAATAACAATAAAAAAGGTTTTTAGAGGTTTTCTCTAAAGACCTTTTTTTTAGTAAATTTTAAAATTTAAAGATTCCAATTAAAATCAATAAAATACCAGAAATTGTGCTCCATATACTTTGAGGAGCTTTTTTTAGTTTTAATAAGTGTATTCCTAAAAAGTTTCCTAAGCTTAAAAAAATAAATTGAAAAAAAGCAACAGTAATTGCAAATAAAAACATATTAATTCCAAGTGAAATAGCACTTACCCCAATACAAAAGCTATCTAAAGACAAGGCAATTCCTAGCAATATAGCTTCTTTATTATCTATGTCATTTGAATTATCTAAATCAAAAGTATGCTCTTCAGAATCTGTTTTAAACAAAATAATTAGTCCCATAAATATTAAGATTATAGAACCTAGAGATTTAAAAATAAGTTCTCCAAAGAGAGATTTAAATAAATTACTAACTATAGCTGATAATAGTGTAATAAAAATGGATATAAAAAATAGTATTAATTTAGTCCATTTTTTTAGTTTAATTCGCTTTAATCCATAAGTAACGCCAATTCCGAGAGAATCTATACTACTAGAAATCGCTAAAAGTAAACTACTAATAAACATTTAATTCACCTCTTAATAAAATATGAAATATGTCGAAAAAGTGATTTTGAATTTTCTATAATTTTACATAAATTACTATTGTTAAATCCTATAAATTAAGGTAAAATGAATATTATAAAAAACTTATTTAAAGGTGATATATATGTACGAAAATATGGAAGAACTCCAAAATGCAATAACAAATTGTAGAGGATGTAAATTAGGGAAAAGTAGAACAAATATTGTATTTGGTACAGGAAATATTAATTCAAAAATAATGTTTATTGGTGAGGGTCCTGGTGCAGATGAAGATTTACAAGGAATACCATTTGTTGGAAAAGCAGGAAAATTAATGGATAATGCTTTTGATATATTAGAAATAAATAGAGAAGAAGTATATATTGCAAATATTGTAAAATGTAGACCTCCAAATAATAGAGACCCTCAAGAAGATGAAATTACAGCTTGTATTAATTATTTAAGAAATCAAGTTATGATAATAAAGCCTAAAATAATTGTACTTCTTGGAAGAATTGCACTTCAAAATATTTTAGGAAAAGAATATAGAATAACTGAATCAAGGGGAAAGTGGATAGAAAAAAAAGGAATATTGTATATGCCAACATGGCATCCTGCAGCATTACTTAGAGATGAAACAAAAAAGATAGATTTTATAAATGATTTAAAACAAGTTTTAAATAAAAATAACGAACTAATTTAATAAATAAGAAAATAATAATAGTCTTGAAATGGAGGATATATGAATAATATAAAACAAAAATCTGAGTATTGTTTAAATTGTAAATTAAAACCATGTAGTTTAAAAGGATGTCCATTAAATAATGATATCCCTACATTTATAAAACAAATAAAGGAAGAAAAATACATAGATGCATTTTATACTTTAACCAATACAACTGTTTTATTCTCAATATGTGGAAGAATATGTCCACATAAAAAACAATGTGAGGGAGCGTGTGTTAGAGGCTTAAAAGGTAATTCTGTTAGTATTGGAGAATTAGAAGCATTTGTTGGAGACTATGCAATAAAAAATAATTTAAAGATTTCCTCTGAGGTATCAACCAAACTAAATAAGACTAAAGTTGCAGTTATTGGAGGAGGGCCTGCAGGGCTTACATGTAGTGCATATTTAGCAAAAAAAGGTATTGATGTTACAATTTATGAAAAATATAGCTTTCTTGGAGGTCTCTTAATGTATGGTATACCAGACTTTAGACTATCTAAGGACATTGTTAAAAACACTATTGATAAAATTTTAGAATTAGGAATAAATGTAAAATATAACCAAAAGCTAGGAGAAAATTTAAAATTAGAAGAATTAATTAAGAAATATGATTACATTGTTTTAACTTTTGGTGCAAATATATCTACAAAAATGGGAATAGATGGAGAAAATATAGCAGGCGTATATGGTGGAAATGAGTTATTAGAAAGTAAAAACCACCCAGATTATAAAGGAAAAACAGTTATTATAAATGGTGGTGGAAATGTTGCGATGGATACAGCTAGAACCATAAAAAGACTAGGAGCAGAAAGTGTAAAAATAGTATATAGAAGATCAAAAGAACAAATGCCAGCAGAAGAAAAAGAAATAAATGATGCAAAAAACGAAGGAATAGAATTTTTATTCCAGAATAATATAGTAAAAATAAATGGAACAAATAAAGTCGAAAGTGTTGAATTAATAAAGACAAAGCTTGTAAAAAAAGAAGGGGATGAAAGACTATCTCCTGTAAATATAGAAGGAAGTAATTATACAATAAAAACAGACTATATTGTTATGGCATTAGGTTCAAAAACTGATATTTTAGTAGAAAAACTAGGGTTAGATTTAGATAACAAAAAGAATATAAAAATAAATGACAGATATCAAACATCAAATCCAAAAATTTATGCAGGAGGAGATGTAAGAGGTGGATATAAAACTGTAGCATGGGCTGCAAGAGATGGTAGAAACATAGCAGAAGAAATATTAAAAAATATAACATAATATTTAATATGGAGAAAAAATGATTAACATAGATGAAAAAAATATATTGATAAATTATAGAGAATACAAAGAAAATAAATCATATTTTGAAAAATACAATATTAAAATAGATGCTGAAAATAATGAATTAAATAATACTAATTGTTTTTATATTTGTTTTAATGATAATAAAAAAAGAACAATTAGATTATTAAAAAAAATAAAAAGATTAAAGCATAAAAATAAAATAACAGGTATTGATTATAAAGATTATAATTTAATTGGAATTGTAGAAAATGAAGATGACGAGATAATAAATTGCATAAAAGCCATATTTATAGAAGATAAAGAAAAAAGATATGAATACATATATGATACTTTATGTGATGATTTAGATAAAATTTGGAGTGAAAAAAATCCATGTAAATTTGAAAATAATATATGTATTGCAGAAAGAAACAAATCAAAAAATTCAAGAATCAACGGTTGTTGCTATTCTTTTTGGTATAAAAATTGTGGCTCACGAATCTATGGAGTTCACCAATGTGAATATTTTGATAAAGTTAAATTTTGTACTAATAAAAACCTTACATGTAAATTATATGTATGTCCATATTTAAAAAAATATTCAAAATTTAAAATAAAAATAAATCAAATCCTGTTAATACAAGTATTTTTTAACATATATCAAAAAATAGTTATAAAGAATAATTTTTTCATTGCTAGAAAAGAATTTATTAAGAAATTAATTAAAGAAGAAAAAAGAATCAAACCAATTCTTTTATTCTATGCATGTAGGGACTTTTTAGTTTATAAAAGCGTTCCAAAAGACAAAAAAGAATTAGCAAAAAAATATCAGCAAATATATAAAAAAACAAAAGGTCTTAGAAAATGAATATTTACAAAAACTATTGATATTTTAAAGAAAAAATATTACAATTATATAATATTAAGAATGTGTGTTAATAAAATTATTTTGGGAATGAAAAGTTTTAAAGATAAAAACTCTATTTAAACTTGATTTGTACCCTAAGAAAAGGAATGATATTAAAAATGAAAATACTTTTAGATGCAATGGGTGGAGATAATGCACCAGATGCTAATATAAAAGGTGCTGTAAAAGCTATAAGTCAAATTAAAGCAGAAGTAATATTAATAGGAAAAAAAGAGGTAATTGAAGACAGATTAATGCAATTATATGGAAAAACTATTAATGAAATATCTCCTAGATTATCAATAAAAAATGCTACAGAAACGATAGAGATGACAGATGGACCAACAGATAGTATTAAACATAAAAAAGATTCTTCAATGGTAGTAGGTTTTAATATGTTAAAAAATGGAGAAGGAGATGTATTTATTTCAGCAGGAAATTCAGGAGCATTACTTGCTGGAGCTACTTTACTAGTTGGAAGAATTAGAGGCATAGATAGACCTGCTATGGCAGGGATTTTACCTGCATATAAAAGTAGATTGGTATTAATAGATTCTGGAGCAAATACAAATTGTAGACCATTAAATTTATTACAATTTGCACAAATGGCAAGTATTTATATTAGAAACACATTTGGTGTAGAACATCCTGCAATTGGGCTTTTAAATATTGGAACTGAAGAAACAAAAGGAAATGAATTAACAAAAGAAAGCTATAATTTATTAAAAGAAAAATCAAAAGAACTAAATATTAATTTTGTTGGAAATGTTGAAGGAAGAGATGCTTTTTCAGGAAAAATAGATGCAATTGTTACAGATGGATTTACTGGAAATGTATTTCTAAAAGCTGTTGAAGGTCTAGGAAAATTTGTGAAAAAATCATTAAAAGAAAACTTAGCAGGAAATCTAATTTCTAAAATTGCAGCTATTCCATCACTTCCAGCTATGAAAAAATTTGCAAAAACAATGGATTATAAATCTTATGGAGGTGCCTTGTTTTTAGGGGTAAAAAAACCTGTTGTAAAAGCACATGGAAGTAGTGATGAAAAATTATTTGAATTCACAATAAAACAAGCTGAAAAGTTTGTTGAAAACAAGACCGTAGAAAACTTAATTTCAGAATTCGAAAATAAAAAGTAGTAATAAATTTAGTATATCTATTGACAAATAAAAAAACATATAATATAAATGTCAATAGATAATATAAAATTAATATCAAAAGAGATATCTTAGATAAAAAACACGAGAGGAGGTGAACTTAAAGAATGAGTTCAGAAGAAGTATTTGAAAAAATAAAAAGAATAATAGTAGATTTATTACAAGTATCAGAAGATACTGTAACTATGGAATCACACTTTATAGACGATTTAGGTGCTGATTCATTAGATTTAGTAGAATTAATAATGGGAATTGAAGAAGAGTTTAACATTGAAATACCAGATGGAGATGCAGAAAAAGTTGTTACTGTAGGAGATGTAGTTGAATATATTAAAGAAAATGTTAAATAATAAAAAATGTCGAAATTATTTTTTCGACATTTTTTATATTCTAGGAAAGTAATTTATGAAAATAACAGTTTTTTATCTACTTGAAAATTTTGAGATTTAGTATATAATAAATAGGTATTATTGAAACACTTCAGTTTTAAAATTTAAATTTTTAAACTTGTTTTATATCTTTTGGAGGGAAGAAGCATAAAATGGAATATTCAAAATTAGAAAGTGAAATAGAATATAAATTTAATAATAAAAATTTGTTACAAACAGCTCTAACACATACTTCTTATGCATATGAGAATAAAGTTAGTAGCAATGAAAAATTAGAGTTTTTAGGTGATAGTATATTAGAGTTTTTAACAAGTATATATTTATATAAGAATTATCCAAAATTAAAAGAAGGAGAAATGACTAAAGTTAGAGCCCAAGTTGTATGTGAAGCAAGTCTTTATAAAATTGCTATTAAGCATAATTTTAGTGATTTCTTGCTATTAGGAAAATCTGAAAAAAATTCAGGTGGCAAGGTAAAACCAGCAATACTAGCAGATAGTGTAGAAGCAGTTATTGCAGCTATGTATTTAGATGGAGGATTAACTCCTGTTAATAACTTTATAGTAAAAAATTTAAAAGAAGAAATTGAATTTGCTAGTAAAAATGTTGGGCAAAAAGATTACAAAACTGTATTACAAGAAATATTGCAAAAAAACGGAGATGTAAATATTGAATACAATATAATAAAGGAAAGTGGACCAGATCATAATAAGGTTTTTATTTCAGAGGTTAAATATAATGGAAAAGCTTTAGCAATAGGACAAGGAAGTAGTAAAAAACATGCAGAGATGGATGCAGCAAAAATTGCAATAGAAGCACTAAAAAGAAAATGAGGAGTGAAGATTTAATGAAAAAACAGTACATTATACCAATATTTGTGCCACATTTAGGATGTCCCAATGATTGCATATTTTGTAATCAAAAATCTATTAGTGGTCAAAAAAATCAAGTTACATATGATGAAGTTAAAAAGATAATTGAAGATCATTTAAAATATATCAAGCCAGATTCCAAAGTAGAAATTGCATTTTTTGGTGGAAGTTTTACAGCTATAGAGGAAGAAAAACAAAATGAGTTATTAGAAGCTGCTTACGAATATGTAAAAGCAAAAAAAGTTGAAAGCATACGTATATCAACTAGACCAGATTGTATAGATAAAAAAACACTTAAGAGACTAAAAAAGTATAAAGTAAAAACAATAGAATTAGGAGTACAATCTGCAAATGATTATATACTTCAAAGGTCTGGAAGAGGTCATAGTTTTAATGATGTTAAAAAAGCATCAAAATTAATTAGATTTTATAGATTTAGATTAGGACACCAAATGATGGTAGGATTACCTGAAAGTACCAAGTTAGATGAAATTAACACTGCAAAACAGTTAATTAAATTAAAACCAAAAATGATGAGAATCTATCCTGTACTTGTAATAAAAGGTACAAAATTAGAAAAAGAATATAATGAAGGAAAGTATAAAGCATTAACATTAGTTCAAGCTGTAGAAACCTGCAAAGAACTAGTAAAACTATTTGCAAAGAAAAATATAGAAGTAATAAGAATAGGACTTCAGCCAACAGAAGATATTACTTTCCCAGGACAAGAACAAAGTGAAGTAGTTGCAGGTCCATTCCACCCAGCATTTAGACAACTTGTTGAATCTGGTATTTGGTATGATGTTATTGTTGAAAAAATAAAGCAATTAAATACTAAGGTTAAAGAGGTTGTGGTTACAGTAAATCCACAAGATGTAAACAATGTTATAGGACAAAGAAGAGAGAATATAGGAAATTTAAGAGATGTCTATGATGTTGATTTAATAGTTAAAACTGATGATAAAATAAAACAAGGAAAATCAAAAATTGAAATTACTAAGGTATATGGAGACTTTGCAAAAGATAGTAGATAATACTGTCTTTTCAAAATGGGGACAGTCCCGTTTCGAAATGGGGACTGTCCCGTTTTCAAAATGGGACAGACTTACTTAAATTTTGGGACAGACCTTTGATAAAAAATCATGAAAGGAATTAATTTTTAGAATGAAGGAAAAAGAAGAATTAAGATTGTTGAAACTAAAAGAAATGGAAAAAGAGTTTTATGACAAGGGGGTAAAAAACATAGCGGGAATTGATGAAGCAGGTAGAGGACCTCTTGCTGGACCTGTTGTTGTTGCTTCTGTTATTATGAAACCAGATTCTATGATAGAAGGTGTAAATGATTCTAAAAAAGTTTCAGAAAATAAAAGAGAAAAATTATATGACTTAATTTTAGAAGAAGCTATAAGTTATGGAATAGGAATAGTCTATCAAGATGAAATTGACAAAATTAATATATTGCAAGCAACTAAAAAAGGATTAACAGAATCTTTAAGTCAAATGGAAATAAAACCAAATATTATAATGGTTGATGCTTTAACAGGTATAGATACATTTGGTATACCATATAAATCTATTATAAAAGGGGATGCAAAATGCTATTCTATTTCATGTGCATCAATTATTGCAAAAGTAACTAGGGATAGAATTATGCGTGAGTGGGATAAAGTTTATCCAGAGTACGGTTTTGCAGCACATAAAGGATATGGCACTGCTAAACATATTGCAGCACTAAAAGAATTTGGACCTACTCCAATACATAGAAGAACATTTATTAAAAACTTTGTTTAAAATAGAAGTATTCAATAATTAAAACTTTATATTTATTTTAATTATAATAAATAATTTTAAATAGTATAAATTAACAGCATAAAAAGCAAAGTAAGAAAGGAATTGATAATATGAGTATATTAGATATTATAACCAAAAAAAGAGATAAGAAAAACCTAACTAAAGAAGAAATAGATTTTTTTATCAAAGGATATACAAATAATGAAATAACTGATTATCAAGCGGCAGCACTTATTATGGCAATTTTTATAAATGGTATGACAGATGAAGAATTATATAATTTAACTTTTAGTATGGCAAACTCTGGAGAAATACTTGATTTATCTGAATTTGGAGAAAATGTTGTAGATAAACATTCTACAGGAGGAGTAGGGGATAAGGTTTCTATTGTATTATTGCCAATTATAGCTTCTTTTGGGATACCTGTTGCAAAAATGTCAGGAAGGGGATTAGGTTTTACTGGTGGTACAGTAGATAAATTAGAATCAATACCAGGTTATAATACTAGTATTTCAATTGAAGAATTTAAACAAAATGTACATAAAACTGGTATAAGTATGATTGGACAAACTTTAAATTTAGCTCCTGCTGACAAAAAAATATATAGTTTAAGAGATTCTATTAGTTGTGTTGATGATGTATCTTTAATTGCATCAAGCATAATGAGTAAAAAAATTGCTGCAGGTGCTAATAAAATTGTATTAGAAGTTACTTATGGAAAAGGCGCGTTTATGAAAAACATTGAAGATGCAAGAGTTTTAGCAAATAAAATGGAAACATTAGGAAAATATGCTAATCTTGATGTAGAATCAGTATTTACACCTATGGACGAACCTTTGGGATATGCTATAGGAAATACTCTTGAGATAATAGAGGCAATAAACTTCTTAAAAAATATTAGTATTCCAGATGACTTAAAAAATGCTGTATTGGAAATTGGAAGTAAAATGATTAAACTTGCAGGAAAAGGTGACGATTTAGAAAAAATAAAAAATGAAATAATAGAAAAGATTGAATCAGGAAAAGCTTTTGATAAATTTAAAGAAATGGTACAAACTCAAGGTGGAGATATTTCATATTTAGAAGATGTTAATAAATTTGAAAAAGCAAAATATATTATAGATATAAAAGCTGATAAATCAGGAACAATTAAAGAAATTAATGCAGAAAATATTGGAAAATTAGCTTGTTATCTAGGAGCAGGAAGAATTAAAAAAGAAGATAAAATAGATATGTCAGTTGGAATAATAATACATAAAAAAGTTGGAGAAATCATAAATAATGGAGAGATATTAGCTACAATACACTTAAATGATATATCAAAAAAAGATATTGCAATTGAAACAATAAAGCATATTATTAAAGTTGATTAAAACAATACTAAGTAAAGGTATTGAAAAAGTTTTTAAAAGTGTTATAATAATTATGTGATTTCAAAGGAGGAAGCAAATGGACGAAAGCAAAATAGAAACTAAAAATAAAACAAAATTAAATAAAAGAGATGTTGTAACTAAAGTAATGGCTCTTATTTTAGCTTTATTAATGCTATTTTCAGTGGGACTTACTGTAATTTTTTATTTAATTTATTACTTTAAAAAATAAATGGAATAATGGAGGAAATATGATAGATATAAAAGAAATCATATTACAAAATATACAAATATATCAAGATAATCCGCTAAAATTAATTACACTAGTAATAGATTTAACTATAGTATTGTTTTTAGCATATTATGTTTTAAAATTTTCAAAAAATTCTAGAGCATGGCAATTAATAAAAGGCATTGCGTTTTTAATAGTTATTACATGGTTAAGTGGGCTATTAAACTTAAATATACTAAATTACATTTTATCTGCAGTTATGAACTGGGGAGTAATACTTCTAATTATTATTTTTCAACCAGAAATAAGAAGAGCATTAGAGCAATTAGGAACTAATAAATTTTCAAAATTATTTGGTATGGAAAAAGATATTGCAACAAAAACAAAAGAAGATATATATAAAGTTGCAATAGCAGCTACAGAGCTTGCTAAAAATAAGATTGGAGCACTAATTGTACTTGAAAGAGATATTCAAATAAAAGACATTATATCTACAGGGATAGAATTAAATGCTGATGTTTCACCTCAAATATTAGTAAATATTTTTATACCCAATACACCTTTACATGATGGCGCGGTTGTAATTAGTAATAATAAAATAGTTGCTGCAGCTTGTATGCTTCCTTTAGCAAGTGATGCAGATATAGCCAAAGAACTAGGAACAAGACATAGAGCAGCAATAGGAATTTCAAAAGAGTCTGATGCAATTGCAGTTGTTGTATCTGAAGAAACAGGTAAAATTTCTGTTGCTAAAGATGGAACATTAATTGCTGATGTAAGAGAAGATGTATTAAAAAAGATTTTAATAAATAATATTGTTAATAAAAGACTACATGATGATGAAAAAGAAAAAGAAAAAGGTTTTAACAATTTAAAAGATAAGTTTAAGAAGTTTAAAAACAAAAAAACAGATAAAGAAGAAAAAGTTGAAAAATAAAAATGACGGAATTTAGATTTTTATTATATTATCAAATGCAATAAGAATCTTATTTCCGTTTTTTTAGAATGGAGAGTAAAATTGAGAAATATAAAGTTAACAATAGAATATGATGGAAAAGAATTCAATCGGGTGGCAAAAACAACCTAATAAGCCAAACATACAAGGAACAATTGAGCATGCTATAGAAGAAATAACAGGAGAAAAGGTTGAACTTAATGCTTCAGGTAGAACAGATGCAGGAGTGCATAGTTTAGGACAAGTCGCAAATTTTAAAACAAATTCATCAATTCCAATAGAAAAAATTCCAATAGCAATTAATACAAAGATAAAAAGATCAATTAGGATAATAAATGCGGAAGAAGTAGATGAAAGGTTTCATAGTAGGCTTACTTGTAAAAGAAAAACATATAGATATATTATTAATAATAATTTAATTGCATCTGCAATTTATAGAAATTTAGAAACTAATATACCACAAAAATTGGATATAGAAAAAATGAAACAGGGTATTAAATATTTTGAAGGAGAACATGATTTTAAAGCTTTTAAAGCAAGTGGAACTAGTAGCAAATCTAGTGTAAGAACGATATATAAAGCTGAAATTTATGAACAAAAAGATAATAGATTGTGGATAGAGCTCACTGGAAATGGCTTTTTATATAACATGGTAAGGATTATTGTTGGAACTTTAGTAGATGTTGGTTTAGGAAAAATTAACCCAGATGATTTACCAAAAATAATTCTAGATGGAAAAAGAGAAAATGCAGGAAAGACAATGCCACCAAATGGATTATATTTAGTGAATGTTGAATATTAATATAAATTTAAAGCATATAAAAAAATATAATCAATAAATGTCAACTTTTCACATTTTATTTAGTAAATTCATAATATATATTATATAAAATCACAAAAAAGGGGAGAAATATTATGAATTTACTAATTTTTTTCGCTATACCAATTGCTACAATTCTTCTTGCTATTGTTTTTGAAAGATTATTAAAATCTCCAATTTTAGTTGCAATAACATTTTTTTCTATTTATTTAGTTGTATTATTTGCGTTATTTGCAGCTGGAGTTGTTACAGACTTGTCAACATTATTGATAGGACTAATTGTTTATACTATTTTGGCATATATAACAGCAGTACTTGCTAGATTTATAAGATGTATTTGTCAAAAATTTTTAAAACCTTGTTGTTCATTATGTCCTGAAATAGATGAAGATGTTGACAATACTACAGATAATGAATGCTATAGAAACTCAAGTATGTTGCAATCAGAAAATGAAAATATGGACTATTCAGAAAATATAATTTCAAATCAAAACAATAGTGGCAGATTAGGAATGGTTAGAAGAAATTATAGAAGATATTAAAAAATGACAAAAATGGATATTTAGTATATATTCTAAAATAAAAAGAACTTAAAGAATATCAAATTGATTTTCTTTAAGTTTTTTTATATAAGGTAATCTATTTTTTTGTGTTTTTATCATTCTTTTCATTTTCTTTTAGAACTTCTTTAATAGCACCTAAAGATCCTAATGCAGATGTTGCTTCAAATGGAATAAATACTTTATTTGCTTCACCATTTGCAACTTCTTTTAAAGCTTCTAAAGATTTTAATTGAACAAGTTTTTCATCTGGAGAAGCATTCTTCATTGCACCATATACCATTTCTATTTCTTTAGCTTTAGCTTCAGCAACTTCTTTTATAGCTTTAGCTTCACCGGCTGCTCTTCTTATTTTAGCTTCACTTTCAGCTTCAGCTTCTAATATTGCAGCTTCTTTCTTACCTTGAGCCACTGTAATATCAGATTGTTTTTGAGCTTCTGCTTCTAATATTAATGCTCTTTTATTACGTTCTGCATTCATTTGTTTTTCCATAGCTTCTCTGATATCTGCTGGTGGATTAATATCTTTAATTTCAACTCTGTTTATTTTACAACCCCACTTATCTGTTGCTTCATCAAGAATAGAACGAAGTTGATAGTTAATATTATCTCTTGCACCAAATGTTTCATCAAGGTCCATTTTACCTACGATATCACGTATTGTTGTGATTGCAAGATATTCTATACCTTTTCTTAAATTAGCTATTTCATATACTGATTTTTCTGGGTCAGTTATCTGATAAAATACAACAGTATCAATATTTATTGTAACATTATCTTTAGTAATAACACCCTGTGGAGGGATGTCCATAGTTAGTTCCTTTAGAAGAACTACTGAACTAACACGATCAATAAAAGGAATAATAATTGTAAGTCCAGCATCTGCTGTTTTATAGTATTTACCAAGTCTTTCTATAATATATACTTCAGACTGATTTACAACTTTTATTGATTTGAAAGCAATGATTAAAATTATGAAAATAAGAATTCCAAAAAAAATTCCTGCTCCCATAAAAGCACCTCCTATTATTTAATATATATTTTTAAAATTTAATATCATAATTAATAATATTTAAAGTTTTTCAACTTTTTCTACTTTAGCTTTAACTCCATCAATTTCAATTACTTTAATTTTTTCGCCTTTTTTTATGTTTGTATCTGCTATTGCAGACCACACTTCACCTTTAACTTTTATTTGACCAGTGGCATTATCAACATCTATATTTTCAGATACTATTCCTTGTTTATTAATTATACTATGATAATTGGTTTGAGTGGTTTTGGCAGATTTAGATAATTTTTTAGTTAATGGCCTGCTTAAAGGCAATAATAGAACCGAAGTAACTAAAAATGTAACAATTTGAATAAATAGATTATCTGTAAATAAGCTTACAACAAGTGCAACAAGTGCACCTACCCCAAATAAAAAAATAAAAAAACCAACTGTATATATTTCTATAACAAAACATAAACCAGCAACTATTAACCATAAAGGCCACATAAAAAATTCCTCCGTTTATTTATTATTAAATAATTATATAATTAATATGTAATTATTATAACATAGAATTGTAAAAAAATCAAAAAAAACTTGTAAATATCGCAAGAAAATGATAATATATTATAGTGAAAAAAAGAATAACTTGAAAAGGAAAATGCTATATGGAAAACAAAGATTTTAGTTTAATAAAACAGAAGATGATATCTAGCGAACCAATGAAAAATCATACAGCATTTAAAATCGGAGGAATAGCTGATTTATTTATTAGTATTAACAGTATTGATGAACTAAAACAAGCTATTTTATTTGCGAAAATGAATAAAATGCCAATTACAATTATTGGAAATGGAACAAATATATTAGTAACAGATAAAGGTATTAGAGGATTAGTAATAAAAATTGATATAAATAATTTAGATATAGAAAAAAATAAAGATTTTTCAATTGTAACAATTGGAGCAGGATATAAAATGATGCCATTTTCTATTAAGCTCTTAAACGAGGAAATATCAGGATTTGAAGAACTATCAGGAATACCTGGAACAATAGGTGGAGCAATCTACATGAATGCTGGAGCCTATGGAAAAGAAATAAAAGACATAGTTATTTCAACAACATGTATGGACTATGATGGAAATATTTATACATTTACAAATGAAGAACAAGATTTTAGTTATAGACATAGTATGTTTGAAAACGATAATTATATAATTTTGGAAACAAAATTAAAATTATTTAATGGTAAAAAAGATGAAATAAAACAGAAGATGGATGATTATTTAAACAAAAGAAAAGAAAAGCAGCCACTTGATAAACCTTCTGCTGGAAGCTCATTTAAAAGAAAAGAAGGAATTATTACAGCAAAATTAATAGATGAATGTGGTCTTAAAGGCTATAAAATAGGTGGAGCCATGGTTTCAAATAAGCATGCAGGTTTTATTGTAAATGAAAATAATGCAACTGCTGAAGATGTTTTAAAACTAATAGATCATGTAAAAAAATGTGTATTTGAAAAATTTGGTGTTAAAATTGAAGAAGAAATACGAATAATTGGGGAAATATAAGAGGATTTAGAAGGGATAATTATATGAGAGGAATTTTTCATTGGTTAAAAAATAGTTCAAAAATGAAAAGATGGATATTTCTAATTTTAGTAGGAATGGCATCTATTTCTTATGGAATGGCTAATATTATAGTTTCAGACGAATCTATAACATTTAAGCTTGCATTAAAAATCATTTTGTTTTTTGTAATTGGCTTTACTTGTGTTGTTATAGGATTAGTTTATTTAAATAAAAGAAATATGGAACTATTTATAGAAGCAACAGATGACAGAATTGATAGTTCCAAAAAAGCCAATATCAATAATTTAATATTTAATAAAAAAGTATATTCAGAAGGCCCTAAAATTGTTGTTATAGGCGGAGGGAGTGGCCTTAATACAACATTAGAAGGGTTAAAAAAATATACAGGTAATTTAACAGCTGTTGCTACTGTTTCAGATTATGGAGAAACTTTAAATCAAGAAAAAGATATCTTTTATAGGCAATTAGAAGATGTAAAAGGTGGAATAAGTGCTTTAGCACTAAATGATGAGAGCAAAATAAAAGATTTGCTAAATTACAGATTTAATCAAGGAAAATTAAAAGGTGTATCATTTTCAGATATCTATTTTACTGCAATGAATGATATATCAAAAAATTCTGCAGAAGCGGTTAAAAACAGTAATGAAATCTTTAAAATATGTGGAAAAGTTCTACCAATTACAAATGAAAAAATGAATATTTGTGCTGAATTAGAAAATGGATATTTAATTGAAGAAAAATCTAAAATTGCTGAAACAGTATATGATAAACTTACAAAAATAAATAGAGTATATTTGAATCCAAATAACTGTAAGGCTTTGCCAGAAGTTATAGAAGCAATAAAAGAAGCGGATGGAATTATAATAGGACCTGGAAGCTTATATACCAATATAATTCCAAATTTATTAGTAAATGGTGTTGCAAGAGCTATAAAAGAATCTAATGCAATAAAATTATATGTATGTAATATTATGACAGAGCCAGGGTTAACAGATAATTTTTCAGTATCAGATCATATAAATGCAATTGTGGATCATTGTGGTACAGGATTGATAGATTACTGTTTATATGATACAGGGGAAGTAGTACCAGAATTTATAAAAAAATATAATAAAGATGGGGCAGAACTTGTAGAACAAGATATATCTAAAAGTAAAGATACAAAAATTAAGTTTATAAAAGAGAATATGTCGATTATAAAAGAGGATCATGTAAGACATAATAGTTTATTAATTGGAAATGCACTTATTCAATTAATATGTGATGACCTAAGATTCCAAGATAAACAAAATGACCCAGAATATATGATGATGAATTCTAAACTTCAAGCTGATAAAGAAATTAGAAGAAAAGCAAAAAGAAATGAAAAAGCTAAAATAGAAAACAATACTATAAAAGATAAAGACAAAAAGAAAAAGAGTAAGTTTAAATCAAAATATAGTGAAAGATTAGAATCAATAAAAACAGCTGATGAAAAAGCTTTAAAAAAGAAAAAAACAAAGTCTAAATAGTGCAAGACTAATAAATTCTTAATAATAATTTAGATACTTAGGAAGAAAAAACATAATAATATATTTCGTATAAATGTATTAAATAGTGGAGGTTACTAATGAAATTTGATAAAAAAAGTTTAAATTTAGAAGATGGACTAAAAAAGGAATGGCTTATAACTAATGGAATAGGGGGATATGCTCAATCTACTATAATAGGAGCAAATACTAGAAGATATCATGGCCTTTTAGTTGCAGCATTAGAAAGCCCTGGTAGAAGAAATCTAATCTTATCAAAATTAGATGAAAGTATTGATTTGGATGGCAAAAAATATAATTTATATACAAATATTTGTAAAAACTATGTTTCTGAAGGATATAAATATTTAGATTCATTCGAAAAAGAGGCTTTCCCCAAATTTAAATATTTGGTAGAAGATGTAGAAATTACAAAAAAAATCTGTATGCAATATGGTAAAAATACAGTTGTAGTTACATATAAAATTCTTAACAAAAATCATAAATTAAAATTAAACCTTGCACCTGTTTTGAATTCTAGAGACTTCCATTCAATGAGTACTAATCACAATTTTGAATTATCACAAAATATTAAAGAAAATAGAATAAAATTAATAATAGACAATAACGTAGAAAATCCTGTATATATGAAAATATCAGAAGGCAAATATATAGAGCATTATAATAATACTTTTAATAATATGTTTTATATAGAAGAAGAAAAAAGAGGTTTTTTCCCAGAAGAAAATCATATTGTTTCAGGAGTTTTTGAAATTGATATAAATCCTAATGAAGAAAAAGAAATTTCATTTATCTGTTCTTTGGAACATGATATTGATGAACTTGATGCTAAAGTTATTATGGCAAAAGAAAAGGTTAGAATAGAGAATATAATAAAAGATTCTAGTTTAATAAATACAAATGAAAATAAAACGAAGGAAGAACTAAAAAAAGAAGAATTAGCTAAATTATTTTTAATAGCATCTGACAATTTTATAGTTTTAAGAAAGTCTTTTGGTTTACATACAATTATTGCTGGATACCCATGGTTTTTGGATTGGGGAAGGGATTCTTTTATATCATTTGAAGGACTGCTATTAATACCTAAAAGATTTGAAATTGCAAAAGAGGTTTTACTTACATTTACAAGAGATTTAAAATATGGGTTAGTACCTAATGGATATTCAGAGTTAGATAATAAGCCTTTATATAATAGTGTAGATAGCGCTTTACTATTATTTGAGCAAGTAGCAAAATATTTAAAATATACAGATGATGATAAATTTATAAAAGAAAATATTTATTTTAAATTAAAACTGATTATTGATGGATATATCAAAAAATTATCTATTGATGATAATAATGTATTTTTAGATGATGATGGATTAATCTCTTCTGGAACAGAAAATACACAAAATACATGGATGGATGCTAAGTTTGGAGACTATGTTTTTACACCAAGATTTGGAAAAGTAGTTGAGATTAATGCTCTTTGGTATAATGCTTTAAAAATAATGGAAGAATTATCTAGAAAATATGAGAAAATAAAAAAAATCATAACTAGTAGAAAATATGCAGAATTAGCAGAAAAATGCAAAAACTCTTTTGAAAAAGAATTCTATAATTCAAGAAGAAAATGTTTAAATGATGTAGTTGGAGATAATAAAATTAGACCAAATCAATTATTTGCGCTTTCTTTAACATATCCAGTAATAGATCCAAATTCTGAAATTGCTGAAAATATTATAAATACTATTGAGAAAAAATTATTAAATAATTATGGACTAAAAACACTTGCAAAAGGAGAAAAAGGATATATTGATATTTATGAAGGCGATGCATTCAAAAGAGACGCAAGTTACCACCAAGGAATAACTTGGCCATGGTTATTAGGACTTTATTATGATTCTTTAAAAAATATGAAAAATTCTTTTAAAACAAAAGCTAAAAAAGCTATAATGGAAGAAAAAATAAATGACTTTAAAACAAAAACTCAAAAAACTTTTAGCAAGGAAGTATTAGAAAGTGGATGTATAGGTTCTATTTCAGAATTATATGATTCAAAACTACCACATTTACCTAAAGGGGCTCCTGCACAAGCGTGGAGTGTTGCCGAGGTTTTTAGAATTATATTTGAATAAAGAGTTTTTTCTAGGAAGGAATGTCAAATTTGAAAATTGAAGAATTAGAAAAAAGGTTAAAACAAAATCAATTAGATTCATTATATTTATTATATGGAGAAGAACGATTTTTACTAGAAAGTTGCTTAAAGAAGATTAAAGGCTTATTTGGTGAAACGTTAAAAGGTATAAATCATATAGACATTGATGAAACTAATTTAAATGAGATAATTTCAAATATTGAAACACCTCCTTTTGGATTTGATAGAAAGCTTATTATTGCTAAAAATACAGGGCTATTTAAAAAAGATTTTAAAAAGAAAACTTCAGACAATACAATTAAGACTAAATTTTTAGAGTATTTAGAAGAAAATTTTAATTCTATTAAAGATTCAATTGTTTTGGCTTTTATAGAGCAAGATGTTGAAAAATCAAATCTTTTGAGTTTTATTGAAAAAAATGGTGTAAGCTGTAATTTTGAATACCAAAAACCAAATCAAATACAAGCTAGAATTAAACAAATTACAAATGCATATAAGGTTAATATCGATGTTCCAACATTAAGCTATTTTATAGAGGTTTGTGGTACAAATATGCAAGAGCTAATAAATGAAATTAGAAAACTTATAGAATATGTTGGAGAAAACGGAACTATAACCAAAGAAGATATTGATAGTTTGTCTATTAAGAAAATCGAAAGTGTAATATTTGATTTAACAGATAATTTAGGAAAAAAACAAACAAAACAAGCGATAGATGTTCTAAGAAATCTTATTTTGGAAAAAGAGCCTGTACAAAAGATTTTAATTACTTTATATAATCATTTTAAAAAATTATATTTAACTAAACTTGCTTTGCAAGATAATAGAAATCTTATAGATGCACTTGAATTAAAACCAAATCAAACTTTTTTAACTAATAAATATAAAACTCAATCAGGCTATTTTAAGACTAATGAGTTAAGAAACATTTTACAACAGCTAATTGATTTGGATTATAAATATAAGATTGGATTAATTGACTTAGAAGTAGGATTTGAGGCGATACTTTGTGCGTATTGCTAAAGTTTGGAATTGATAGGAAAAGAAATGTATAAATACCTCTCTTTTTGATAAAAATATAAATAATGTATTTTTAATTAAAAGAGAGGTTTTTATGTTTAAAAAATTAATTAATAAAAAAGTATTGTTTTTTATATGTGCAACAGGGATAATTTCAATTATAGTATTTGTAAGTTGTTTTAAAATTAGTGAAGTTAATGCATTATCAAAATATGGATCAAGAGGAGATGAAGTAAGACAAATTCAAACTAAACTAAAAAATTGGGGATATTATAAAGGATCAGTTGATGGAATATTTGGAAGTAAAACATTAGAAGCTGTAAAGTATTTTCAAAGAAAAAATGGATTAACTGTAGATGGAATTGTTGGAGATAAAACTCTCGCTGCTTTAGGAATTAATTCATCTTCAAATTCAAATACCTCAAATAGTAATTCGAGTAATGTTAATCTTCTTGCAAAACTTATATATGGGGAAGCAAGAGGAGAATCTTATACTGGACAGGTTGCTGTTGGTGCAGTTGTAATGAATAGAGTAAAAAGTAGTTCATTTCCTAATACAATTGCAGGAGTAATATATCAAAAAGGTGCATTTGATGCAGTTGCTGATGGACAAATTAATAAAACTCCAGATGCTACAGCAAAAAAAGCTGCACAAGATGCACTTAATGGTTGGGATCCCTCATATGGAGCTATCTATTATTTTAATCCTGCTACTGCAACAAACAAATGGATTTGGTCTAGACCGGTAACTGTTGTTATTGGTAAACATAGATTTTGTAAATAAATTAATAAAAAAAACAGTTTTCTTTCCCAATTTTTATGGAAAAAGAACTGTCTTTTTTTATTATTTAAAATTATGCTTATTATATTTTTTTATTGAGATAATTGAAAATACAGTAATAAATGGAAGAATAATTAAAACAATATATTTAATACCTGTATATGGTAATTGTTTATTGGTAGTTATTGTATTATCAATTTTTTCTGATTTATTAGTAGGAATATTAGTGTTAATACTGTTATTTTGATTATTGTTGTTTTGAGGAGTATCATTATTAGTACTGTTTTGAATAATTTCAAATGATTTTATTGTTGTTCCTGTATAATTATTTATACCTTTAATTATAATTTTAGCAGTACCAACTTCTATATTATTTGAATACTCTATTGTATAATCTTGGCCTTCTTTAAGCTTTATATGGTCACTAGAAATATATAGTGTTGGTTTTAGTTCTTTTCCAGTATAGTTTTGATAATCTATATCTTCAATTTGCACATATTGGATATCTTTTTTAGTAATATTAAAAGTTTTCTCAATTGAATTATTATACTTTCCAATACCTTTTATAATTAAAGTTCCAGTGCCAATATCTAAATTATCTTTATATGATAATTGATAATCTGTATCCTTTTTTAATAAAGTACTACCATCATATATTGTAACTTCTGGAGTGATTAGTTTTCCAGTATAGATTTTGTCTTGTATATTAGATATATTTAGTGTAGATATATCTGTATATGAAGATGGAGTTTCATCTTTTACTATTGAGAATGATTTGTTTAATTCTCCTGTATAATTTCCTGTTCCCTTAATAGTAGCGTTTGCTGACCCAACTTCTACATTATTCGAATATGTTATAGTATAATCTTTATTTTCAATTAATTTGGTTGAACCATCAGTTATATTTAGTTTTGGTGTTATTTTTTTGCCTGTATATTTTTGAGATGATACTTCTGACACAGCTACATACTCAAGAGATTTTGGAGAAATAGTAAAACTTATATTTTTCTTACCAGTATAGTTACCAATTCCTTTTATTTCTATTGTTGCTTTTCCAACATTTATATTATTATAGTATTTCAATGTATAATCAGTATTTTGTTTTAACGTAGTATTTCCATTTCTAACTTTAATATCTGGAGTTATTTTAAAACCTAAATACATTTGATTTTCAACATCTGTAAAGCTTAATTTAGTAATATCAATCTTATTATTTGTACTTGCAGATTTTATATTGAAAGTTTTAGTAACTGTTCCTGTATAATTACCAATTCCTTTAATAATAATACTTGCTTCACCTACATCAGTATTATTAATATATGTTAAAGCATAACCTACATTTTCCGTTAAGGTTTTAGTTTTATCTTTAATTGTGATAGAAGGAGTAATTGGTTTTGATGTGTAATTTTGATCTACTATTTTTGAAAATGATAAGTTCTTAATATCAATTTTTTTATTAGTTTCTATTTGTAAAACATCCATTATTCTAGATGCTATAACACTATGACCTTCTTTATTTGGATGTGGATCGACATTGATTTTTGAAAAATTACTAAAATTAATATTTACATTTGTAAGTCTAGGATTTGTAACATTAAAGTCGTCATATATTTTAGCAATTTTATATAATGATTCTGATTTACTAGAATTTTTTAAAATTGTATTCATTCTTTCTATATATTCTGCAACATAAGAACCTAAATCATAAGAAGAAATACCAACCTCATAGTATGGATTATAAAACTCAGTTGCAACAATTGTTGCATTGCTATTAATGCTTTTAATATATGATATAGAATTATTCCAACTAGTTTGATATTTTTTTATATTAGCTTCTATTGTTGCTTTTGTCTCATTTGAAGTAAAGAAATCATATAGTTTTCTACCTAAAAGAATTTTTTTGAATATATTTGCATCAGCAAATACCTTTTGAGCTTTTTGGGTAAAATTTGGGTCACTTGCAGGGACACCTGTTACATTTGAAATAGCAGTAATGGCAATTCCTAAAAGTTCATTAGAGCCAATTGAAACAGTAATTACATCTGCCGATTTGATAGCTTTCTTATATTTGTCTGTTTGAATTGCAGAATAAAATTCTTCACAAGTCATTCCAGATACAGCTAAGTTTGAATAATTATTTTGAGAGATTTTTAATTTGTTTCTTACAATTTGAGAATAGCATCCGTGTATCTCTATTGGCAAGTCCATATCCATAAGCGATACTATCACCAAGAGCTAAATACTTAGAGGATGTCCAATCTTTAGCAAACACTATTGGAGATATAAGTTGAACAATTATAAATAGTATAATTAAAATACTTACAAATTTTGATAAAAAATTATTTTTTTTCAATTTTGAGTCCTTTCTTTTTGAACAGCTAAATTAGGTAAAGTTGTAAAATATTATAGTTCGATTTTTTTTATTTTCTAATATTTATTTTATAGATTATGTACAAATAAGTCAATCAATTTTAAAAAAGTAAAGGGTTCATCTTAAAAAAAGCTTGAAAAAAATATAAAATGTATGTATAATATAAAAAAATATTGGGGTATCGCCAAGCGGTAAGGCATCGGACTCTGACTCCGACATTCCTGTGTTCGAATCACAGTACCCCAGCCAAATAAAAAGTAACTTTCAGTTTAAGAAAGTTTTTTTTTATAAAAAAGATAAGCTTTTTACATATATTGAATGAGCATAAAAAGAAAAAATTGTAAATTATGATCAAGAAAAAATATTTACTAAATAATGAAGCAATAAATGTTTTAACTGATGCTAAAATATAGGTTAAAAATATTATAGAGGATATTAAAAAAATGGTTGAAGTAATATTGCAAATATGATATCATCCAAACAATTATATATTAAAAATTAACAGGAGTGGAAAATGAAAAAAATATTATTTACAGGATGTACATTTAATAATGAAGAGATAAATAGTCTTAGAAAAAAAGATATAGAAATAATTCCTGCCTCAAGTAATCTTACTGATGACAGATTAAAACAACTTTTAAAAGAAGTTGATGGAGTTATTTGTAATGGAGAAGAAAAATATAGTGATAATGTACTAAATGGAGTTGAGAATCTTAAATTTATTCAATTTTATGGGATTGGATATAATAAGTGTGTAGATATTGAAACAGCAAATAAATATAACAAGATTATAATGAATACCCCAAAGGTAAATTCATATTCAGTTGCTGAGTTTACAATAGGTTTAATATTTGCTTTAAATCAAAAAATATCATTACATGATTCAGAAACTAGAAAAGGAATGTGGAATGAAAGAATGTTTTTTGATCTTAAAGATAAAACAATTGGGATTATAGGAATGGGGCATATTGGGATTCCATTTGCTAAAATATTAAAAAATGGATTTAATGCTAACATTTTATATTATGATATAGAAAAAAAACAAGAAGTTGAGGATGAAATTGGAGCTAAAAAAGTATCATTAAATAAACTTTTAGAAGAATCCGATATTGTTAGCTTACATCTTCCTTTAAATGATAGTACAAGGAATTTAATAGGCAAAGAAGAAATAGCTTTGATGAAAAAACATGCATATTTAATAAATACAGCAAGAGCCGAACTTGTAGACTATAATGCATTATATAATGCGTTAAGTAATAAAGCAATTGCTGGTGCTGCATTTGATGGATTTTATAATGAACCAATTGATTTAAGTTCAGAAGAAGCAAAGCTTTTATCATTACCTGTTGGAAATTTTATTGTAACACCACATACTGGCTATAATGCAGTAGAAGCTGATGACAGACTAAAAAAGATGTGCATAGACAATATTGAAAAATTGTACAATAATGAAAAATGTAATTCAATTGTTAATAATTGAAAATAAATAAAATATAGATAAAAGATGATTGTAAAAAGAGAACTGTACTAAGTCATTTTACACTATTTTAATAATTGAACATAGGTTGTTAACTATAGTAAATTGTGATAGACTATATGGTTATAGAAAATGGAAAAAAATGAAATAAAAAAATATTATTTGAAAATGAAAGAAAACTAAAAGAAAAATATGAAGTGTTTAAAAACAGAACATATAATGCATAGATTAGGGTTCAAGAAAATAAAGAAAGGTGATGATTATGTTGAAAGAAAAAATAAATACAGTTTTTAAAGAAAGTTATATTGCAAACTTTCAAAAAATTCCATATTATCCGATTTCATTTAAACATGGTAAGGGAGCGATTTTATATGATTATAATGAAAAGGAATATATTGATTTTCTTGCAAGTGCATCTAGCGCTAATATAGGTCATGGAAATCAAGAAATAGCAGATGCTGTATATAATCAAATGAAAAAAATAACTCAATATGCATCAGTATATTTTCCTATGCCAGAAGCAGAAATTTTGTCAAAAAAATTGATTAGTATACTTGGAAAAAAAGATATTAAAATAGCATATAGCAATAGTGGTAGTGAAGCTATTGATTGTGCAATGAAATTGGCAAAAGCATATACTAAAAGAAATAAAATAATATCATTCAAAGAGGCTTATCATGGTGCAACATATGGTGCATTATCTATTTCAGCAATTAGTTTAAATATGAGAAAAAATATTGGAGGATTAATTCCAGATATATATCATATTAGTTATCCAAATTGTTTTAGATGTAAATATGCGAAAGAAGGAAAGTGTACGAATTTGTATTGTTTAGAAGAATTAACAGATTCACTTGAACAATATATACCTGCAAATGAAGTGGCAGCCATATTTATAGAGCCAATTGCTGGAGATATGGGAATTGTTGTCCCACCAAAAGAATATTTACAAAAACTACAAGAATTATGCAATAAATATGGAATATTATTGGTCGTAGACGAAATACAACAAGGAATGTGTAGAACTGGAAAATGGTTTTCATTCCAAAATTTTGATATTAAACCAGACATTATTGTTATGGGAAAATCGGTGGGAGCTGGTCTTCCTCTAGGAGTTACAATTGCTAAAAGAGAAATTATGGAATCATTATCTGCACCAGCGCATGTTTTTACTATGTCAGGAAATTCAACAGTTTGTACCGCAGCTATAAAACAATTAGAAATATTTGAGCGTGAAAAGATAAACGAACAAGTAATAAAAAAAGGAAAACACTTAAAGGGAAAATTAAATGAATTAATGGATAAATATGAAATAATAGGCGAAATTAGAGGAATAGGACTATCTATAGGAATTGATATTGTTAATAATAGAATAGAAAAAAAGAAAAATTATATAGCTGCTGCAAAAATTGCATATAACTGTATTGAAAATGGATTATTACTTACTTTTATTGGAAAAAGTACATTAAGAGTTCAACCACCTTTGGTTATAACTAATGAACAAATAGATAAGGCAATTCAAATTATAGATAAGGCATTTGAAAATTACACTAATAATAAAATCGATGATAGAGTTTTATTATATGCTAAAGGATGGTAGAATAAAAAATATAAATGAAAAATGAAAAAGAAAAATGGGGACGGAGATTTTTTCATATTTTTAGTAAATCTTTAAAATATAAGACAACAATGTATAAATTTGGGATCGGGTCTTTTTTTACAATGTAATTTTATGTCGAACTACGCGATGAGTTTTTCTTGATATTTCAAAACTCTAATGATAGAATAATTATGTTAAATTATTTTTTAAATCAAAAAATTTAGTTTAGATTTTTATTCTATTTTTTTAGTATTTAGTATTTATAAAAGAAATATTCAAAGAAAGAAGTGATAATTGATTATAGCAAAATTATTAGACCCAAAAAATGACTATGTATTTAAGAGAATTTTTGGACATACTGGAAATGAAGAAATAACCAAAGGATTACTTCAATCAATAATTCCAGATAAAATTGATAAAATAGAATTAGATTCAAATCCAATAACAGAAAAAGATTTATTAGATGATAAAGTTGGAATACTTGATATTAAAGCAAAATTAAATGATGGAAATGTTAATTGTGATATAGAAATGCAAGTAGTTGACCGAAAGAATATAGAAAAAAGAATTCTATTTTATTGGAGTAAAATGTATGTACAGACACTAAAGGTTGGAGAAGATTATGAAAATTTAAAAAGATGTATAGTAATACTAATAACAGATTATGATTTAGAGAAACTAAAAGAAATTCCAGAATATGTAACAAAATGGAAAATAAAAGAAGAAAAGTACTCAAAACTTGTCTTGACAAAAGATTTAGAACTATATATAATTTCACTAGAAAAAGCTAGAAATAGCACAAAAAATAAAAAAATGGAATTATACAATTGGTTAAAATTTATAAATAATCCAAAGGAGATAACTCGGAATGGAAGATGAAAATATAAACAAAGCCAAAAATGTTTTAGAAGAGATAAGTCAAGATGAAAGAGAAAGAAGACTAACAGAATTAAGAGAAAAATACAGAATGGATCAACATGCAATAATGCTTGCAGGATATGATAAAGGTTTGAGAGATGGAATAGAACAAGGCATAGAAAAAGGTATAGAACAGAATAGAAAAGATATTCTTGAAAAACTATTAAAAACAAATTTATCGATAGAGGAGATTATAGCAATTACTGGCTTTACTGAGGAAGAAATAGAAAAAATAAAGAAATAATACTATAAAAACTAAATAAAACAAGTAATAAAAAAATGATTTAACAAACTCCTAGTGCTAGAACAGTAGGAGTTTTACATACAAAGTGAAAACTATGTAAAATGACAATATCATAATGTAAAATATCTTTATTTTAGGAATTCGTAACAACAGAAGATAAAAAGTTGGAATTAAAAAGTAATAATGATTCTATCAATAATGTTGGGATATAACTAATAAAAAGATTAATAATCTTTTAAAGTTATAGCACGAGGTGAGAAAATGAAATTTGAATATATTAGAGAAATAAATTATTATGAAACTGATAGAATGGGGGTAGTACATCATTCAAATTATATTAGATTTTTAGAAGAAGCAAGAAGTAAGTGGATGAAACAACTAGGCATCCCAATGGAAGAACTAGAAAAAATGGGTTTTACAATACCAACATTAGAAGTGAATTGTCAGTATAAGAATCATGTTACAAGTGGAGATATTATTTCTATTAAACCTATAGTTACAGAATATAATGGAGTTAGAATGAAAGTATCTTATAGTGTGATTGATACAAAAACAGATAAAGAAGTGATAAAAGCTTGGACAAAGCACTGTTTTACGAATAATGAATTAAAACCTATAAATATGAAAAAAACTAATACAAAAATACATCAAATTTTTGAAAATTTACTTATATCAAAATAATTTTAATTAAAAAAGAGTTTTTATTATAAAGAATAGCAAAATTAAAAAAGTTTGACATAATAATAAAAACTCTTTATTTAATGAACTTAAGAATTAGTACTTAATTCATATATTGCATCAGCATAAATATTTGCACATAATAATAGCTTTTCAATTTCGATATATTCGTCATTTTGATGACATAAATCTGGATCTCCTGGAAATGTTGGACCAAAAGACACAAAATTATCAAATGCTCTTGCAAAAGTACCTCCGCCTATAGCTATGGGTTTTTCTTGTGAGTTGGTTTTTTGATTATAAATATCTAATAGTTTCTTAACTAAATCATTTTCCAAACTTAGGTGTAAAGGATCCATAGAAGAATGTGAATATGATAAAACAGTATATTTTTCAGCTTCTTTTTTTAGTTTATCTTCTATTTCACTAATCTTAATAGTTACAGGAATTCTTAAATTCATGCCTATTTTTATTTTATTGTCTTCAAATAAAAATTTAGCAACATTTAATGTTAAACTACCTGATTCATCTTTAAAATCAATTCCTAAAGATTTTCCAGATAATTCTGTATTTATTCTATCATAAAAGAACTGAAAGATATTACAATTACAGTTATAACTATTAAATAGTTCATTTAATACAATAATCAATTTTGAAATAGCATTACTTCCAAGTTCTGGATGAGCAGAATGTGAAGCTACTCCATTTAAGATTATTTGAACTTTATTTATAGATAATTCATTAATTTCAATATTAAAATTATATTTTTTATTGATTAAATGGATTTTCTCTATAAACTCTCTTTTATTAATTGTACTAGAAAGTTCTAAATCAATTTTACAAATTTTAGGAACAACATTAAAAGGATTATTATTACAATCAATATTTAAAATCTTTATTTTTGAAGAACCTATATAATCAATTTCAAACCAAGAAGATAAAATTCCTTTTTCGGCAAAAATAACTGGGAAATTTGCATCTGGACTAAATCCAAAAGTTGGAATTTCTTCATGTTCTTTATAATACTTAATACATTTCCAATTTTGTTCTTCATTTAATCCTAAAATTAATCTTACTCTCTTATTAATTTTATAATTATCCATAACTGCCTTCATAGCATATAAAGAAGCTATTATGGGGCCTTTATCATCTACAGAACCTCTACCATAAAGTTTCCCTTCAGATATATCAGCATTAAATGGATCATGTTCCCATCCATCATTTGCTGGAACAACATCTAAATGTCCAACTATTCCAATTAATTCTTCGCCCTCTCCAAATTCGATATAGCCACAATATTCATCAACATTTTTTGTTTTAAATCCCATTGACTTAGCTAATTCTAAAGTGTAATTTAAACAATTGCTACATTCTTTTCCAAAAGGAAATTGTGAATCTAAATTGGTATTTGATATGCTTTTAAATGAAATAAGTTTAATCAGATTATTTATTATTTCATTTTTTTTATTCTCAATATAGTTTTCAAACATGTAATCAAGTCCTTTCATTAATTCAAATTAAGTATATTTAATATTATACAGCTTTATAATATTTTAAAATATACTATCAATTTTTTAAAGAAATATCTATAGTTTTAGAAATATTTTTGTAAATAAATATTTAATATGTTAAAATATGATAAATGAGGGGGATTAATAAAATTGAAGTATGTAATTATTGACAAAAGAATGAGAGATATAGAAAAAGAAAAAATAAAACAATTAGGTTTTGAAATAATTGAAATAGAAGAAAATAATGAATTATATCCAGAAATCTCTTCACATGTAGATATTTCATGCTTAAAAATAAACAAGAATTTAATAATAGACAAATACCAATATGAGAAAATTAATAAAAAATCATGTAGTAATATTGATATTAAAGGATATAAAGGCAATAGTAATTTACAAAAAAAATATCCTAATGATATAGCCTATAATGTTGCAATTGTAGGTAATAATGCTATTCATAATTTTAAATACACAGATAAAAAAGCTTTAGAAATATTAAAAAAGGAAAAATTTAATTTAATTCATGTTAATCAAGGATATGCAAATTGTTCAATTGCTATAATTGACGAAAATAGTGTGATAACCACTGATAAAGGGATTTATAATAATTTAATAGATTATGATTTTGATATTTTATTTATGGAAGATTTTTTGGATATAAAACTATTAAATGGGAATAATTATAGTATAAAAAAAGGTTTTATTGGTGGAGCAATTTCAAAAATAGAAAATTATATTTTTGTTTCTGGAGATTTAAATAAAATTGATAAGGATAATAAGATTAGAAAATTTATAATTAACAAAGGACTAAAGATAATTGAATTTGAAGGATTAGATGTAATTGATTATGGAGGAATTATATGTATATCATAAAACGATATATATTACAATTAGTAAATTTATTTGAAATTTATTAAATCTGTGATATAATTACACAAAAAAAGAAAGGATTGGTAACTATGGAATTAAAAGGATCAAGAACAGAAGCTAATTTAAAAGCTGCTTTTGCGGGAGAATCACAAGCAAGAAATAAATACACTTATTTTGCCAGCCAAGCAAAAAAAGAAGGATATGAACAAATTGCAGCTATATTTGAAGAAACAGCTTTAAATGAAAAAGAGCATGCAAAAATTTGGTTTAAAGAATTACAAGGAATTGGAACAACAGCAGAAAATTTAGAAGCTGCAGCAGATGGTGAGAATTTTGAGTGGACAGATATGTATGCAGAATTTGCAAAAACTGCTAAAGAAGAAGGCTTTGATAGAATAGCATTTTTATTTGAAGAAGTTGGAAAAATAGAAAAAGAACATGAAGAAAGATATAGAAAACTATTAGAAAATGTAAAAGATGGAAAAGTATTTGAAGCAGGATCTGTAAAAGTATGGAAATGTAGAAACTGTGGACATATAGTAGTAGGAACATCAGCTCCAGAAGTTTGTCCAGTTTGCAATCATCCAAAATCATATTTTGAAATAAAAGCAGAAAACTATTAAAAAAAGTAGTAAAGTGGAAAAACAAATATGTCCATAAAAATTTAGAAATATTAGAAAAAATAAAAGCTTGTAGGATTAATTAAATAACTACAAGCTTTTATTTTTATAACATTAAAAAATAATAGTAGTAAATAATACTGTAAATGTTGCTGCTATTATATTATAAAAAAAGTGAGCAAACATATTTGAACATATATTATTAGATTTTTTGTAAATATAAGCAAAGCCTCCACCAATTACTGCATAAGGAATAGATTTAACAAGAGCAATAGCAACTGAGCTTTCCTTAAGAGTATGTAATAATCCAAAACTTATTGCAGAAATGATAATAAAAATAATATCATTTTTGATAAATCTGCGTAAAGAACCACGGAAAATAGCTTCTTCAACAATAGGTGCATATATAATAGCGACAGGTAGTAAAAACCAGGCTGGAAGTTGTTCCAAAGTTTGTTGATTAACAGAAACTAGATTTTTTGCATAAAAAGAAACAATAACAGTAGCTACTAATTCAATTAAATAAATGATTCCAATCTTAGGTAGTATAAATCTCATATATGCACTAAAATTATTTTTAAAGAGTTTTACATCATGTTTTAATTTATCTTTAAAAACAAAAATAGATAATACAATTAAAAATATATAAATAAGAATACTAAGTATATAATATGCAGTTAAATTAAAATCATCAGGTAAAAAAGAGCTTGCTCCAAAAATTATGCAATAAGTTAAAATTAGTATAATAGACCAAATCTTTTCTTTCTTTGTTGAATTTTGAAATTCTATTTTTGGAATTTCTTTTTTCACAGGGAAATCCTCAGGATTTTTTCTTTTTGATACTGCAAGAACTATAATATTTACTATAGCAAGTATTTCTGAAACTGTTAATGCTGAAGTAAATATAGATATTACAGAAAATGCAATTAATTTTCCTTTGTTTTGTAAAATATTTGCTTTTAAAACAATAATTAAGCTTAATAGATTTAAAATTAAATTAATTGATGCAATAGTATAAATATATTTAGCTCCATTATTAACAAAAATATTTAAAGTTCTTTGCATAACATCTGATGGTAAAAGACTTGAATAAGCTTGTAATGCATTAATTGTTGATTGAACTATGTTTTGAGCATAGGCAAAAACATAGAAACATATTAAAATTTGCAAAGCATAAGATATTATTAAAAAAATTTTTTTCTTCATATAAAAATACATTCCTTTCTATAAATATAAAAAAAAAAGTAACAAAAAAATGGAGAATATTACATAAGTGTGTCCCAAAATTGAAGTAAGTCTGTCCCATTTTGAAAACGGGACAGTCCCGTTTTTGAAAAGGGACTGTCCCCAAATTAAAATCTGTCAATATTATATTTTATTTGATGAAAACTGTCAATGAATAAAAATATTTGTATTTGTCAATAATAACCTAAAAAAGAGGTTTTTATGAATTTATGAATACAAGATTTTTAAATATGGAAGGTGCTTTACTAAATATAAATGAACTATCAAATTATGTACAAAAAATAGCTTCTAATCATACAATAGCGCAAATGTCAGAAAAGAGCACATTTCCAATTCCAAGATTAATTGAAAACTATAATGTAATAAAGGAAGTATATACATTTTTAAATGAAAATGTTAAATATAATATACCAATTCATCCAGCAGGAGAATGGCTATTAGACAATTTTTATATAATTGAAGAGATGGTAAAATCAATTGAAAAAGAAATGACATTAAAGAAATATATTAATTTTGTTTCTATAAAAGATGGAGAATATAAAGGGTTTGCAAGAATATATGTATTAGCTTCAATTATAGTTAATTACACAGAAAATAAAATAACAAAAGATATATTGGAACAATCAATAAAGTCATATCAAATAAAGAAAAACCTAAATATGGACGAAATATGGAATATTGGCTCTTTTATAATAATTGCTCTAGTTGAAAATATTAGAAAAATATCAGAGATAATATATATGGCACAATTAGAAAAAATTAAAGCTGAATCTATAATAGAAAGACTAATAAATAATAATAATAATAATAATAATAATAATAATAATAATAATAGTATTATTAGATTTAAGAATATAAAACTAAATAAAAAAATAAAAATGTATGATATAAAATATCCTTTTATAGAGTATTTATCTTATAAATTAAAAAAATTTGGAAAAAGAACAGAAGCATTTTTAAAAATATTAGAAGAAGAGGTAGAAAGAACAGGGACAACAGTTTCAGAGATAATTAAAAGAGAACACTTTGATATAGCTGTTAACAAAATATTAATTGGAAATGCCATTATATCTATAAAAAAGATCCAAACTATAGACTTTTTAGATATTTTTGAAAAAATAAATGGAGTGGAGGATATTTTAAAGCAGGATCCAGCAAAAGTATATGAAAAAATGGACTACAAAACAAAAGAAATTTACAGGAATAAAATAAAACAAATATCCAAAAAAGAAAAAATTTCAGAATTGTATATTGCAAAAAAATTATTAGAATTAGCATTAAGTAATTCAAATGAATATAAAAAGTCTCATATTGGGTATTATTTAGAAAACGAAAATATAAATCTATTATATAATAAATTAAAAATTAAAAACAAAAAAATTAAAAATGAGAAAAAAAATTTTAAAATTTATTTTAGAGTTATTCTTTTTACAACAATTATTATTTCAGCAATATTGTCAATTTATTTACCAAAATTATATTTACAAAATTATAATATATCTACTTTTAATCCAGAAAACTATAAAACAAAGTGGATAATAATATTTGAGTTTCTTTTATGGATTATACCAATATCTGAATTTGTGATTCAAACATATCAATATATTTTAAGTAAAACAGTAAAACCAAGAATAATTCCTAAAATAGACTTATCTTCTGGAATCCCAGAAAATGAAGCAACTTTTGTAATTATTCCAACTATAATAAGTTCAAAAGAAAAAGTAAAAGAGCTGTCAAGAAAATTAGAAATAGATTATTTAGCAAATAAAACAGACAACTTATTTTTTTGTTTGCTCGGAGATTGCAAACAAGAAGAAATAAAAGATGCAGAATATGATGGTGATGTTGTAATTCAAGAAATTGAAGAATTTGAAAGATTAAATAAAAAATATCCAAATTCTAGATTTCCAAGATTTCATTTTATTTATAGAAATAGAAAATGGAACGAATCTGAGAAATGTTATTTAGGCTGGGAAAGAAAAAGAGGAGCTATAACAGATTTTACTGAGTTTTTGCTTGGAAATTTAAGTGAAGTTGAAATACAAGAGAAATTTAATGTAAATACAATGATAGATTATCTAAAAGAACTGCCCAAAATTAAGTATATAATAACACTAGATAGTGATACGGATTTAATTCTAAATTCTGCACATAAATTAATTGGAGCAATGGCGCACATCTTAAATAAACCTGAAATAGAAAATGGAATAGTAAAAAGTGGTTATGGATTAATTCAACCAAGAGTAGGAATAAATTTAGATGTTAGTTATAAAACGATGTTTACAAAAATATTTGCTGGAAGCGGAGGAATAGATTGCTATTCAAATGCTATATCTGATATATATCAAGATAATTTTGGAGAAGGAATTTTTACAGGAAAAGGAATATTTGATTTACATGTTTATTCTAAAATATTAAAAAATGAAATACCAGAAAACTCTGTATTAAGCCATGATTTACTAGAGGGAAACTATCTAAGGTGTGGACTAGCTACAGATATTTTATTAATGGATGGTTATCCCACAAAATATAACAGTTATATGGTTAGGCTTTCTAGATGGATAAGAGGAGATTGGCAGATAATAAAATGGCTTAAAAACAATAAATTAAATAAACTATCAAAATATAAAATATTTGATAACCTAAGAAGGAGCACACTTGAAATTTCTACTATAATAGTATTTATTTACTACCAAATAATTTTTTTAACAAGTAAGGTAAATACAATAATACCAATTAGTTTATTACTAAGTATAAAAATATGGCCATATATTTTAGAAATAGTAAATAATCTAATATTTAAAAGAGAAGGGGAACAAAAGCTAAAAAACTTTACTCCCAAGATTGATGGCTATTTAGGAGTAATATATAGATCAATAATAAGCATTTTAATACTTCCACATAAAGCATGGATAAGTATAAAATCAATAGCAAAGACACTATATAGATTAATATTTTCAAAACAGCATTTATTAGAGTGGATGACATCAGAAGAAGCAGAAAAGAACTCAAAAGATACGTTGATTTCTTATATAAAAGAAATGAAATTTAATATTATATTTGGAGTATTTGTATTACTTATAAACTATAATTCAGGTTTATTAGGATTAGGTGTTTTATGGTTATTAGCACCGATACTAATGTTTTACATTAGTAAAGAAATTAAAACTAAAAATCCTAAAGAAAAAGTTAGCAAAGAAAATACTTTATATATAAAAGAAATTGGAAAAAGAACATTTAACTTTTTTTATGAGAATTTAAATGCAGAAAACAATTATCTTATTCCTGACAATTATCAGGAGGATAGAAAAAATTTATATGTAGACAGAACTTCATCAACAAATATTGGCTTATCTTTACTTTCTGTTATTTCAGGATATGATTTAGAAATCATTAGTTTAGAAGAAACAAACGAATTATTAGAAAAAATAATTAAAACAATTTGGAACTTAAAAAAGTGGAATGGACATTTATATAATTGGTACAATATAAAGACATTAGAACCGCTAATGCCTAGATATATTTCTACAGTTGATAGTGGCAATTTTGTTGGATATTTGTATGTAGTTAAAGCGTTTTTTGAAGATCAAAATGATTCAAAATTAAATACCCTAATTTCTATGATAAAAGAATTAATAGAAAATACTAATTTTTCTAAGCTATATAGTAAAGAACATAATATCTTTTCAATAGGATATAATGTTCAAGAAAACAAACTTACCGATTCTTATTATGATTTATTAGCATCAGAAGCTAGACAAGCAAGCTTTATAGCAATTGCTAAAAAAGATATAGACCAAAAGCATTGGAAACATTTGAGCAGAACATTAACAATATATAATAATAAAAAAGGATTGATTTCGTGGTCTGGGACTGCATTTGAATATTTAATGCCTAATATTAATATGCCAAGATATAAAGGAAGTTTATTAGATGAGTCAATTAAATTTGCTGAAATGTGTCAAATTGAATATGCAAAAATACTTGGAACTCCATGGGGGATTTCAGAGTCTGCATTTAATGTAAAAGATTTACATTCTAATTATCAGTACAAAGCATTTGGAATACCATGGATTGGGTTAAAAAGAGGATTAGCAGATGAAATTGTTATTTCAAGTTATGCAAGTGTTTTAGCAATTAATGACATGCCAAATGAGGTAGTTGAGAATTTAAAACAATTAGAAAAAAGAGGAATGTTTAATAAATATGGATTTTATGAAAGCATAGATTTTTCACCACAAAGGGTAAAAAAAGAAGATAATCTAAACATTGTAAAAACATATATGGCGCATCATCAAGCATTAATTCTTCTTTCAATTAATAATTTTTTAAATGATAATACTTTTCAAAAAAGATTTTTAAAAAATCCAGAAATTGAAGCTACAAGTATATTACTACAAGAAAAAATGCCAGAAACCTATATAGTTACAAAAGAAGAAAAAGAAAAGCCAGAAAAACTAAAATATATGGATTATGAAAATTATTCAATAATTACGTTGAAAAAAGATGAAAAATTAAATAGATCAAATATCATATCAAATGGAAGATATACAATTGCAATTAATAACAAGGGACAAGGCTTTAGTAAATTAGATGATATTTATATAAATAGATTTAAAATAACAGATGATTACAATCAAGGTATCTTTATGTATTTAAAAAATATCACTTCTAAAAAGATCTTAGAAGTAGGAAAAGAAAATGAACAGGTTCTTTTTATGCCAGATCAAGTATGTTTTGATGGGAGATTAGATTATATAAAAACAAAACTAAAAATTACAATTGATCCCGAAGAAGCGGTAGAAATAAGAAGTTTAGAAATAGAAAATATTGGAAATAGAGAAGAAACGCTAGAAATATCATCATATTTTGAACCAATACTTTCTAGTAATATACAGGATTTTGCTCATAAAGCATTTAATAATTTATTTCTAATGTACAATTATGATTATGAAAATAATATATTAGAAATTAAGCGTAGAAAAAGAAAAAGAAATATAAATGAAAACGATTTTTATTTAGAAACAGCTTTTTTAACAGATGGAGAATCTTTATTAGATAATGAATTTGAAATTGATAAAGAAAAACTTCAAGAACGTGGGGAAATAGGAATACCTAGAGCTATTAAAAATTCATATCCTTTTTCGAAGAAAATTGGATTAGTAACTGATCCTATAGTTTCTCAAAGAAAAACAATTAAAATTTCTGGTGGCCAAAAACAGATTATCTATTTAATAATTTCTGTTGGATATGATAAAGAATTAGCAATTAAAAATTTAAATAAATATAAAAATTTAGAGATTATTGAACGTGTTTTTGAAATATCAAAAGCAAAAGTTGAAGCAGAAAGTAGATATTTAGATATTAAAAGTTACGAAATAGAGATTTATCAAAAAATATTAGGATATTTACTATTTGAAAATATGGTTAGAAGTAAACAAATAAAAAATATAAAAAAGATAAATTATAATATCACTAATTTATGGAAATATGGAATATCCGGAGATTTAGATATTATTTTAGTAAAAATTAGAGATATAAATGATACAGATGTAATTAAACAAGTTTTAAAAATGTACGAATTTTTTAGAAGTAGAAACATTTCAATTGATTTAATTTTTTTAGATGAAGAAGTATATAGCTATGAGAATTATGTATATGAAGAAATTAATTCAATTATAGAAGATAAACATTTAGGATATTTAAAAAATATCAAAGGTGGAATATTTATTTTTTCTAAAGGACAATTATTAGATGAAGATGTGGATCTTTTAAATTTTATATCAGCATTTTCAATAGATACTCATTTAGGAGATTTAAAACATTTAATTGATGATTTAGAAGAAGACTATTTATATGGAGTTCAAAATTTACCTATTGAATTAAATAACATAAATAAAAATGATGAATTATCCAAAAAACAAATAGATATATTAAAAAATGATAATATAAAATACTTTAACGAATATGGAGCTTTTTCAAATAATGGAAAAGAGTATTTAATTAGAGTAAATAGCAATAATCGTTTACCAACTGTATGGAGTAATATTTTAGCAAATGAAAAATTTGGAACTATAGTTACAGAAAATTTAGGTGGATATTCTTGGAATAAAAATTGTAGGTTAAATAGAATTAGTGCTTGGACTAATGATCCTTTTTTTGATATACCATCAGAAATAATATATTTAGAAGATATAGGAAACAAAAAAAGTTGGTCTATTGGGTTAAACCCAATGCCAGATCAAAATAACTATAATGTAATACATGGATTTGGATATTCAAAATATATTCATGAAAGCTTTGGAATTACACAAGAATTAGAGGTATTTGTTCCAGAAAAGGATTCTATAAAAGTTAATATTTTAAAATTAACTAATAATACTATTGAAAAAAGAAAAATTAAAATACTTTATTATATTAAACCTGTACTTGGGGAAGATGAAAATAATTCAAATGGAAAGATTTATATAAGCTATAATGAACTAGGAAACTGTATTTTTGCTGAAAACTTATTAAATTCAGATTTTAAAGACAAAATTTATCTATCATCATCTGAAAGAATTAAACGTTATACAGGTGATAAACTTTCGTTTTTAGGAAATGGAAATATTGGTAATCCAGATGCACTTAAACTTTTAAGATTAAATAACAACAATGGATTTGGAAAACAAAACTGTTTAGCTATTCAAATTGAAGTAGAGTTAGATAGTATGAGTTCAAAAGAAATAACAATTAATTTTGGTGCATGTAATAATCTAATAGATGGGAAAAATATAGCGTATAAATATAGCAAAGTGAATACTTGTAAGATTGAGCTGGATAGAACAAAAAGAAAATGGAAAGAAATTTTAGAAGCTATACAAGTTAACACTCCAGTTGAATCTATAAATATAATGCTAAATGGTTGGGCTTTATATCAAACAATATCTAGTAGACTTCTTGGTAAAACAGGATTTTACCAGTCAGGAGGAGCTTATGGATTTAGGGATCAGTTACAAGATGTATTATGTTTAAAATATATAAATACTGAAATGATGAAAAAACAGATTTTAAAACATGCTAGACATCAATTTATTGAAGGTGATGTTGAACATTGGTGGCATGATGAAACATCTCGTGGAATTAGAACTAGATTTTCTGATGATTTATTATGGCTTGTATATGTTACAGAAGAATATTTAGATATAACCAATGATGTAAAAATTCTAGAGGAAAAAATTCCATATTTAAAAGGAAAAATTTTAGATGAAAATGAAGAGGAAAGATATGATTTATATAAAGAGTCCAATATCGAAGAACCTTTGTATAATCACTTAATAAAAGCAATAGAAAAATCTTTAGATTTTGGAAAAAATGGGTTTCCAAAAATTGGAACAGGTGACTGGAATGATGGATTTTCTAAAGTAGGAAATAAGGGTGAAGGAGAAAGTGTTTGGCTAGGATTTTTTATGTATAATGTGATTCAAAGATTTATTCCATATATAGACCAATATGAAGATAAAGATAGAGTAAATAGATATAATGAAATATTAGTAAATTTAAAAAATGCATTAAACAAACAAGGATGGGATGGAAGATGGTATAGAAGAGCTTATATGGATAATGGAAGAATTCTAGGAAGCATAGAAAATGATGAATGTAAAATAGATAGTATTGCACAAAGTTGGGCTGTTATATCTAATGCTGGAGAACTAGAAAAAAACAAATTAGCGATGGAAAGCTTAGAAAATCATCTAGTTGATAGAGAAAATGGAATTATTAAGTTACTTGATCCGCCTTTTGAAAAAAGTAAGTTAGAGCCAGGATATATTAAGTCATACATGCCAGGAGTTAGAGAAAATGGAGGGCAATACACACATAGTGCTATATGGGCAATTATTGCAGAAGCATTACTTGGTAATGGTAACAAAGCTGTTGAATTTTATAGAATGATTAATCCAATAGAACATTCAAGAACAAAAGATGAAGTAAAAAAATATAAGGTTGAACCTTATGTTATTTCTGCAGATATTTATGGATCTGGAAATTTAGTAGGAAGAGGCGGATGGACATGGTATACTGGATCTGCAAGTTGGTTCTATTTAGCAGGAATAGAATATATTTTAGGAATGAAAATAAAAAAAGGATTATTAAGCTTTAATCCGTGTATACCAAAAGATTGGAAAGAATACAGTATTAGATACAAATTTGGAAGAAGCATATATAATATAAAAATAAAAAATCCAAATGAAAAAAATAATGGAGTTTTTAGTTTTAAGGTTAATGGTAATGAAATAAAAGAAAAAGTTATCAAATTACAAGATGATGGAAATATTTATGAAGTAGAAATAGAAATTTAATTAATTTAATCTATTAGTGAGCTCAAATTGTTAAACAAGATATGTTTAATAAGTTGGGCTTATTTTTTATACTAGATAAATAAAATAAAAGATGATATAATGTTCTAAAAATACAATATTTCGGAAAGGAATGATTTTAATTATGAAAGAAATAGAGCTAAAAACAAAAGGTATGATGTGTAATGGATGTGAAAATAGGGTTAAGAATGCTTTAGAAAATATTGAAGGAATAGAAAAAGTTACTGCTAATCATATTTCGGGAATAGTAAATGTTGTTTGTGATGAAAAAATTACAATGCAGGTGATTACAGAAGTAATACAAGATTTAGGATTTGAAATTGTAGATTAAGTTAATTACACTTATTGCTTGATAATACAATTATTAATAATATTTTAAGAAAGAAATGATGAAAATTATGAAAAATATAATTTTATCTATTGATGGTATGACTTGTAGCGCTTGCTCAAGTGGGTTAGAAAAATACTTAAATAAGCAAGAAGGTATAGAAAAAGCAACAGTAAATTTAGTAATGGCAAATGCTACAATAAAGTATGATGAAAAGAAATTAAATATAGTTCAAATAGAAGAATTTGTTAAAAAGGCTGGTTTTAAAAGTTTAGGTGAGTTTAAACAAATAGACTTAAATAAAAAGAATAAAACTAAAAAAATTATATTTACTATATATACATTTCTTGCAATTGTTTTAATGTATATATCTATGGGAAATATGGTTAAATTACCACAAATTCCTTTGTTTGATATGCATATAAATACAATAAATTATATGAGTGCAATTTTTATAATTACAGTATTATTTTTAATATATGGATATGATATTATAAAAAATGGATATAAAAGTTTAATTCATAAAACACCCAATATGGATACATTAGTAGGAATAGGAGTTTTGACAAGCTTTTTTTATAGTTTGTATAATATGTATTTAGTATTAAATGGTAACCATGAAAAAGTAATGCATTTATATTTTGAATCTTCAGCAATAGTTATTTATTTTATTAAGCTAGGAAGATTTATTGATGGATTAAGTAAAGATAAAACAAAAGAGGCAATAAGCAAATTAGTTACAATTACACCCGATAAAGCAACAATAAAAAGAAATGGCGAATTTAGAAAGGTTACTCTAGATGAAATTAATAAAGGTGATATTGTAGTATGTAAAGCAGGAGAAAAAATAGCAGTAGATGGAATTATAGTAGAAGGAAAAGCACATTTAGACGAATCATTTATTACAGGAGAAAGTAAACCAAAATTAAAAGAAAAGGGAAATACCGTAATTGCAGGAAGTATGAATTATGACGGATATATAGAATATAAAGCAGAAAGAATTGGAAAAGAATCAACTGTTTCAGAAATTGTAAAACTTGTAGTAGAAGCAAGTTCAACCAAAGCTCCACTTGCAAAAATTGCAGATAAAGTATCAGGATATTTTGTTCCAATAGTAATTTTAATTGCAATAATAGCATTTGCTGGATATTTGATAATAGGTCAAAGCTTTGAAAGTGCAATAACAACATTTGTAACTGTATTAGTTGTAGCATGTCCTTGTAGTTTGGGCTTAGCAACACCACTTGCAATTGTTGTATGCGAAGGAATATGTGCAATAAATGGAATTTTAGTTAAAAAAAGTGAAATACTTGAAAATGCAAGAAAAGTAGATACTGTTATATTTGACAAAACAGGGACATTAACATATGGAAAATTAAAAATATCTGAGATAATTAATTATAGTAATATTGAAAATAATAAATTATTACAATTAGCTGGAAGTATTGAAAATAAGTCTACACATCCAATATCAAAAGCATTTATAGACTATACTAAAGAAAACAATATATCATTATTAAATATTGATAGTTTTGAAAATATAGCAGGCATGGGAATTGTAGCTTGTATTAATAATGAAAAAATAATAATAGGAAATAAAAAAATTTTAGAAAAATACAGTATTAAGAATAATCATTTTACAGACGAGCAAAGTCTTGCTGAAAATGGGAATAGCATTGTCTATATTGCAAATGAAAAAGAAGTTTTAGGATTAATTGGAGTAAATGATATTGTAAGACAAGAAGCGGAAAGCTTAATAAAGAATTTAAATAAACTAAATATTGAAAGCATAATGCTAACAGGTGATAATAGTAAAACAGCTGAAAAAACTGCAAAAAAAATCGGAATTAATAAAGTAATATCAGAGGTATTGCCAAAAGACAAGGCAAATACAATTAAAAAACTAAAAAATGAAAATAGATTTATTATGATGTGTGGAGATGGAATTAATGACAGTATAGCACTTGCATGTTCTGATATAGGTGTAAGTGTGAATGATGGAACAGATATTGCAATGGATTCAGCAGATGTTATTTTAAATAAGAATGATTTAAATTGTATATTTGATTTGATAAATATAAGTAATAAGACAGTAAGAATTATTAAACAAAATTTATTTTGGGCTTTTTTTTATAATTGCTTGATGATACCAATTGCAGTAGGTGCATTAAAACCAATAGGCATATCTATAAATCCAATGATTGCAAGTATTAGTATGGTGCTAAGTAGTGTAACAGTAGTATTAAATGCCTTAAGATTAAGAAAAATAAAAAATTTGAAATAAGTAAGTATATTAACCAGACTAATATTAATTTATAAAAACAATTGTACAAATGATAAAACTATGATAAAATAATGATAATAAAATTTAAGGAGAGTGTAAATTATGATTAATATTAGACCTGTGTCAGATTTGAGAAATAAATATCCAGAGATAGAGGATTTAGTTTTAAAAGAGGATGAAGCGGTATATTTAACAAAAAATGGGTATGGTTCAATGGTAGTGTTGAGTTTAGAAAAATATTCAGAAATGATAAATGAAATAAAAGTTAATAAATCATTAGAAGAAAAATTTGGAAATATAAATGTAGATAAAATGTTAAAAGAAACAGAAGTTGAATTAGATAATCCAGACACTGTTTATTTAACAGATGATGAAGTTTTTTCAAAGGCTAGGAGGGTAATTAATGGCAAAAAATAAATATACAATAAGATATCTTCCATCATTTAGTGATGAACTAGACGAAATAATATACTATATTACATTTATATTAAAAAACAAAATTTCAGCGCAAAGATTATTAAAAAATATACATAAAGCTATTCAAAAAAGAAGTGAAAATCCTGAAAGTTATGCAATATATAAAAGCAAAGAGGATACTAAATATAATTGGTATAGAATTTATGTGGAAAATTTTACAATTTTTTATACAGTGAGAAATAACATAATTGAAATAACGCACTTAATATATAGTGCGCGAGATTTTGATAAATTAATATAAATTAATAAAGAAAGTAACATATGGAGGAAAAGATTTATATGAAAAAATACAAAATATTATACTATACATCAACAATTATGAGTATGTTAGTTGGATTATGGCATTTTTTTGTCCCAATTATGTTTCAATGGTATAGCTACCTACCAATGCAATATAGGAACTTGATAGTTGGAATAGATTACACAAATTATTGTTTCTCATTATTATTGTTTGGAAGTAGTTTGCTTTCAATTATATGGGGGAAAAGAGCTTTAGGGGAAAGTAAAGAAGCAAAAGAATTATACTTTTTCTTAACCATTGTTTGGATATTTAGAGCTTGTTTAGCAACATTTATAGAACCTTGGCCTCTTGAACCAGTTGCTTGGGCAGCAATAATGCAATTAGTGTTATCTGACTTATTAGCAGTAACTATGGTAGTTGTAAGTATTAAATTATATAAAATGAATAGAGTAAAATAGAACATAACAGTCAATGTATGAAGATTTTTTAAGAGCTTTAATAAAATTAATCTACATTGACTTTTTTCAATATTATTTCAATATTTGTTTTTTATAGTATATGTATCAAAAAACAAGGAAGGAATGATGTAAATATGAAAAAGATTTATTTAATAATAGGAGTTATAGTATTAATTATAATGGTAATTACTTTAAGTTTTTTAAAAAATAAAAATACTACTAGTATGGTATCAAAAATCTATAAAAGTAGTGAACTATTTACAACTAAAGATTTAGAGCAAGATGTAAATACTACGAATGCTACAAAATATACAGTATCTGATGGAGAAAATATAAATATAACATCAGAAGGAATATATGTTATTTCAGGAACAGCCAAAAATGTAACAATTTATGTGGAAGCAGGTGATATAGATAAAGTTCAAATTGTATTAGAAAATGTATCTATTACAAATGAAACAATGCCAGTTATTTATGTAAAAACAGCAGATAAAGTATTTGTTACTTCAAAAGGAGAAAATACTTTAAAAGTTACAGGAACATTTGAAAAAGATGATACAAATAATTTAAATGCTGTAATCTATTCAAAACAAGATATAACACTTAATGGAACAGGATCTTTAAATATAGAGTCATCACAAAATGGTATTACTGGAAAAGATGATATTAAAATAACTGGTGGAACATATAATATAAAATCATCTACAGTTGCAATAAGAGCAAATGATTCAATTAGAATAGCAGATGGAACGTTAAATATAAATGCAGGGACAGATGGACTACATGCAGAAAACAGTAGTGATGATACTAAAGGATATGTATTTATTAATAAAGGAAGTATTATAATAAATGCAACAGATGATTGTATACATGGTACATCAGTAGTACAAATAGATGATGGAGCACTTTTCTTAAATGGAGCTGAAGGAATTGAAGGAACTTATGTGCAAATAAATGGAGGAAAACTTTCAATTAATGCAACAGGAGATGGAATAAATGCGGGAAGCAAATCAGAAAGCTATAAAGTTACAATTGAAATAACTGGAGGAGAAATTAATATTACAATGGCTGATGGAGATACAGATGGCATAGATTCAAATGGAGATATAATTGTATCTGGAGGAACAATAAATGTTAAAGGAAATTCTACATTTGATTATGATGGAACAGCAACATTTACTGGAGGAACAATAATTGTAAATGGAAATAAAGTAGATACTATTCCAAATTCTGCTACAGGACAGAATTAAATAAATAAGAGGCTAATAATTTATTGTAATTATTAGTCTTTTAATATATAATAAAAAAAACTTAGAGATTTCAATTTTTTTTCAATGATTAACAATTAGAATTAGAGCATAACCTAAAAGAAAGGTTAAATCTAATAAGAAAGAGGTGAATTATTTGAAAAAAGTAGGATTAGCAGCAAAAATAGGAATTTTTGCAATTACTGCATTAGTTGCTTTAATGGCTTGTTTTTTTAACACTGTAAATGCAACTGAAGAATCACAAAATAATGATTCATCAGCTGTAAGTGAAGAAAGTAAAACTTCTAAAAAAGAAAAAAATGGTAAAAAAAGAAAATCTGAAAAGAAAACAAAATGGGAAAATCTATCAGATGAAGAAAAAGAAGCAAAAAAAGCAGAGAGAAAAGCAAAATACGAAAACATGACAGAAGAACAAAAAGAAGAATTAAAAGCTAAAAGAGAAGCTAAAAAGTCAAAATTTGAAAACTTGACAGATGAAGAAAAACAAGCTTTAAAAGAACAAAGAAAAGCTAAGAAAACAGAGAACAAAGAAAAACAAAATACTGAAAATAGTCAAAATGCAGAGTAAAACAAGCTAACATTTAAGGTTGTGGTGATAAACCAATATTTTATCACCACATCTGTAAATTTTTTCAAATAAAATAAAAAAGGTGGAGTTTTAATGAATATTTTAATTATAGAAGATGAGTATAGTTTAGCAGATGCAATATCAGAAACTTTAAAAAATGAAAAATTTAATGTAACAATTAAAACAGATGGAGAAGAGGGAGAAGATGAAGCATTAACTCAAAATTATGATTTAGTATTACTTGATGTTATGCTTCCAAATAAAAATGGATTTGAGATACTTAGGTATTTAAGAAATCAAAAAATAAAAACTCCAATAATAATGCTTACTGCTAAATCTGAGATAGAAGATAAATTAAATGGTTTAGAACATGGAGCAGATGATTATATAACAAAACCATTTGCAATGAGAGAACTAATTGCTAGGGTAAAAGCAGTCTTAAAAAGAACAAACAATCTAGAAAATACAGACTGCTTAGAATATGGAGATTTAGTTTTAGACTTAAAAAATGCAAAATTAAAATGCAATAACAATGAAATACAAATAAGTGGCAAAGAATTAGAACTAATAGAGCAGTTATTAATTAATAAAAACCAAATATCTTCTAGAGAAGCACTAGCAGAACGAATTTGGGGATTCGAAAATGATAGTGAATATAATAATGTAGAGGTATATATTACATTTATTAGAAGAAAGCTTAAATTAATTGACTCTAAAGTTAATATTAAGGCAGTTAGGGGAGTAGGTTATAGACTTGAATTATAATAATTTTGGATCTGAACTGTTTTGAAAAACAAATTGAAATTTTTCATATTTATGGTATAATTAGTATCAGTATTAGTATAATTTCTAATAAAGGAGTAACAATATAAATGGATATTAACATGATAAAAATTTTAGCGAATCAAGGAAAAATCAGATGGACAAATCATGTGATAATGAGATTGTTTCAAAGAAATATTTTACAAAGTGATGTCGAAAATGCATTAAAAAATGGTGAAATTATTGAACAATATGAAAGTGATTATCCTTTTCCAAGTTGCTTAGTATACGGAATTAGTTTGAAAAATCAAGTTTTACATGTAGTTTGTGGCTCAAATGGTGACGAATTATGGATAATTACGGCTTATTATCCAGATAGTATAAATTGGGAAAATGATTTAAAAAGAAGAAAGGAGAATAACTAATTATGGAATGCTTTTTATGTAAAGGAAAATTAGAGAATAAAAAAACAACTTTTATGGTAGAATTAGATAATTGTATAATAATTATAAAAAATGTACCATCTCAAGTTTGTAAGCAATGTGGAGAGGTATCATACAGCAATGAAGTTGCAAAACAATTGGAAAAACTAATTAATGCTGTTAAAAATACAATTACAGAAATCACTGTAATTAATTATACTGAAAAAGCAGCATAAAATAAAAAAAGGCTGGGTAACAATAGTTAATAAAAATTGTAACCCATTTTTTATACTTAAGAAAATAATGTTAAAACGATAGAATTAATGAAGAAAAAAATAATATTATATAAAGAGAGAAAAAAATGATTGAAAAATTAAGAAAAAAGATATTTTGGATAATTCAAGTTTCACTTTCTGTAATTATACTTGGAATTGTAATATTATTTGCAAGTTTTAGTTACAGAAATACAATTATGTCTTCAACAATGTTTATGGATAGGTTAGAAAAAAGAACTGAGATAAGAGAGGACAAACCTATAGATTTTGATGAGGAAAAAAATGATAGAAATATTGAAGGAGTTTATAGATTTGAGATTAACAACAATAATGCTACTACAAGATCAGAAAATGTAACTGATGAAATTAGAGATTATGCAATAAAAGCTAGCAATAAAAAGTTTGAGCAAGGATATATAGGAAATTATATTTATAAGGTTAGAAAAATAGGAGCAAATGGAAAAGAAGTTACATTAATAGAAAGTGAAAGTACTATAAAAGAATTAAAAACAACTGTTATGATAGCTGGAATAATAGGGGTATCAGGAATAATTTTAATAGCTATATTTGCAAAAAATATATCAAAAACGATAGTTAAGCCTGTAGAAGAAACATTTGAAAAACAAAAACAATTTGTATCAGATGCATCTCATGAACTTAAAACACCACTTGCTGTAATTGAGGCAAATGCAGATGTTTTAGAGGATAAGGTGGGAAATAATAAATGGATTACATACATTAAAAAAGAAACTATAAGTATGAATAAATTAGTAAATGACTTATTAGTTTTAGCAAGGATGGAAAATACAAGTACAACAAATAAGCAAAAATTTGATATATCAAAAGAAGTTAAAATGTCAGTAGCTTGTTTTGAAAGTATGATATATGAAAAAAATATAGAATTAGAAACAGATATAAAAGATGGAATTGAGTTTAATGGAGATAAAGAGGATATAAAACATATAATTTCTATATTACTTGATAATGCAATAAAACATACATCAGAAAAAGGAAAAATTATTGTAAATACATCAAAGGAAAAAAATAATGTTAAGATAGAAGTAAAAAACCAAGGTGAACCTATTCCAGTAGAAGAAAGAGAAAAAATATTTGAGAGATTTTATAGAGTTGATAAAGCAAGATCTCGATCTGAAAAAAGATATGGCCTTCGGACTTTCTATAGCAAAAGGAATTGTTGAAAAATATAATGGAACAATTTATACAACTTCAAAAGATGGTTTTACAAGCTTTATAGTAAAACTTTAGAATACAAAAAATAATAAAATAATAATAAAAAAGAAAAATTGAAAATTTTTAAATATTAAAGATTTTCAATTTTTTTTCAATATTAGTCTATTATAATAAAAGCATATTAAGAGAACAATAATGTTTCAAAATCAAAACAGAAAGGAATTAAAAAAAATGGAGGAGAAAAAAAATAAAAATGTTAAAAAAATAATAATAGGAATAATTGCAACAGGAGTTACGATTGGCCTTTTAGTATGTTTTGCAATTGCATACAATAATATCAAAAATAATAATCAATCAAATACGACAATTTCAAATACTTCAAGTGCTAATAGTTTGGCGACTAAAGAAACAACTACAAATAGTTCTAGTAATACTGGAAATTCAAAGGTTGTAAATATAACATCTGGAGGAAGCTATGATTTATCAGGAGAATATGAAAGTATTACAATAAATACAAGTGATGAAGTAACTATTAATTTAAATGGCGTTGAAATAACAAATTCAAATGGTCCAGCCATAAATATTGAGAAAGCAAAAAAAGTAACAATAGTATTAGTAGGAACAAATAAAATAGTTTCAACAACAACAGAAGACCTTGATGGAGCAATATATTCAAAAGCAGATTTAGTAATTTCTGGTACAGGTAGTTTAGAAATACAATCAAATTTTGATGGTATAGTTTCAAAAGATACTTTAGTAATCCAAGGTGGAACATATAATATAACTACAGATGACGATGGAATTAGAGGAAAAGATAGTGTAGAAATTTCAGATGGTTCTTTTACAATAAATGCTGGTGGAGATGGAATAAAAGCATCTAATGATGAAGATACAACATTGGGATATGTAACAATTACAGGTGGAACTTATAACATTACAGCAAAAAGTGATGGAGTGCAAGGTATAACAAAAGCAACAATAAGTGGTGGAACATTTAATATAACTGCAGAAGAAGGAATTGAAGCAACATATGTAAAAATTGATAATGGAACAATAAATATATCTGCTACTGATGATGGAATTAATGCAAGCAAAAAATCTAATGTAAGTACTCCTACAGTAGAAATAAATGGAGGAAACATTACAATAAAAATGGGGCAAGGAGATACAGATGCAATAGATTCAAATGGTAATATTTACGTTAATGGAGGAACAATTAATATTACTGGTAACTCAGCATTTGACTATGATGGAACAGCAGAGAAAAAAGGTGGAACTATAATTGTAAATGGTACAGAAACAAATACAATCTCAAACCAAATGATGGGTGGAGGCATGATGAGAGGAAATCAAGGAGAAATGCAAAATGGTAGAGAACAGATGACTCAAAATGATAGAATGCAAATGAACGGTGGAAAAAGAGGATTATAAAAACATAGAAAATTATAATTAGAATTTTTTGAGCGAAGACAGAAAGGAAAAAACTAGTATGAAAGTTTATAGAAGTGAATGGAAATATACTTTAACAAATCAGGAGCTATCTCTATTAAAATCGAGGTTATCAGAGGTAATGGAGATAGACTCTCATACACCCTCGAATGGGAGGTATATAATACATTCTTTATACTTTGACGATTATAAGGATATATCTGTTTATGAAGCAGATTCTGGTTTATCAAAAAGATTTAAGTGGAGAATAAGATATTATGGTGATGACTTAAGTTATATAATGCTAGAAAAGAAGGAAAAAATAGAAAGCAGATGTCATAAAAAATCATGTAAAATAACAGTAGAAGAATATAACAAAATAGTTTCAGAAGATTTAGTAGATTTAATATTTGAAACAGATAAGAAATTAATTAAAGAATTAGTAATAGATATGCTAACACACAATTATGAGCCAAAGGTTATTATAGATTATGAAAGAATTGCTTTTGTGGAAGAAATAACAAATGTAAGGATAACATTTGATATGAAAATATCAGCATCTTATGAGATAGAAAAATTCTTGGATGGAGATTATCAAAACTTTTATGTACTTCCGAGTGGATTAAATGTATTAGAAGTTAAATTTGATGATATTCTTCCATCACATATTAGAAATATTGTGGAATCATATAATTTAAAGCAATGTTCATTTTCAAAATATTATTATGGACGAAAGATTTTAGATTGCTATATGAGATAATTAAGAATTAAAATGAAAAAGGAGAATGAAGGAAAAATGGAAATATTTGAAAATATTATCAATTCTTATGCTAATGAAAGCATAACAACAAGTACAATACTATCTGTATTGGTAATGGTTGCAATACTTGCAGTATATGAATTTTTTGTATATAGGATGGTATCACATAGGTCGTTTTATAATAAGTCTTTTAATATTACAACAGCAATTCTACCATTTTTTATATCAACAATAATTTTGTGTTTACAATCAAATTTAGTAATAACTTTAGGAACAATAGGAGCACTAGCAATTATAAGATTTAGAACATCTGTAAAAGATCCGGTGGATATGTTATACTTACTATGGAGTGTTTTTATAGGAATTATTTGTGGGTGTAGATTATTTGAAGTAGGAGTTTTAACTTCAGTTGTTGTTACATTAGTATTAATTGCATTAGAACATATAAATTTTGGTAGAAAATCATTTGTTTTAATTGTAAGAGCTAAAGAGAATGTAGAGAATTATTTAACAAAAGTATTTAAAGAAAGAAAAATTAGCCATAAGTTTAAATCAAGAAATTATACCTCTAAAGGTTTCGATTATGCAATAGAGCTTACATATAAGAACATACAAGAATTAAATAATGAGCTTTCTCAAAATGAGAAAATTGGTAAATATTCAATTATAGAATATGATGCTGATGATATTGTTTAAAAGGTGAAAAATATGAGTAGAAAAAAAGTATTAATATCAGTGATTGCTTTGACTATCATAGCTATTGTTCTAATTGTAGTTTTTAACATAAAACAAAAGTATAGCAAATTTATTGTAAATCAAAGTAATTGGGATAGTATTAAGGAATCTAGAATTGAAAATAATAATTTGGTTTTAGAAGAAATTCGATTTAATGATTATAAATTAATAATTGATAATAAGAATAATTCTTTGTATTATTCTGTGGTAAATGATAGTAAAAATAAGTTTAATCCAAATGTAAGCTATAGTACAAATAATAATAATGCCGCACTAGTAATTCTATCAGATGAAATAACTCAAGAAAGGATAAATAATAATTATGAATTCAAATTAATGATTTATGATGAAAACTCATATCATATTTATAATTTAAAATGTACAAATTTACCAATATTGAACATTAGTTATAATGAAAATGAAGAAACAAATCAGAAGAGTTTTTCTATGGAAATGTATTTGTTTGACAATTTATCAAATATACCTAATAAAGTAATAACTTCAAGTGGTAAAATTAGAATGAATGAAAAAGATTTCTTATTTTCACTACATGTATTAACACCAGGTAAGAATAAAAGGGAAAATAAATTATCAATTTTAAATATGAAACCTAATAGTGAGTTTGAATTAACAAAAATTAATAATGATAATTTACCAAAACAAGGAGACAATACAAAAAATAATATAGTAGTATTATTTTTAAACAATGAATATAAAGGAGTATATTTATTAGAAGAAAAAATAATAACAGAGCCAAATAAAAAACATTAGTTAGGAATATTTTTATAAGGAAAATAATAGAATGCTCGTTAGGCTTTAAAACAGTGTAGTTTATACTATGCTGTTTTTACATTTTTTAAAATGTAACTCACTATAACACTTTTAATTTATCTTCTGTAAATATGTTGAGGGATCCTTAGAAGAAGGCATAAGGCAATTGTTCTTAAACTACGAAAATTAAAAAAACAAAAAAATGTTTGTAAAAATATTGAAAAACTACTTCTTTTATGATAAGATGTCGCAAATTAAAAAAATACACGGAGATATTTCAACATATGGATAAATGTGTAAAACAGATGCTTTGGATACAAAAGGGATTTTAAGATTAATCGAGTCAATTCCAAAGAAAAGAAATAAATTGTTTAATGCATTTTTCAGTAGATTGTAATTTTATGTATAAGTTTAAAAAGTAAATAGTAAGTTGTAGAATAGGGGGGGAAATGTGAATATATGAAAAAAATATTATATTTAACAGATTTAAATTATCAAGCAAAAGGTAGAAACTATTATGAAGAAGATATTTATATAACAGGTAAATTAAAGGATTATTTTGATGTTGTATTATGCAATCCCAAAAACTCCGAAAGTTTTGAAAAAGATGTTGATCTAATTGTATTTAGAAATACAGGAGGAGTAAGTGGATTTAAAGATACTTATAATTCATTTGTTAATAGAGTAAAAACAAATAATTTAAAAACATTTAATGAATTTGTAGGAAAGGCAGATATGTGCGGAAAGCAATATTTATTAGATTTAACATCAGAGAAATACCCTGTTATTCCCACAATAGATACAATACAAAATATAGATTTACTACCAAATGTAGATAAATATGTTATCAAACCAAAAGATGGTGCTGATTCTATAGGACTTGAATTTTTATCAAGAAATGAACTAATAGAAAGAAATTTAACAGCTGGAACTACTTTAATACAACCTGCAATAGATTTTAAATATGAAGTATCATTTTATTTCATAAATGATAAATTAGAATATGCTTTATATGCACCAAATAAAGAAGAAAGATGGAAATTAGAAAAATATAATTTTACTAATGAGGATATTGAGTTTGCTCAAAAATTTATAAAATGGAATGAAATAAAAAATGGTATTCAAAGGGTAGATGCTTGCCGAACTCAAGATGGAAAATTACTATTAGTAGAACTTGAAGATTTAAACCCATATTTATCAGTATTAGAATTAGATGAAGAAACAAGAAAAATATTTATGACAGATTTAATTAATGCATTTAATAATATGATTTAATTAGAGCTACAATTTAACTAGATGAGAAAAATACTTTAATATTACAAGCAAAATAAATTGCAATATATGATTTAAGGTAAGTAATTATTTTTTTAGCAATGAAAAGAAAAATTTGTAATAAAAAAATAAAAACATAAAAACTAATTTTTTGGGGGGAATTCTAAAATGAAACAAAAAAGAAAACACAAAAAAAACAATAAAAATAATAAAATAAAGATAATAGTAATTCCAATTATACTTACAATTATAGTTATAGCAGGATATTTTGCATATAACTATTTTTATAGCAATCCTTCAAAATATTTAGAAGAATATGTTTCAAAAATAAATGAAAAAAAATATCAAGAAATGTATCAAATGATAGATGAAGACAGCAAAAAAGCTATTTCAGAAGAAGAATTTATTAAGAGAAATAAAAATATTTATTCTGGAATAGATATGGCAAATATGCAAATTACAATAAATGAGGTAAAAAGAGAAAATGGAAATAAGGCAAAAATAAAATATACAACAAAAATGAATACTTCAGGTGGAGAAATAAATTTTGATAATACTGCAATATTATTAAAAAATAATAATGATTATAAAATAAGTTGGTCTTCAAACTTAATATTTCCAAATTTAAATAATTCTGACAAAATAAAAGTATCTAGCAATAAAGCAATAAGAGGAAGCATATTAGATAAAGATGGAGAAAAGCTTGCAACAAATGGAAAAGCATCATCAGTTGGAATTGTTCCAGGAAAACTTGGAGAAAATAAGGAAGAAAATATAAACAAATTATCAGAATTATTAAGGACAACTCCAGAAAATATTAATAATAAATTAAATGCTACTTGGGTAAAAGAAGACTCTTTTGTACCAATAAAATCAGTTTCAAAAGATGAAGATGAATTAAAAAATAAACTACTTACTATACCAGGTGTAAAAATTACATCTATAGATGCTAGAGTATACCCTTTAGCAGAGGCTGCAAGTCATCTGACCGGATATGTTGGGCAAGTAACAAAAGAGGATATAGAAAAAAATCCTGGATATTCAAGTAATAGTATTATTGGAAAAAATGGTTTAGAAAAGATTTATGAACAAAGATTAAAAGGAAAAGATGGACTTCAAATATATATTGTAGATGAAAACGGAAATAAAAAAGAAACAATAATAGAACAGGAAAAGACAGATGGAGAAGATGTAAAGCTTACAATAGATTCAAGTATTCAAAAAAACTTATATAATGAACTAAAAAATGATCAAGGTGCATTTGTAGTTATGAATTATAAAACAGGTGAAATACTAGCATTAGTAAGTACGCCTTCTTATGATGTAAATAAAATGACATTAGGAGTTACAACAGAAGAATGGAAAGAAATAGCAGAAAATGAGAAAAATCCCTTACTTTCTAGATTTACACAAAGTTATTGTCCAGGATCAACTTTTAAGCCGTTAACTGGAGCAATAGGACTTACATCTGGTTCATTATCAGAAGAAGATACATTTAAATACTCTGGATTAAGTTGGAAGAAAGATGGTTCTTGGGGAGACTTTAATATAACAACTTTAACAGCATATAATGGTCCAAAGAATTTAAAAAATGCATTAATATATTCAGATAATATATATTTTGCACAAGCAACATTAAAAATTGGAAAATCTAATTTTATAGAAGGATTAAAGAAAATTAAATTTGGAGAATCAATTGACTTTGAAATCAATTTAGCTAAATCAAAATATTCAAATTCTGATACAATTTCATCTGAAGGTCAACTTGCAAATAGTGGATATGGACAAGGGGAAATCTTAGTTAACCCTGTACATATGGCATCGGTTTATTCTGCTTTTGCAAATGAAGGAAATATGATTAAACCATATTTAGAATATAAGGAAGACAAAAATCCTAAATACCTTGTTGAAGGAGCATTTACAAAAGAAGCTGCAAATACTATTAAAGAAGATATGATTCAAGTTGTAGAACAAGGAACTGCAAAAGATATGAAAATTAATGGAGTAACAATTGCTGGAAAAACAGGAACAGCAGAATTAAAAGCATCCAAAAATGAAAAAGCAGACACAATAGGATGGTTTGATTGTTTTACAGTTGATTATACAGAGCCATATTTAATTATTGGAATGGTAGAAAAAGGTAATGAAAATGGAGGAAGCCACTACTTAATACCTATGATAAAAAGAATGTTTATAAAATAAAATTAGCACTCTAGTATTGACTTTGCTAAAAAATTGAACTATAATACACTAGTGTAAAATAATAAAAAAAGGAAAGTGATTAGGAATGGGAAACAAACAATTTAAAGCAGAGTCAAAAAGACTTTTAGATTTGATGATTAATTCAATCTATACTAATAAGGAAATTTTTTTAAGAGAATTAATTTCAAATGCAAGTGATGCAATTGATAAATTACATTATAGATCTTTAACAGACAGTAAAATAAAGATCAATAAAAAAGATTTAAAAATATTAGTGGAAATTGATAAAGAAAAAAGATTATTAACAATTACAGACAATGGGTGTGGAATGACTGAAGAAGAATTAGACAAAAACCTTGGGACAATAGCTAAAAGCGGATCATTAGCATTCAAAGAAGAAAACGAAAAAAAGAAAGATATTGATATTATAGGCCAATTTGGAGTAGGATTTTATTCTGCTTTTATGGTAAGTGATAAAGTTACAGTTGAAAGTAAATCAATTGATTCAGAAACAGGATATAAATGGGAATCTAAAGGAGTAGAAGGATATACAATTGAAAAATGTGATAAAAAAGACACTGGTACAAAAATAACATTGCATATAAAAGAAGACACAGAGGATGAAAAATATAGCCAATTCTTAGAAGAATTTCAAATAAAAGAATTAATTAAAAAATATTCTGATTATATACGTTATCCAATACAAATGGAAGTGGAAAAGAGCAGAAAAAAAGAAGGAACAGAAAATGAATATGAAAATTACAAAGAACTAGAAACATTAAATTCAATGACTCCAATTTGGAAAAGAAATAAAAAGAAGATCAAAGATGAAGAATATAACAATTTTTATACAGAAAAATTTAGGGACTTTGAAAATCCAATTAAGGTAATACACACAGCGGTTGAAGGACAATATAAATATAATGCACTATTATTTATTCCAGCACATCTACCTTTTGACTTTTATACAAAAGAATATAAAAAAGGACTTCAATTATATACTAATGGTGTACTAATAATGGAAAAATGTGAAGACCTAATTCCTGACTATTTTGGATTTGTAAAAGGATTAGTAGATAGTGAAGATTTATCTTTAAATATTTCAAGAGAAATGTTACAACATGATAGACAATTAAAAGTAATTGCTAAAAACATTGAAAATAAGATAAAATCAGAATTAGAAAATATGCTTAAAAATGATAGAGAAAAATACAATCAATTTTTTGAAACATTTGGAGTTCAATTAAAATATGGAACATATAGTGATTATGGAATGAATAAAGAGAAATTACAAGATTTATTACTATTTTATTCTTCTACAGAAAAAAAATTGGTTACTTTAAATGAATATTTTGAAAGAATGAAAGAAGGACAAAATGTTATATACTATGCAAGTGGAGAAACAATAGACAAAATAGATCTATTACCACAAGTAGAATTATTAAAGGATAAAGGTTATGAGGTATTATATTTAACTGACAATGTAGATGAATTTGTATTTCAAGTACTTCAAAGCTATAAAGAAAAGAGCTTCCAAAATGCATGTAGTGATAATTTAGATTTAGACACAGAAGAAGAAAAACAAGAGCTTAAAAAACAAAATGAAGAAAATAAAGATTTGTTTTTAGAAATGAAAAAAGCAATAGAGGGAGAAGTTCAGGATATAAGATTTACTCATAGACTAAAAAATCATCCTGTATGTTTAACATCAGAAGGTGCAATATCTGTTGAAATGGAAAAAACATTGAATCAAATGCCAAATAATCAAGGAATAAAAGCAAAAACTATACTTGAAATAAATGCAAATCATGAAATTGCAAATAAACTAATAGAATTAAATAAAAATGACAAAGAATTACTTGAAAAATATACAAAAGTATTATATGCAGGAGCAAGATTAATAGAAGGGTTAAATGTAGAAAATCCTACAGAAATCAGCAACTTGATGTGTGAGATTATGTGTAATAAATAGAAGCAGAATTTATATAAATAAAAAAAGAACAGAGAATTTAAAATTAAAATAAATCTCTGTCTTTTTTTATTTAATTATAATCTTATTTTTATTTTAATTTTAATTTTAATTATCTTTTTCCTCTGGAATACATAAGTTTAATATAATTCCTATTATAGCTGCTAAACTCATACCAGAAATTGTAACTGCTAAATCACCACTTGTAATTGATATTACAGCTCCACCTAATCCTAAAACAAGCATAGTAGATGCAACAATAACATTTTTAGATTTTCCAAAATCTATTTGATTTTGAATTAATACTTTTAATCCATTTACAGCTATGAAACCATAAAGTAATAATGATACTCCTCCTAGTACAGGAGCTGGAATTGTTGAAACAATTGCTGTGAACTTACCTAAAAATCCTAAACACATAGCAAATATTGCAGCTAAACCAATAACCCAAACTGAAGCAACTTTTGTCATACCAACAACTGAAGTGTTTTCTCCATAAGTTGTATTTGCTGGTCCTCCTAATAAACCTGCTACAAATGTTGCAATACCATCTCCAAGTAAAGTTTTATCTAAGCCAGGTTCTTTTAACAAATCTTTTCCAATAATTGCTCCAAGTGCTGTATGATCTCCTATATGTTCTGCCATAGTAACTAGTGCAATTGGTGCGATAGTTAATAATGCTGTAAAACTAGGTGTATAGTGAACAAAAGGAACTATAAAGCTTGGCATACTAAAAAATGAAGCTTCCATAACAGGAGTGAAGTCAACTAATCCAAGTATAATTGAAAAAATATATCCTGTAATAATACCTATTAAAAATGGTATTATTTTTATGAATCCTTTTCCTTTGACCATTACAATTGCAGTTGTTAAAAATGTAACTAGAGCAACAATAACGCCTTTCCAATTTACTACCGAATCTGCTGATATACCAATTTGAGATATTGCAGATGGTGCTAAACCTAGACCTATTATCATAATCATTGGACCTATTACAATAGGTGGCAATATTTTATTTAGCCAATTTTTTCCTACAAATAGAATTATAATAGCAAAAATAATATAAATTAATCCTACTGCCATAATTCCAGTCATAGCTCCTTCAATTCCACCCTTTATAAATGCAGCAGCAATTGGAGTTATAAAGGCAAATGAGCTTCCAAGGTATACTGGAGATTTTCCTTTTGTACATAAAATATAGATTAATGTACCTATACCTGATGTAACAAGTGCAACAGGAATTGTAAGAACTGTAGTTCCTGCAGCTGTATTAACTAGAATTGGTACCAAAATTGTAGCACCAAACATTGCAAAAACATGTTGTAATGCTAAGATAATCCACTTTGTAATAGGTGGCTTTTCGTTAATATCAAAAAGTAATTTTTGTTGTTCCATTAGAACATTCCTCCTTTTATAAATTTTGGGCAAAAAAATAATACTATTAAAAATAGTATTTAATAAAGAATATTAGAGATGAAAAAGAAAACAATACTTGCTAAAGTTAAACAAGCTACTGTAATTGTTATGCAATTTATTTTGTCTTCTAATATTTTTAACATTTTTTACACCTCGACAAAATAATACATTATTTAACAAAAATATGCAAGCATTTTTTTAAAGTTTTTAAAAAATTATCTAATGATGTTTAAAGTCGAATGTCGAATTTTGCGATGATTTTTCCTTGATATAAAAATATATTAATGATAGAATACTTATATTAAATTGATTTTGTTCTAAGATTTTTAAATTCTAATTTTACGAAATTATTCTATATAATTTTATCTAAAAAATTTTAAATAGTTATTATAAAAACTAAAAAAAGTGAAGTGATGAATATAGAAAAATTATTAAATCCTAAAAATGACTATGTTTTCAAAAGAATATTTGGTTATTCTGGAAATGAAAAGATTACAAAAAATTTATTGGAAGCAATAATTCCAGAGAAAATAGATACAATTGAATTAGATTCAAACCCAATAACAGAAAAAGACTTATTAGATGATAAGGTTGGTATATTAGACATAAAAGCAAAACTAAATAATGGGAGTGTAAACTGTGATATTGAAATGCAGGTAATAGATCAAAGAGATATTGAAAAAAGAATTTTGTTCTATTGGGGAAAAATGTATATCCAAACAATTAAATCTGGAAATAATTATGATAGTTTAAAAAGATGTATTGTAATACTGATAACAGACTTTGATATAGAAATTTTTAAAGAGATTCCAGAATATATAACAAAATGGCAAATAAGAGAGGAAAAGTACAAAAAATTAGTGTTGACAAATGATTTAGAACTTTATATAATTTCTTTAAATAAAGCCAAAAACAGTACAATTAATAAAAAGGGAGGTCTATATAATTGGCTAAAATTTATTAATAATCCTGAGGAGGAGACTCGGTATGGAAAATGAAGAGATAAATGATGCAAAAAAAGTTCTAAAAACAATTAGTCAAGATGAAAGAGAAAGAAGGCTAACTGAGCTAAGAGAAAAATATAGAATGGATCAGCATGCAATAATGTTAGCTGGATATGATAAAGGATTAAAGGATGGAATAGAACAGGGAATAGAACAGGGAATTGAGCAAGGAATTGAGCAAGGAAAAAAGCAAGGAGAAAAAGAAATAGCAAAAAAACTATTTAAACTTGGAATAAGTGAGAATGAGATAGAAAAAGTAACAGAATTAACAAAAGAAGAGCTAGAGATTATAAAAAAAGAAATATAACTAATATTAAGATATTTAGATAAAATAGTTAGTAACAAAAATCAATTTAATTAACTCCTACAAACTTGTAGGAGGAATACATAAAACTAAATAAATTAGTTATAAAATATTAATGATTTAAAATAAATGAAGGATTAATAAAATTCTTCTTTTTTTTTACTTGATTTTAATACTTGAATATTGTATATTATATATTATTAAATATAAATTATATAAAACGAAAGAAGGAAAAATGACAATGTCATTTATAGAATTTATTCATAATTTATTTTCGATTCCAAATTTTTTTATAATAACAGTACTTATTTCTGGAGTAATACTTGTAAATGGATGGACCGATGCACCAAATGCTATTGCCACATGTGTATCTACCAGATGCATGCCACCTAAAAAAGCTATTATAATGGCAGCTATATTTAATTTTTTAGGTGTTTTTGTAATGACATTAATAAATTCAACTGTTGCTCAAACAATATTTAATATTGTGAATTTTGGAAATGATGCTAGTTCAGCATTAATTGCTTTATGTGCAGCATTAGTTGCAATTGTAGTATGGTCAGTGGCAGCATGGAAATTTGGTATTCCAACAAGTGAATCTCATGCTTTAGTTGCGGGGTTATCTGGTGCGGGAATAGCAATACAAAAAGGTATTTCAGGAATTAATTCTAGCGAATGGATTAAAGTAATATTAGGGCTTTTAATATCAACAATCCTAGGATTTTCAATCGGTTATATTATTACAAAAATAATTGAAAAAATATGTAAAAATAAAGATAGAAATAAAACAACAGATTTTTTTAAAAAGACTCAAATATTTGGTGGAGCTGCAATGAGTTTTATGCATGGTGCTCAAGATGGACAAAAATTTATGGGAGTATTTTTATTAGGAGTTGCTTTATCTAATGGAATTACAGAAGTATCAACTTTTAGTATTCCAATTTGGCTTATGATTTTATGTTCTGCATTGATGACACTTGGAACATCAATTGGTGGATATAAAATAATAAAAACTGTAGGAATGAAAATGGCAAAATTGGAAGTATATCAAGGAGCATCTGCAGATATAGCGAGTGCTATAACCTTACTTATTTCATCTGTATTTGGAATTCCTGTTAGTACTACTCATACTAAAACTACTGCAATAATGGGAGTAGGAGCATCAAAAAGATTATCAAATATAAATTGGAAAGTTGTAAAAGAAATGTGTTTGACATGGATTTTAACATTTCCAGGATGTGGGCTTTTAGGATATTTTGCAACACATTTTTTCATGAAAATTATTTAGTAATCTATTAGAAAACATAAATTTATAATAAGATATTTTATAAATAATGAAAGGATAATTAAATTATGAAAAAAAATGAAGGATTCAATTATTTTAATACTTTTGTTGAGTTTTGTGATGATATAATAAAGTCATCTGAAATCTTATTTTCAACAATAAATAATTATGAAAGAGATACATTAGAAGAAAAAATTGCAAAGGTACATTTATATGAGAATAGTTCAGATGAAAAATTACATGATTTAAGAAGATATCTAATAAAAGACTTTTTACCACCACTTGATAGAGAAGATATTGCTTCTATAGGTAGTAGATTAGACGATATAGAAGATGATATTGATGAGATTTTAATTAATTTTAGAATACTAAATATACAAAAAATAGATGAAAATATTAAAGAAATAGCTAATTTATTAGTAGTTGCAGGAAAGGAATTAAAAGAGATTTTTTTGAATTTACATTCACCTAAAAACTACGATAAAATAAGAGAAAAAATAGTAGATATAAACCGTATAGAATCCCAAGCAGATAGACTTTATGAAGTTTTAATTATGAATTTATACAAAAAAGATGATGCATTACATATATTAAAATGGAATAAAATTATAGACTGTTTTGAAAATGCAATTGATTATTGTGAGAGATTAGCAGATTATATAGGAGATGTTTTAATGAAAAACTCATAAAATATATTCAAGTTTAATAAATAAAATGAGCTGTCAGTAATGGCAGCTTTTTATTATACATATTCATTATTTGTACTATTGACAAAACTAAAAAATCATAGTAAAATAATTTGAAAATCGTTTTCAAATTAAGGAGGAGAAATGACAAAAAGTGTTTATAAAACAGAACAAAGAAAAGATTTAACAAAATACTTAGAAAAAAATAGTGATAGATTTTTAAGTGCAGTAGAAATACAAAATGAGTTTAATAAAAAGAAGATAAATATTGGATTAACAACAATTTATAGATTTTTAAATACTATGGAAAATGAGGGAAAAGTAAGATATGAATTAAAAAATCATACAAAATATTACCAATATATATCTGAAAAGTGTAATTCACATTATCACCTTCAATGTAAAAAATGTGGAAAATTAATTCATTTAGAATGTGATGAAGTTAAGAGTTTAAAAAAACATATTATAGAAGAACACAATTTTGAAATTGATTCAAGTTCTCCAATAATAGGTATTTGTGAAAAATGTAATAAATAGGTTTTTAAATAGAATAGGAGAGAAAATGAATAAAAGTGTAAAAATGATAGCAATAGCAACAATTATAGTGATTGCACTAATAATTATAGTAGGAGTAATAAAAAAATCTAATTTTAATTCAAAAAATGAAAAGATAAAAATAGTTACAACAACATTTTCAACATATGATTTTGCAAAACAGATTGTAGGTGAAAATGCGGAAGTAACACTTCTTTTAAATCCGGGAACTGATACACATAGTTATGACCCAAGTACATCAGATATTATTAAAATTCAAAAAGCAGATGTATTTATATATATTGGTGGAGAGATGGAAAAATGGGTAAACAAAGTATTAGATTCTAATGTAATTGATGAAAATAAAACTTTATTAATAAAGGTATCAGATTGTGTGGAAAGAATTGAAGAAAAGGATGTAGATGGAGCTGAACCTGAAGAAGAACATGAAGAAGAACAACATCACGAGGAAGGTGCTTTTGACGAACATATTTGGACATCACCAAAAAATGCTATAAAAATGGTAGAATATATAAGTAATCAAATAATTAATATAGATGAAACTAATAAGGAAATATATAATAAAAACTCTCTTGAATATATAGAAAAAATTCAAGAAGTACAATCTAAGATAAAAGAAATAGTTGATAATAAAAAAAGAGATAGATTGGTATTTGGAGATAAAATGCCAATGCAATATTTTTTGGAAGAATATGGGCTAACGGCTTCTGCGGCATTTAATGGATGTTCAACAGAAACAGAGCCAAGTGCAAAAACAGTTACATATTTAATAAATAAAGTAAAAGAAGAAAATATACCTGTTGTATTATATATAGAATTAAGCACAGGAAAGACAGCAAAATCAATTGCACAAGAAACAGGAGCTAAAATAATGCAAATTCAAACTCTTCATAATGTTAGCAAGGAAGATTTTGAGAATAATGAAACATATGTAAGTTTAATGACAAGAAATTTAGAAGTACTAAAGCAAGCATTGCAATAAGCTATTAAGAAAGGAAAAAGTTTATGAGTGTAATTAAAATATCTGATGTGTCATTTGGATATATACAATCTATTCAAATATTGAAAAATATAAACTTAGAAATAAATGAGGGCGACTTTTTAGCTATAATTGGAGAAAATGGTTCTGGGAAAAGTTCTCTTATAAAATGTATTTTAGGATTAAATAAAGTAAGTGAAGGTAATATAGAAGTAAGTGGAAGAATAGGATATTTGCCACAAAGTACAGAGATTCAAAATAATTTTCCTGCAACAATAGAAGAAATTGTACTAAGTGGAACAATACCAAATAATGTAAGAAAGATTTTTTATACAAAAGAAGACAAGAAAAAAGCAGAAGAGGTAATGAGAGATCTTGAATTATTTGATATAAGGAAAAAATGTTTTAGTGAACTTTCGGGAGGGCAAAAACAAAGAGTACTTATTGCTAGAGCTTTATGCTCAACTGATAAAATAATTTTATTAGATGAGCCGGTAAATGGATTAGATCCAAAAATAGTTAAAGAAATATATAAAATGCTACATAAACTTAATAAAGAAGGACTAACAATTATTATGGTTTCTCATGATGTAGAAAGATGCTTACAATACTGTACAAGAGTAGTAGAAATTGAAAATGGGAAAGTAGTAAAAGATGTGTTAGCTAAAGACTACTTATCAGGAGGTATAAAATAATGATAGAAACTGTAAAAGAAATGCTTAGTTATGCTTTTATTAATAGAGCATTAATTGTTGGAACATTGGTTAGTTTATGTGCAGCTCTTCTTGGTGTAAGTTTAGTTTTAAAAAGATATTCAAATATTGGGGATGGACTTTCTCATGTTGGATTTGGAGTTACAACAGTAGCTGTAGGGCTTGGAGCAACATCTACATTACCTATAGCTATACCTATAGTTATAGTTGTAGCTATTCTATTATTAAAAGTTGGAAACAATAGAAAAATAAAAAGTGATAGTGCGATAGCTATAATTTCATCAACAGCATTAGCTATAGGAGTTGCAGTAACATCTGTTACAACTGGAATGAATACAGATGTATGTAATTTTATGTTTGGAAGTATACTTGCTATGAGTAATTCTGATGTAATTTTAAGCATAATAGTGAGTATAATTATTTTAATTTTATTTATTGTATATTTTAGAAAACTCTTTGTCGTAACATTTGATGAAGAGTTTGCAAAAGCTATAGGACTTAAAACTGGAAGATATACCAACTTAATTGCTATATTAACTGGGGTAGTTATTGTTGTAGGAATGAGAATGATGGGAACACTTTTAATAAGTAGTATAATTATATTTCCAGCTTTAACTTCTATGAGAATATTTAAATCTTTTAAAGGGGTAGTAATTAGTTCAGGTGTTATTAGTATAGTTTGTTTTCTAATAGGGATGTATTTTTCATATTTATATGGAATTAGTACTGGTGCAATGATAGTCATTGTGAATTTGGTTATATTTTTACTATTTAACATACTTAATAAGCTTATAAAAGAATAAAAATAAAAACGGAGGAAAAATTGAAAAAATTAATTTATATTTGTTTATTATTAATACTATTTATAGGAGTCTATATTTTCTTTAATTATTTAAAAAATAATAGTGCTAAAGAAAATGAAAATTCATCTTTAAGTGCAAATAAAGAAGAGAACACGCTAAATTCTAATAACTCAAATAAAGAGATTAAAACTATAATAAAGAATTTAGATGATGGAATAGTTTATTCTATTACAAATGATGAAGTTAAACCAGATATTGTTATTGGAGACGAATTTTATGATACTCAAATAACAGATATATATTATAATTATTCATCATATAAAGATAAAATAGTAGAGATAGAAGGAATGTATATGGAAAGTGAGTCTTATACATTTGTAGGGAGATATTCTACATCAAATTTATGCCAATTTTGTCCACAAGGATTTTCATATTTAGAATATATATGGGAAGGTGAAAAACTGAACTTTACTGAAAAAAAAGAATGGCTAAAAATAAAAGGAACTATTGAAAAAGGAAATGATAAAACATCATATTATCAAGATTTTTATTATATAAAACCTTTAAGTATAGAGGTTATGAATCAAAGAGGAAAAGATACTGTAAATAATTAAAGCTATGAAATGGAGTGATTAAAATTAAAAATAAAAAGATTTATATAATAATTATAATATTACTATTATTAGATCAAATATCAAAATTAGTGTTTTTAAAAATAGGTGCAACTGGAGATATTAAATCAATTGAAAATAATGTAGCATATAGAGTTTTAATATCGATAGTTGTAATTATATTGATATTACGTTATATAAACAGTAATAATTCTTATATAAAAAATGATACAAGAATCATATTAAGTATTGGAGTATCAGGAATTATCGGAAATCTAATAGATTTGATTTGGAATAAAGAAGTAATTACATTTATAAATGTTTTTAGTGATATCAAAATTAATTTAGCATATATCTTTATTATAATTGCATGGGTTGGAATGGCAATAATACTAACAAAAAATACAATGAATTTTATAAGAGAAAAAGGAAGCAAAAAAGATGGAAATAAAACAAATAAAAATTGATAATAATCAAACAGGAAAAAGAATAGATGCTTTTATTCCTACAATATGTAAAGATTTATCAAGAAGCACAATTCAAAGACTAATAGAAGAAAAACAAATAAAAGTAAATGGAAAAGAAATAAAACCATCATATAAAACAACTTTAAATGACATAATTGAAATCAATATTCCTGATGCAAAAGAAATAGACTTAAAAGCACAAGAAATTCCCATAGAGATACTATATGAAGATGATGATATTATTGTTATAAATAAACCTAAAGGAATGGTTGTACATCCTGGGAATGGTAATCCAGATGGCACTTTAGTAAATGCTGTAATGGCAATATGCAAAGATTCATTATCTGGAATTGGTGGAGAAATTCGTCCAGGAATAGTACATAGATTGGACAAAGACACATCAGGTGCAATTATTGTTGCTAAAAATGATAAAGCTCATTTAAAACTTAGTGAAGAATTAAAAAATCATAATATTAAAAAGACATATATAGCTCTTGTTAGAGGTATTATTAAAGAAAATGAAGCAACAATAAATATGCCAATTGCAAGAAGTAAAAAAGATAGAAAAAAGATGGCTGTTGATAAAAATGGAAAAGAAGCCATTACACATTTTAAAGTATTAGATAGATTTGATGAAAAATACACATTATTAGAAATAAATATAGAAACAGGTAGAACTCATCAGATTAGAGTGCATCTATCTCATATTGGATATCCGATTATTGGAGATGATACATATTCAAATGGTAAAAATGAATGGAATATTAATGGACAATGCTTGCATGCTAAATCGTTAGATTTTAAACATCCTATAACTAATAAAGATTTACATATAGAAGCTAAAACTCCAAAATATTTCCAAGATGTTATAGATGAACTTAAATCAAAAAAGTGTAAATAAATAGATTTTTATTGTTTCAAAGGGGATTTTAATAATGGAAGAAGAACGTTTACAAAAATATTTAGCTAAATGTGGAATTGCATCTAGAAGAAAGTGTGAAGAATACATTTTATTGGGAAAAGTAGAAGTTAATGGTAAAATTGTAACAGAACTTGGAACAAAAGTAAGTTCAAAAGATGTGGTAAAATTTAATGGAAAAAGAGTTAAATATGAAGACGAAAAGGTTTATATTTTATTAAATAAACCAATTGGATATGTAACAACAGCTCATGAACAATTCGGAAGAGATAAAGTATTAGATTTAGTTAAAATAAATAAGAGAATTGTACCTGTTGGAAGATTAGATATGTATACTTCAGGAGCTTTAATTCTTACAAATGATGGTGAATTAGTAAATAAATTAACTCATCCAAAAAATGAAGTAGATAAAACATATAATGCTACAGTGAGAGGAAAGATAACAGATGATAAAATTGAACTACTAAAAAATGGAGTAGAAATAGATGATGGGTATATAACTAAACCGGCAAAAGTTAAAATTTTAAAAATAGATGAAGAAAAGAATTTATCAAGAATACAAATTACAATACATGAAGGAAAAAATAGACAAGTTAGAAAAATGTGTGAAGCAGTTGGATATAAGGTAATTGCATTACATAGAAGTAAAATTGGAAATATAGATGTTAAGGATTTAAAAATTGGAGAATGGAGATATTTAAGTGATTCTGAGATAGAAAAATTAATTTAAAATTTATATAGACATACAATATTTTGAATGATAAAATAATATAAATATAAGATAAAAAGGAGGAAAAAAATGGTCGAGGATAGCCAAATTAAAGCACGTGTATCACCTTTTGCAATTAGAAAAGGTGAAATTAAAAAATTTGATGGCAAAGATGGATATGTTTCTATGAATCAAGTAATTCATAAAATTGATTTGGGACATATAAATGACATTCACTTTGCAATTTTATATTTAGTAAATGAGTTTGAGTTTATAACATCAAGACAACTTTTTCAAATGCTTTTAATTAAAGGATATGAAATAAAATCTCAAGATAAATTAAATGATAAACTTGAAACTTTAGTAAAATCAAAGATTTTAACTAGATATTATTTTGATTCAGATGAGGGAAAAGGAATATTTAGAGTATACTGCTTAGAGAAAATGGGTAAATACTTATTAGATTCTCGTGATGATGTAGAATGTAAATGGCAACAATCTGATAATACAAAATCTGTTGCAATGATAAAGAAAAGATTAGCAGGAAATCAAGTTATAATTGCATATTTAAACAAGGTAAAGGTATTTGATTCATACACAGTAAAACTACCATTAAAAGCAAAAACATTAGGAAAAGTCTTTAAACCAAGTGGAGGCTCTGTTATTTTAACAAAATCAGGAAAATCTTTACAATTTATTTTTGAGGTTATTAGAAGGGAAAATGATTGGCAAAAAAAATTGATTGATAAAATGAAATTTTATCAAGACTTTTATAATAATTTCCAACCATTAGATTCAGGATTAAAATCTTTGCCACAGTTAATTATTGTATGTGAAGATGATAAACACATGGCAGAGGTTTTTAGAGAATTAATAACAAATAATATAACATTCAATAAGATAAATCTGTATTATACAACAGATTTAAAACAAAATAGTGAAAAACTAGATAATAGCTTAACTGAATTTAAATTAGATGAAAAGACAAATAAGTATAAAGCTCAAAATTTGGAAATAAAATTACTAAACTAGTAAAAATGGAGTGAATATAAAACATGAAAGAAATAGTTAAAAATGTATATCACGTAGGTGCAAACGATACTAATATAGAATTGTTTGAAGGTCAATATAAATTGACAAATGGAATGGGATATAATTCATATTTAATCAAAGATGAAAAAAATGTATTGTTTGATACTATAGATAAAAATTTAACTGAAGAATGGATAAACAATATAGAAGAAGTATTAAAAGATGGTAAATTAGATTATTTAGTTATATCACATTTAGAGCCTGATCATGCATTTAATATTGGAACAATAATAAAGAGATATCCAGATATAAAACTTATAGGAAATACAATGACATTTAATATACTACCTAAATTTTTTAATGACATAGATATTTCAGAAAAAATAATAACTGTTAAAGAAGGAGAAATATTTGAATTTGGCAATCATAAACTTCAATTTTTTATGGCACCTATGGTACACTGGCCAGAAGTTATGATGACATATAGTATAACAGATAAGATACTATTTTCAGCAGATGCATTTGGAAAGTTTGGTATTGTAAAAGAAAATGATGAATGGCTTGATGAAGCGAGAAGATTTTATATTGGAATTGTTGGAAAATATGGACCACAAGTACAAGCAGTTTTGAATAAAGTATCAAAATTAGATATAAAAATGATTTGTTCATTACATGGACCAATTTTAAATGAAAATTTAGGATATTATATAGATAAGTATAATAAGTGGAGTACATATACTCCAGAAGAAGAAGGAGTATTAATTGTTTGTAGCTCTATATATGGAAATACTTTAGAAGCGGCTAAATATTTAAAAGATAAAATTGAAGAAGATGGAAAGAAAGTTGAGTTATATGATATAACAAAAGATGACATCCACGATGCAGTTGCAAAATCATTTAAATATAATAGATTAATTGTTGCATCTTCAAGTTATAATGCAGGACTTTTCCCACCAATGGAACATTTTTTGAACAAACTTAAAGAAAGAAATTATCAAAAGAGAAAAGTAGCAATTATAGAAAATGGATCTTGGGCACCATCAAGTGGGAAAATAATGAAAAATATATTGCAAGAAATGAAAGAGATTGATATAATCAATCCAATAATTACAATAAAATCTAAAATGAATGATGATACAAAAAAAGAACTAGAAGAATTAGCAAATATAATTTAAAATTAGGTTTTATGGAGGTGAAAAATATGAAATACAAATGTACAATATGTGGTTACATATATGATGAAGAAGTTGAAGGTACAAAATTTGAAGACTTACCAGATGATTGGGTTTGCCCATTATGTGGGGTTGGAAAAGAGATGTTTGAAAAGGTTGAAGAATAAATAAGCAATATATACGGCTAGTTTGTCTTTTTACAAATTGGCCGTATTAAATTAAATGAATAAATTTAATAAAAAATAAAATAATTATTAAAATAGAATATTAGGTGATGATTTATGGATAATAAAGAGATTGAAATTAAAGCAAAAGATATTAGAAAAGACATAATAGAACAATTATATCTTGCTAAATCTGGACATCCAGGTGGATCGCTTTCAATAGCTGATATATTAGCGGTTTTGTATTTTGATGAAATAAATATAGATGTAAAAAATCCAAAATGGGAAAATAGAGATAGGGTTATTCTATCTAAAGGGCATACAGTACCAGCTTTATATGCTGTTCTATGTGAAAAAGGTTTCTTTGAAAAAGAAGAACTAAAAAAATTAAGAAAGCTAAATGGGATACTTCAAGGTCATCCTAATATGAATGAAACACCCGGAATAGATATGAGTTCGGGTTCTTTAGGACAAGGTTTATCTATTGCAAATGGAATGGCAATTTCTGCTAAAATGGATAATAAAGATTATAGAGTATACTGCATTTTAGGTGATGGAGAAATAGAAGAAGGCCAAAATTGGGAAGCAGCTATGGCTTCTAATAAATATAAATTAGATAACTTATGTGTTATTGTAGATAATAATAATTTACAAATAGATGGCACAATTGAAGAGGTTATGAGTTCATACCCAATAGATGAAAAATTTAAAAGTTTTGGATTTAATGTAATTTGTATAGATGGACATAATATAGATGAAATTAAACAAGCTTTCAAAGAGGCAAGAAATGCAAAAGGAAGGCCAACATGTATTATTGCAAAAACAATCAAAGGGAAAGGCGTTCCATTTATGGAAAACAAAGTTGAATGGCATGGAAAGGCTCCAAATGAAGAAGAATACAATGAAGCAATTAAATTTTTTTAATTTGGGGACAGTCCCATTTCAAAAACGGGACAGTCCCGTTTTCAAAATGGGACAGACTTACTTAAAATCTGGGACACACTTATGTTGGATTAATAATTTTTATAATTATTTTATAAGCATCGAAAGGAATTTATTAGAAAATGAAGGTTTTGATAACAGGTGCTTCATCTGGAATTGGAAGAGATCTAGCAAGAGAATTTGCTAAAATGAATTATGATTTAGTATTGGTTTCTCGAAATATAGATAAATTAGAGGAATTAAAAAATGATTTAAATAAGAAATATGATATTGATATTGATATAAAGATTGAAATATGTGATTTAAATTTTGAAAAAAATTGCATAGAATTATTTGAAAATAATAAAGACATAGATGTTTTAGTAAATAATGCAGGATTTGGAGCATTTGGAGAATTTGTAAATATAGATTTAAATAAGGAGTTAAATCTCATAAAAACAAATATTACTGCTGTTCATATTTTAACTAAATTATATTTAAAAGAAATGACTAAAAAAAATAAAGGTAGGATTTTAAATGTATCTTCAATTGCAGGAAATATGCCTGGACCATTAATGGCTACTTATTATGCATCTAAAGCATATGTATTAAGACTATCAGAAGGAATTAAAGAAGAGCTAAAAAGGGCAAAATCTAATGTTAAAATAAGTGTACTTCAGCCAGGACCAGTAGATACTAATTTTAGTGATGTAGCTGGAGTAAAATTTAATAGCACAGCTCTTTCAAGTCAATATGTTGCAAAATATACCGTTAAACAATTTTTTAAAGGAAAGTTTAATATTATACCAGGATTTTCTATTAAATGTGTTAAGTTTTTTTCTAAAATTATACCAAATAATATAATGGCCAAAATGTGCTTTATGGTTCAAACAAGGAAAAAAACATAATAATAGAAATTGAATTAAAAAAAGGATTAAGAAATTATTTTAAATCTTAATCTTTTTTTTTATTTTGTTTTTTTTTATATTTTTTTATTTATTAATTATTTTAGAAAACAACAAAGCATCCCCATTACTGTAATAGTTCTTTCTTAAGCCAACTTGTTTAAACCCAAATTTATTATATAGATTTATTGCAGTTATATTATTTGAGTTTACCTCTAGATTTATTTGAGATATATTGATTTTCTTACAATAGTCAATAATATGATCTAACAGCATAATTGACAACTTATTTCCTCTATAGCTCTTTTTTATAACAATATTTGTAATATCAGCTATATCAAACACTACAATGATACCAGCAAATCCAACTATTTCCGTATCAGTACTAATTATAAAATATATAGAATTTGGATTTTCTAATTCGCTTTTAAAAACTGAATAATTCCAAAAATTATCAAAGTCGGTAGATAAAGTTTCTCTAATACTTGTTAAATCATCTAAATTCATTTTTGAAATAGTTAAATTATTCAAATTATTTGTGTCCATTTTGCTTTTCCTCTAATTTAAGTTCTGCTTCAGATTTTTTTAAATATAAAGGTTGAATATCCAAAACTTCATTTTTATTATAATGCTCTATTCCGGCAAACCCAATATTATGAGCTAATAGGTGATTTTTTTCAATAAAAACACTTGAAGAAACTTTTTGTAATATTAGTTCTTTATATGAAACTGCGCCACTTCCAACAAAAATGATGGTATTATTAGAATATAAAGAGTTAATTGTTTCAAGAAGAGAGTTAATATTTGTAAATAGTGGTTTAGAAATTGCAGATATTTGTTTGCCATTATTCTGAAATGCTTGACAATATATATTTTCATGTTTAGCATCTATTAAAGAATAGATTATACCTTCTTTACTACAATTTTTAGCAAGTCCTTCTAAAGAAGAAACACCGATTGAAGGAATATTTAGAGCATCTGTAAATGCTTTAATTGTAGAAATTCCAATTCGAATTCCTGTAAATGAACCTGGACCAATATCTACTGATAACAAGTCTATATCAGAAAGCTTTAAATTAAGCTCTCTTAAAGTAGTATCTATTAAGTTTAATAATGTTTGAGAATGTGTTAAATCACTATCAAGATTTGTTTCTTTTAATATTTGAAAATTTTCTATTATGGATACACCACATATAGAAGAAGAAGTTGTTATACTTAATACTTTCATTTTTGATTATCACATAATTAGATAATTATATGAATCTCCTTTATTTGATATTTAGGCTTTTTAGTGGATTTGCCTATAAACCATAATAAAATAACAAAAAAAGTTTGTTTATTATTTAGATTTTTTTATTTGTTTAAATCATCATATAAACTTTGTAATATATCTTCATATTTTTTTCCATTAGCGGTGATATTTAATATCCTTGAACTTTCACCATTATTTGGTATTTTAAAAAGTATTCTTATGTTTTCAGGTGGAAGTGCATCTTCTATTAATTCGCCCCACTCAATTAAACAAATTCCTTTATCGAAATATTCTTCTCCACCAATTGCATAAAATTCATCAATATCTGTTAATCTATAAACATCAAAATGATAAATTGTGGAAATTGGTGCTGAATATTCATTTATTATTGTAAATGTTGGACTAGATATTTCATCTTGTAAACCATAATAGCCAATAAAACCTTCTGTAAATTTTGTTTTTCCAGCTCCTAAATCACCTGTTAAAACAACAGTATCACCTTTATTTAAAAGTTTAGCTAATGATTTTGCTACATTCATTGTTTCATCACTTGAATTTGTTGTTATTTTTATTTCTTTCATTTAGAAAATCCTTTCAAAAATTGCTATATGCTATATATATTGCAAATACCTTTATTTCCAACAGAATACTACAAAATTAGTTTTTTTTCAATAAAAATTAAAAAAAAGTTGTAAATTTGATTTTTTTAATTTATAATTGAAGAAGTTTAATAAATGGAGCAGTATTATGAAAAATAAATTATGGATTATAATTCTAATAATGGGGATTGCACTAACAATTTCACTTGTATATAGTGTAATTGTAAGTCACAAAAAAGCTAATGGAGATCATACTATTACAACAACAAGTATTATTGAGATGACAGCAACAACTGTTACAATTAAAAACACACTTTCAGGAACAGGGGTAATAAATTATTTACCTAAAAACACTTTTGAGCAAGATACAGCAAATGCAAGTCAACAAGAAAATAATGTTTCTTCAACAGAAAACAATTCCTCAAGTGAAGTAAATGAAGTTGTAAAATCATATCAAATTATTCTTTCTGTTGATGATAAGGATGTTAATAAAATAATTAAAGATCAAGAAACAGAAATATCTGTTAAGAATAATGAAAACAGTTTTCAATACAAAGGAAAAGTAATAGATATAAATAAAGAATCTAATAATAAGTCTACTATTAAAATTGAAGTTCTAAATCCTGATAATAATATACAAGAAAAAATGGAGGCACTATGTACATTAGTATTAGAAAAGGCTGAAAATGTTGTGGCTTTACCAATAGAGGCTGTTCAAACGGATGAAGCAAATCAAAAATATGTAGACATAGTTTTAGATGATGGTACAACTAAGAAGATTAATATTAATACTGGTATTTCTGATGACTATTATGTGGAAATTACATCTGGATTGAAAGTGGGAGATAGGGTTCAAATAATTAAGTCTTCTACTACTGTTGTAGAGAATAAAAAGAATAAAGAATAAAGAATAGAAAATAGAAAAAAAGGGACGGAGATATTTTTTAAATTAGTTTGAAAAAGATAGCCGTTCCAATTTCTAAGTTTATGCCACTATAGCTCAGTTGGTAGAGCAACTGATTCGTAACCAGTAGGTCAGCAGTTCGATTCTGCTTAGTGGCTCCAGTAACGTTTCTGTTCGAACTTTTCATAGAACAGATGATATAAAAATCAATCAGTAAAATGGTTGATTTTTTTCTTTTGCGAAAAAATCATCCTAAATTTTAAATGAAGGGATGGTGTGAAAAATGAATATTATCAAAGAAGAATTACAATTTGAGGAAAGCCTTAAGCAAAGACTAGAGTTTATATGTGAGTTCTCAAAGGTTACTCCCACTTTTGTTAATGGTAGTATAAGAAAAATTGAGAAAACCAATATTTCTTATATTGAGCCACATAGAGTAATTGTAAAAGATACTACATTTCTGGTCTTTAACTATTCTAATGATGTTTATATATCCAATCTTGCAAAAAAGATAAAATTATCGGAATTAGAAGATTATATAAACAGCATAAAATAGCTAAAAATTTGACATTTCTGAAAATCGTGATATAATACTGACAGTAAATCATTTATGTTTACCTGTTAGGAGTTGATTATATGTTTTTGGTTTGTTCCAAGAAAAAATATTGTAATATAAACAGATTTAAGAGATGTCAAGGATAACTTGTGTGTTTTCTTTGATGTCTCTTTTTTGTTAGGAGGTTTATGAATTGGTTGAAGAAAAGAAAAAATGTGGATTGTATATGAGGGTTTCTACCGAAGACCAAGCACGTGAAGGCTTTAGTCTTCCAGAGCAAAAAGAACGATTAGAAGCTTATTGTAAATTTAAGGGTTATGAAATTGTAGATTACTATGAAGATGCAGGTGTTAGTGCTAAAACAGGTAATTATAGGGCAGAATTCGAAAGACTAAAAGAAGATATTAAATCTAAAAAGATAAATACTATTATCTCTCTTAAATTAGATAGATTTACTAGAAGTATTTATGACTGGGAAGAACTTATAACTTTTTTAGATGAAAATGAAGCCTATATAGATTGTGTTAATGATGATATAAATACTACTACAGCAAATGGTAAGATGATTTCAAGACTTTTGGTAAGTGTAAGTCAGAATGAAATTGAAAGAACCAGTGAAAGAACTAAAATAGGTCTTGTTGGAGCAATAAAACAAGGTCATATTCCCTCTAAAGCACCACTTGGTTATAAGCATGAGAATAAAAGACTTGTTATAGATTATGCAACTAAAGATATTGCATATAGAATATTTGACTTATATTATAATGGTTATTCTTATCAGAAAATAAGCAATCTATTCAACGAAGAAAAAGTATTAGGTAAAGATAATTGGAGAGATTCAACAATAGTTGGTATTCTTGAAAATGAAATATATAAGGGTGACTTTGTTCATGGAAAGAATACTAAAAATCCTACTTATTATGAAAATGTTGTAGAGCCTATTATCTCTAAAGAAATGTGGGAAGATTGCCAAGTTCAGAAAAAGAAAAATTCAAGAAGTTACCAAAGAACATTGACATATCTATATTTGCAAAAACTTAAATGTCCTAAATGTAATCGTATTTTAGGTGGTAAAGCAACTACTAAGAATAATGGTAGAGTTTATTTTTACTACTATTGTAATGATTGTAAGGTACAGTTTAAAGAAAATGTAATAACAGAATATTTTAGTCAATTTATAAATGAGTTAGTAGAATATGATTCTGTAGTAAATCAATTTTTCTTGCCTATGATAAGACAAAGATTAGATGAGCCTAAAGAAAAACTTGAAAAAGAACTTGATAAACAAAATATGAAACTTGAAAGAATAAGAAAAGCTTATGTCAATGGAGCATTTGATTTAAAAGAATATAATAATGAAAAAGCTATTGTAGAAAAAACTATTGAAAAAATTAATGCAGATTTAGATGCTACTAATTGTTCTAAAGAATTAAAATTTACTCCAAAAGATATACTATTAAAACGAGATATTGATTATCTTAATAAGATGATACTAAATAAGCAATATGAGGAAAGGACAAGAACTTGGAACGATTATACACGAGAAGAACAAGCTGACCTTATAATGAGATATATTGATGAGATAAAGCTAAAGCTTATTGGTAAAGAAGTAATTGTAGATGAAATAAATTTTAGAGAATCTATTTATAAACCTTGTCAGGAATTATATCAAAATGGATATATTGATACAACTAAACCAATGTTATTAGGAAATGTACTCGGAAGTGTCAGATTTAGTAACTATTTACCAGAGGAAGAATTTGGAGAAATAATAATGAGATTACAGCAATACTATGATGTTCATTTTGCAGAGGCAACATATTATTTGCAAAAGCAGATGTTTTATTTTGATTTTTCTGATAATAAAGCTATCGTTAGAGTATTCCCATTAGAAGATTATTATAAATTAGATCCAGACAATAAAATGGAAAAATATAGATTTGGAATAATTTATATTGATGGCGATGATGAATTTCGAGTAGAAGATATAGAAAACATTGAACCATACTTCAATGCAATACCAGATGATAGTGAAACTACACTTGTTTATAAAAAAGATGAACCAGTAGAAATTGTGGTAAAGCCTGTTAATTTCTCCAAAGAAAATACTGAATAATTGTTGCAACTATTACTTTATTATTGGCTATGTTGCAACAAGCAAATTAGCGAATACAAATTTATATTTGCGTTAGTAATATAAATTTTGTGTGAGGTAATTTGAATAAATTTTATCTAGCAAGATAAAATTTATTGCCTCGCAGAGCCCCCGAGTTGTGTTCTTGGACACAACTCATAGGGGGTTAGGACTTATGACAAGGTCAAATTCCTATGCTTCGGAGCATATTCTAAAGGAGGGAAAAAAATGGAGCAAGAATTAGCATATTCATTTCACTTGGGTAGTGACAAAAACAAAAGTAAAGTAGCAAAAAAGACAGCTAAAGGAAATGTATCTGGTACTACTTCCCTTTCAAATAATGCTATTCAAAATGCAAATGATTTATCAAGAGTAAATAAGCACAATTTAAGAGATTACGATAATCAAAGAGATTTAATTACTACTATTTATGGAACTAATGATATTGTAGAAGATGTTAAACAAGTCTATTTAGATGAATTTGAACAAGCTAGAATTGAATATAATAACAAGACAAGAGCTGATAGACAAGTTAAAGATTACTTTCAAAAAGTGTGTAATTCACAAAATGATATTGCCTGTGAAATTATTATAGAGCTTGGAGATATGGATTTTTGGCAAAATAAAGATGATGAGTATAAATTTAAAATGACAGATGTGTATAATGAGCAAATTCAAGATTTAACTAAAATACTTCCTACATTTAAAATAGCCAATGCTACAATACACTATGATGAAACTTCTCCACATATGCATGTTATAGGCGTTCCAGTAATAGATAATTGTAAAAGGGGTATGAAAAAGCAAGTAGGCAAATCACAACTATTTACTAAAACCTTACTATCTGAAATACAGGACAAATGAGAAATGCTTGTATAAAGTCATATAATAAATTCTATGATGTAGATAGTAAGCTAAAAGCAAAGCAAAAAGGCAGAAATCAAGATATAAATGTTAAAGATATGGACGGCTATAAAGATTATAAGAAACAACTAAAACGAAAAGAACAAAAACTAGCTAAAGCAAATGAACAAACTGAAAAACTAGATAATTTAAGTAAAGATATAAATAAAATATTAGATAATCTTAAACCAACTCTAATGAATAAAAATAATATGGTTATTTCAAGCGAGGATGTCCAGAAAATAAAAAATTTTACCAAAGACGTAAAAGATACCAATAAAACAGTTAGAAGTGTAAATGACTTAAATTTAGCCATTAAAGACTTTGAATATTCTGCATATGAAGTTGAAAAAGAAAATTGTTCGCTTAAATCCCAATTAGAGCAACAAACTGAAACAATTAATAGACTTACAGATACTATAAGCGATAAAGATGAAACAATAAACAATTTACGAGCTGACAAAGAAGAATTAAAAGGGCAACTTCATAAATTCAAAGAATTTTGGAGAAGTTTATTAAAGAGATTCCAAGAAATGATTGGATTTAATAACGATGAAAAATATAAATATGTTAGTGATGATTTATACAGAAATGGCATATTTGATGACAATGATAACGAAATTGCAAATGATGTTACTAGAAAAGTAAAAACAGTAGATGAAATTAACAATAGTAAAAATAATAGAAAAAGAAATAATAATACAAGATTTTAATGGAGGTAATTAAAAATGGAACAGGATAAAATAAAATTTATAATTGATATGATAAATAATATGGATATAAAGGATAAATTAAGATTAGCTATAAGAATGAGTGATAGTAATTATACTAATCTAAAATATGACAAGCCTGAAATGTATGAGAAATTTGATAACCAATTAAAAAAAATTGATGAAGAATATAGAACGACTATAATTAACTTTAACAAATATCCTACAATAACATTTGCAATGGCTAAAATAATGGAAATGTCTAAAGAAGAACAAAATCAAGTTGCATTATATTTGTTTAATAATATTTCTCTTGCTTTTAATTAAAATTTGTATGTGCCGTATTGTAAAAATCGACTTAAATTGATATAATAATTTATATATTGAAAGGAGGAATTCTTTAGTATGGATAAAAAGAAAATGATAAATTGGATTATAGCAATTACTGTTGCAATTGTTTATTTAGCAGTAAGTATAATATTTAATGCTTGGGCATATTCTTGGGTTATATGGGTAGCTTATGCTATATACAGGTTTATAGTAAAGTAGAAAGATAAATAATAATTATAAATGGAGATTATGTATAAAGAAATGGGTGGAAAATAAAATGATAGAAATCAAAAATATAAAGAAGTCATATGGTATTGGCGAGAATAAAACACAAGTATTAAAGGGAATAAGTTTATCTATTGAAGAATCAGCTTTTACTGTGATTTTAGGAGCTTCTGGATCAGGTAAATCCACGTTTCTAAATATAATATCAGGATTAGAACGAGCTGATGAAGGAAACGTTTTATATAATAATGTAGATATAACAAAATTAGATGATAATAAACTTACAACATTTAGAAAAGAAAATGTAGGATTTGTTTTTCAACAATATTATCTTTTACCTAATATGAATGTAGACAAAAATGTTAAAATGGGTGCAGATTTGGTAAATAATAAAGATTATAAATCTATTATTGAGGCAGTTGGGCTAAAAGATAAAATAAATAAATTTCCTAGTCAATTATCAGGAGGAGAACAACAAAGAGTATCTGTTGCAAGAGCTCTTGCTAAAAAACCTAAAGTATTATTTTTAGATGAACCAACAGGTGCTTTGGATGAAACAACTGGACGACAAGTTTTAGATTATATTTCGAAATTACATGATGAATATAAGTTTACTATTGTAATGGTTACGCATAATCAGAATATTGCTGAAATGGCAGATACGGTTATAACAATGAATAGTGGTAATGTTTTGAATATATATTCAAATACTTCAAAGAAAACTGCTTATGAGATAGGATGGTGATAATATGATTGTGAGTTTGAAAGATGCAACTAAATTAGTTGCAATATCAATTATGATTGCATGTGGAGTATTTGTTTCTACACTTTTTTTAAACTATAATATAGATATTGTACAGATTAAAGATGATATTACCAATGAACAAATGCAAGTACTTTATGATGCACAAGTAAATACAGCAATTGTTACTAGTTCAGTGTCAGGTGGTTGCTTATTATTAACGTCAGTTGTAATGCTTATATTTTATATCAAAAATTATATTGATACACACAAAAAGGAATTAGGAATTTTGAAAGCAATAGGTTATTCTAATATAAAGATTGCTTTAAATTTTTGGGTGTTTGGTTTATGTACATTGATTGGAGCATTGATTGGATATTTAGGTGCTCATATTATGATACCTTTATTTTATACTACACAAAATAAAGATAATATAATACCTGAAGTTATATTTATTTTTCATCCAATATTACTAGTTTGGCTTGTTTTACTTCCAACTTTGTTTTTTTCGCTAATAGCAATATTGTATGCTAATCATAGTCTAAAAAGAACAGCATTGGATTTATTAAAAGATAATTTATATGTATCTAAAAAATCAAAAAAATATAAAGAAAAAAATGATGATGCTCCATATTTGGAAGAACTAAAAAAGATAACTCTAAAAAAGAAAACATTAGGTTTCTTTATTATATTTGCATCATTTTGTTTCTCTGCAATGACACAGATGTCTTTTAGTATGAATGATTTAGCTAGTCCATTAATGGGGTGGATGATATTAATCATAGGATTATTGCTTGCATGTACAACACTATTGCTAGCAATAATAACAGTTATTAATGGAAATAAAAAAAATATTGCTATGATGAAAATATTTGGTTATTCACAAAGAGACTGCTCTAAATCTATTATAGAAGTATATAGACCATTGTCATATATTGGATTTATAATAGGAACAATCTATCAATATGGACTTTTAAGAGTAATGGTAGACATTGTATTTAAAGATTTTGATGGGGTTCCTGAATATAAATTTGATATTCCAGTAATGTTTTTATCATTAGGTTGTTTTATTATATTTTATGAATTAATTACATACATGTACTCTAAAAAAATAAAGAATATATCTATAAAAGAAATAATGCTTGAAACATAATAAAAGTTATAATTTTATTTGACAATTTATAATTATCTGTGTATAATAAATATAGGAAATGACAATTCCACAAACGTGGTTTTGCCAAATAGTTTGAGAAAACTCACATCTACCTAGCAAAGTACAGATGTGAGCTTTTTTTATTTATGTAGTTGCTTATCAACCCAGTTCTTATACAGAACTGCTGTCAAGGCAACGTTTAATGTTAAAGATAACATTAAGGATGTTATAAAAAATAGTATCACTTTAACCATAAACATCACCACCTTTCCTACGAAGATTCGTAAAATTGGTGGCAAAACCACATCTGCTTATTATCATTTCCTATGTTAGCTAGTATAACATATGTTTTACAAAAAAACAACAAAAACAAAACAAATATTTGCAAAAGTTTTTTATTATAAATATCTTGAAAAATTTTTAATAATCTGTTAATCTATACATAAATTGATTGATTATTTTATCAATCGTTAATGAGAGAAAAAGTTGTAGATAACTACGACACCTGCTCCATAATGCGTTTTCGTCGAACCAGTTATACATATTGATATAAGTGAGTTTGAAGAAAACAAAGTGAATATCGTATCACTTATATAAGTCGATTTAGTCGGCTTATTTTTTTACTTTTAATTATTGAAATTGGTAATAAAAGTAAGAAATAGCCTCAAAATATTGAAAGAAGGAGCTTTTGTGATATGATATCTACAGTTAAAAAAGAAATAGCAATAAGTAAAGAATTACATTCTAAGATTGAATGGGCTTGCACTTTTAGTAATTGTGAACCAAAGATAAAGAATGGTAATTTGAGAATGGTAGAAAAAACTAATCTTGCTTATGTAGAACCACATACTGCAGTTATTAAAGATAAGATATATTTATTCTTTAATGAACACGAATATTTTTACATAGGTAATTTAGCAAATAAATATCCACTCTCAAAATTAAGAGATTTTATCAATGGCAACTAATACTAAAAGTTTTTCTGTTTTCAGCAAGTAATATGACAAGTAAATATAAGAATTTTTTAAGTGTTAGTTAGCAAAGGCTTTCTAGCACTTTGTTTGTTTTATGGGAGGTTGTAATGGAGAACGATGAAAAGAGAATTGCAGGTATTTATATTAGAGTAAGTACCGAAGATCAAGCTCGTGAAGGATTTAGTTTAGGAGAACAAGAAGAAAAATTAAGGCAATTATGCAAATACAAAGATTTTGAGATATACAAGATTTATAAAGATGCAGGAATATCTGCAAAGAATATGAAAGATAGACCAGCATTTCAACAAATGTTAGAAGATATGAAAGCTGGTAAACTAAATTATATTGTTGCATATAAACTTGATAGAGTTACAAGGTCAGTAAGAGATTTGGAAGTTTTAATAAGCACATTAGAACAATATCATTGTTATTTAATTTGTGATAGAGATGATGTAAATACTTCTACAGCAAATGGAAGATTTTTTGTTAGAATGCTTACTGTACTTTCTCAACTCGAAATAGAAATAGTATCAGAAAGAACAAAGTTTGGTTTAAATGGTGCAATAAAAGCAGGACATATTCCAGGTAAATGTCCATTAGGATATTACAGAGATAAAGATAAAACATTAAAAGTTGATATTACTACAAAAGATATTGTTTTAAGAATATTTGAATTGTATTTAGAAGGTAAAAGCTATCAAACAATATCTAATATCTTAAATGAAGAAAAAGTTCTTTCTCCTAATAATAAGAAATGGTGCGACTCTACTATTGATAGAATTATAAATAACAAAATATATATGGGAGATTATGAAAGATATAAATATGATACTGACAAAGAAACAGAGTTATTTGTAGATGTTGTTCCTCCTATTATAACAAGAGCTATGTGGGAAGAAGTACAAAAACAGAAAGAGAAAAATCAAAGGTCTTACTGTAGAAATAGAGTTTATATATTCTTTCAAAAACTTGTATGTCCTACTTGTCGGAAGAATTATGACTTGTAAAGGTGCAGGTGGTAAAAAAGCTAAATATATGTATTACTTCTGTGATAATTGCAATTTGTATTATAACGAAGCTGAAATTGAAGACTGCTTAATTGATTATATATTAGATTTAGTTGAATACGATTTTCATGTAAAAAAATACTTCTACCCTTTACTTGCTGAAAAGAAAGATGATGAAACAAAAGAAATTGAAAAAGAAATCAAAAAATTAAAAGAACAAAAAGAAAGACTTATGAAAGTATATGTTAATGGCATATTACATGAAGAAGATTTTGCAAAAGATTATGAGTTTATTGAAAAGAAATTAGCAGAATTAGAAAACAAGAGAATAGACTCTTTAGAATTTGACAAAGAAACTTATAACCCTCAACACTTACTTGCTGAAAGAGATATAGAAAGAGAAAAACTAACTGAACATCAAATGTATAAAGATGTTTTGCTAAAACTATGGACTATGAAAAGTAAAGAAGAAAAACAATCATTTATATCTAAATTTATTGAAACAGCAACATTAAAGAAAGATAAAGAAGGAAATTTCGATATTGATAAAATCAATTTTAGAAGTAGTTTTGTAGAACAAATAGACAAACTATATGACAATGGAGTTGTTGATTTTCCTACTATGCTAGAAAGAGGAGGAAAACTAGAAGATACTAGAATTAGTGTAAATATGAACGATAAGCAATTACAAGACTATTTAAGTACATTGAAAAAAGAATTAGATATAAACTATATGGATTTGGGAGAATACTATTTCCACGATGATAAGATAGATGAAAACTATGATAACAAGTCTAAAGTCGCTATGATTAGAGATAGGCATATTGAATTTAAGTTAAAGAAAAATCAAAAAGTAATTAGAATGGTAGCAATAAAACAATATAAAAACTTCTTAGCAAAACCAGAAGGAAAATTACGACTAGGGCTTGTCACTCATACTACTACAAAGAAAAAGCATAAATAATTGTTGCAACTATTACTCTAATTGTAGTCTTTGTTGCAACAAGCAAATTGGCGAATACAAATTTATATTTGCGTTAGCAATATAAATTTTGTGTGAGGTAATTTGATAAATTTTATCCCTGTGGGAGAAAATATATTGCCTCGCAGAGCCACCGAGTTATGATGGCACGTCATAACTCATAGGGGGTTAGGACTTATGACAAGGTCAAATTCCTATGCTTCGAAGAAAATTCTAAAGGAGGAAAAAGATGGTGCAAGAATTAGCATATTCATTTCATTTGGGTAGTGATAAAAACAAAAGTAAAGTAGCTAAAAAAGTTTCAAAAGGAAATGTATCTGGTGCTACTTCCCTTTCAAATAATGCTATTCAAAATGCAAAAGATTTGTCAAAGGCAAATAAGCATAATTTACGCGATTATGATAATCAAAGAGAACTAATTACAACTATATATGGAACAAATGACATTGTAGAAGATGTTAAACAAGTCTATTTAGAAGAATTTGAACAAGCTAGAATTGAATATAATAGCAAGACAAGAGCTGATAGGCAAGTTAAAGATTACTTTCAAAAAGTGTGTAATTCTCAAAATGATATTGCTTGTGAAATTATTATAGAACTTGGAGATATGGACTTCTGGCAAGATAAAGATGATGAATATAGATATAAAATGACTGATGTATATAATGAACAAATTAAAGATTTATCTAAAATACTCCCTACTTTTAAGCTTGCAAATGCTACAATACATTTTGATGAGACATCTCCACATATGCACGTTATAGGTGTTCCAGTAATAGAAAATTGTAAAAGAGGTATGAAAAAACAAGTTGGCAAATCACAACTATTTACTAAAACATCACTAACTCAAATACAAGACCAAATGAGAAATGCTTGTATTAAGTCATATAATAAGTTTTATGATGTTGATAGCAGACTTAAAACAAAGCAAAAAGGCAGAAATCAAGATATTAATGTTAAAGATATGGATGGTTATAAAGATTTTAAGAAACAACTAAAGCGAAAAGAACAAAAACTAGCTAAAGCAAATGAACAAACTGAAAAATTAGACAATGAGAGTAAAGATATAAACAAAATACTAGATAATTTAAAACCTACTCTAATAAATAAAAATAATATGGTTATTTCAAGTGAGGATGTCCATAAAATAAAAAATTTTACCAAAGATGTAAAAGATGCTAACAAAACAGTTAGAAGTGTAAATGACCTAAATTTAGCTATTAAAGATTTTGAATATTCTGCTTATGAAGTGGAAAAAGAAAATCGTTCTCTTAAAAATCAAATAGAACTTAAAGATGAAGAAATTAAAGGATTAAAGAATGATTTATCAGCAAAAGAAAAGATAATTACTAAATTCCGAGAAGAAAAAGAGAGCCTAAAAGCACAATTACAGAAATTTAAAGGATTTTGGCATAATCTAATGAGCCACTTCCATAAAAAAATAACTTATGATAATGATCAAAATTATAAAATTGTAAGTGATGACCTATATAAAAATGGCATATTTGATGACAATGATAATGAAATAGCAAATAATATTTATAGAAAGGTAACTATACCAGATGAAAATAAGAATAACAAACTAAAAAAGAAAAATGATTATAATTTGAATTAAAGGAGAATTTGTATTATGAATAATATTATAGATGATAAAGTAAGAAATGTAATAGATATAATTAAGAATATGGATTTGAAAAATAAATTAAGATTAGGTGTATGTATGAGTTCAAGTACCTATACTAACTTAAAATATAATAAAGCACACATACATAGCATATTTGACAAAAGATTAAAAGAAATTGACAATGAGTATTTGACAAGCTATGTAAATATGAGAAAATATCCTATTCTTCTATTTATTATGGCTAAAATAATGGAAATGAATAGTACCGAGCAAAATCAAATTGCAATGTATTTGTATAACAATATATAAATTAAATAAATATTGGAAAATTTAAATCAAAATAAGTATAGACAAAAAATAACAAAAAGTATATAATAAGAAGGAATTATTTAAAGGAGAATAATACAAATGAGTAAACAAGATAGTGAAGATAAAATAATTGATATTTTAAAAAAAGGTGCAATAAAATTTCATGATGATTTTGATAAAAACTTGAAGTATTATTTTATTGAAGAAAAAAAAGATGATGCAATTGTAATTCATTTTAATATAAAATATGATAGAGACTTAGAATATTTAATTATATTAAAAAAACAAAAGACACAGGCTAATTATATTCCAAATGTAAAAGGTTATAATAAGTTAGATTTGAGTTTAAATCCATATAGGAACTTACATTTTACAGATGAAAATGTTATATTAGCTAATATTTATGATTTAATACAAGAAATAAATGTTGACGAAATTGCTTGCTATCAAAAATTCGGAATAATATTAAGAAATCCTTTAGAATTATCTGGAATTTATAATATAAATATAAAATATATAACTGATTAAAGGGGATTAATAAAATGATAGAAGAAGTAAAAAAAATAAAATTAGAAGAACTGAATAAACAAAAAGCAGAATATGATGATAAGAAAAATTCTATTAGTCAAAAGCTAAGCGAACTACGTAGTAAATTATGGAGCCTTCAAGGGGAGCAATCAAGAGGAATAACTGTTAGAGGTGATTTTTCATTTTTTGAAAAATGGATTACAAGAAGATATGAATATAAAAGATTTAAGGCTCAATCTAAAAGATTCTCTGAACTCCCAAAATTGATTATTGAGGCTGAAACCGAATTATCTGAAGAGGAATCGAGAGTTGAGGAAGAATTAGAAAAAACGGGAATATATGCCAAACTTCAAGAAATTGGACAAAGGATCAACTTAATAGAAAACGCAAAAACGCTTTATGAAATTGGAATTACACCTACAGATGCAATAGAACTTTTGGAAGGTAATGGAATTCAACCTGTACTTTCTGAATCGGATAAAGGTATATTTTCACACCCAAGAGATTATTCTTCAAAATCAGCATTAATAGAGTTCATAAAACAAAATATGCTCCAACTGCTAATATGATAAGATCATCAAAAGATTCTAATGTTGAATATAAAAAAAGTATAACGATAAACGGAGTTGAATACGAATATTCTTTTAAGTCAGCAAGAGATACTGTTCATATGGCTATGAATGATGAAGTATCATCACATATGTATGGATCCTGGGATGATTGCAAATATTCCGTTTTGATTCCATTTGAAGATATTCCAAATGAAAAAATTGGTCGTGCTGCCCCAATGGATACCTTTACACGAGGAAGCATAGAATTGTCAGAAAACACATGGATTTTATGTCCAAAGAATGAAGTTGACAGATTAAAAACTTTTAATCCTAAAGTACATGTTTTAGGTTATGATGGAGAAAATGTACAAGGATTTTCACAACCATTTTTGACACAACTTGGATATCGAGCAGAAGATGTAGGTATGTGGAACTGGCAAAATGACGAGAGTGCACGTCAGTTTTATGAATTAATGGCAAGAGAGCAAATAAAAACTGGTACACATACATATACATATTTTCACGAAGATGAGCAGATGTTAGGAGCAATAAATCAAGCTGTATCATTAAGTAAACTATTAAGAGATAATCATTTGATTACAAATCCAGAAGACATTGAAAATATAATGAAGCAATTAGAAGATAATTATCAAGGCTTTGGTTTTATTCTTTCTGGTTTAGGAGAAAAGTCTCAAATGGAAGGTGATCTCGAGCCTCAATCAATAAAAGGAAATCATAAACAAGTTGATATTTTTTTAGAAGAAATGAAAAAAAATGGGTTTAATATTTCTGATATCTATCAAGATATTATGAGAAAACTATGTGAAATATCAATATATGATTGTAATGAAAATAATAGTGATATCATATTTAGTCTTCCAGAAGAAGTTTCGGAAGAAGAACGAAATACAATAGAAGAATTACAAGCAGTTCTAGTATCTGACAAATGGATAGATTATAATAAAAAAAGAGCAGCTTTTGGTAAATTTATTTCAAAAGCAATAGGAAACGCAATTTTACATTCTAAGGAAAGAGAATTTTCAAAAAGAGAAATGCAAGAAGAACAATCTATATAAAATTTGTGCAAATTTTGTATGAAATTACAGGAAAAAGTGTGATTTTTTATCAAAGACATGGTATATAAATATGTTAAGTAGTGCTTAGAAAACTTTAGAAGCTCTAAGTCATCCAGTAGCCTTGAGTCTAATATAGATTCTAGGCATTTTATTATTTATTCAAAAAGTATTGTAAATTTATAGATTTTATGCTAAAGTAATTATAATCAATCGAGTTATATAAGAGAGTTTGAAACAAAGTATGTTATTTTTCGCATACCTGTTTCAAAATCGCTCCAAATTACGTATTACTTTGTAAAACTGTAAGATTTTTTACATTGTCTTATGACAAGGAGGATCTTTAAATGATTGAATTAGAATTAAAGTATGAACTCGATGGCGTACCAAATGCAGTTGAAAAATTAAAAATAAATAAGAAAAAAGAGCAAAAAGATATATATTACGATACTCCAAATTATGACTTAATTAGAGGCGGTAACTTTTTAAGAATACGCAACGAAAAAAGTTTGGAATTTAAGCTATTTGCAGGAGATTCTTCTCATCTATTTTGTCAAGAAACCGATTTTAATCTTGATAATATTGATTCTGATAAGGAAAAAATTAACTCCATATTATCTTCTCTAAAATTAAAAACGGTAAAAGATTTAAACTCATTTAATCAAATATGTGATTCCAATAATTTAAAAATTCTTGCTCCTATTGTAAAGCAAAGAACATCATATGAATACAAAAATAATTCTACTATTTCAATTGATATAGTAAATAATCTAGGATTATATCTTGAAGCTGAAATAATGATTGATAATGACTCTTTATCAAATTCTGAAGCAGATAAAATAAAAAGTCAATTTATTACAGATTTACAAAATTCAGGAATTTTAACAGGTAGAGAAAAAAGTGTAAATATAGGATATGTTGAATTATATCTTTTGAAATATAATTTAGAAGCATATAATTTGGGACTCTATAAGATTTAAAGGTTTTATTATTTGTAATATTAATTTAAAAATATGTATTGTAATGTTTGAAATTTATGTTATATTACAATCAATAAATCGAATTATATAAGAGAATTTAGAACAGAACATGTCATTTTTTTGCATTACCTGTTTCGAAATCGATCCAAAAGTGAGACTTTTATAAGTTGAAATGAATAATTAATAGTGAAGAATAAAGAATCTCAATAAAATGTGTAAGAGCACATTTTGAATTATTCACTATTCATTAAAAATAAAAATATAACCCATAAAATTAAAAATTCAAAGGAGAATTTTTTTAATAAAATGCTATCTTCAAAAAGATAGTGTTTTTTATTTGTCGGATTTTGTTTAACAAAAAAACAATAAAATATAGGAATTTCATTGACAATAACAAACAGCTATTTTGTAATAATCACAAAATATAATATTAAGAAATGGAGTTGATACTATTGAAAGAAATAGATGAAAATAATAAATCATTTGAAGAAATTAAGCATATTAACGAAAATGGCATTGAATTTTGGTATGGTAGAGAATTACAAAAAGTATTAAATTATTCTGAATGGAGAAAATTTGAAGGAGTAATAAAAAAAACAGAAATGTCTTGTCAAAACAGTGGCATTGATAGTTCTGACCATTTTGTCGGTATCGACAAAATGGTTCAAATAGGTTCTGGTGCTACAAGAAAACAACAAGATTATATATTAACTCGTTATGCTTGTTATTTAGTAGCACAAAATGGAGATAGCAGAAAAAAAGTTATTGCTCTTACTTAAACTTATTTTGCAGTTCAAACTAGAAAACAGGAAATTACAGAAAAAGAAAACAGTATGCTAACAGAAGACGAAAAAAGATTTTATCAAAGAAATTTAACACGCAAAGGTAAGTATTCCTTAAATCAAACTGCAAAAAAAGCAGGTGTTAAAAATTTTGATAAATTTCACAATAGCGGTTATAAAGGTTTATATAATGGCGAAACAGCTGATGATATAGCAAAAAAAAAGGATTAAGATATAGAGAAGATATTCTAGATAATATGGGAAGTACTGAATTAATTGCAAATTTATTTAGAATATCACAAACAGAAGAAAAGTTAATAAGAGATAATAAACAAACCGAGAAAGAAGCAAATATAACTCACTATAATGTAGGTGCAAAAGTAAGAAAAACAATAAAAGAACATGGTGGAACTATGCCAGAAGATTTGCCAACACCAAAAAAGAGTTTAAAACAATTAGAAAAAGAAAAAGAAAATAAGAATAGATTAGTAAAAAATGATTAATAATTTGTTGGATAGATTACGTGGCGCAAAATATTTGTCTGAGACACTGGAGACGGACTCTTTACCTCATTCTACAAAATGTAGAGTGACAATTCTAACAACATATTGTATAATTCTATTGGTGATGAAATTGTTAGGAGATAAAATAAAAGAAATAAGAAAAAGGAAAAATATATCTCAACAAGAATTAGCAGACAAACTATTTGTAAGTGATAAAACAATATCAAGCTGGGAGAAGAATAGAACTGAACCAAATCTTGATATGATTGTTAAAATATGTGATATATTAGATATAAGTGTAAGTCATTTAATATATGACAATATAGATAAAAACAATATTGAAACTGAAATAAAAATCAAATTAGAAGAAGATGAGTATAATAGACTAAAACATTTCTTCGAGCATAATGCTGAGTTCAAAAAAGAAAATAATCAATTAGATATCTATTATCAACCAACATATCGTAAATTTATTCCTGAAAACATAAATGAAACTGTTGACGAATGGTTAAGAATAGGAAAAAGAGGAAATAAAATTATATTGAATTATAAAAATTGGCATAAAAACAAGTATTGTGATGAATATGAAGTAGAAATTGACGATTATGAAAATCTTGATAAGATTTTTAAAATATTGGGTATTGAACAAATTGCAGTAGTTGATAAGACTAGATTTACATACTTTTATTTGAATAAATACGAAATTGCTTTAGATTATGTAAAAGAATTAGGATATTTTATAGAAATAGAAATTAAGAAATATGATAAGTCATTTTTAGAAGAATATGATGATTTACTTAATATGTCTAAGAACCTGAACTTGAATTTATCTAATATTGACAATAGAGGATATCCATACCATATCATAACAAAAAAATAAAATGAGGCGCTAAGTCTGCTCAAGTGCCTCATGGAAATATTTATACTACCATTGAAATTCTCATTTATAACAGATTTATACTAACTCAAATATTTTTTAAATAACAATTTATTGGAATTTTAAATTATATTTATTTAGTATTTCAGATTTTTTAGAAGATTATAATAAATTATTTTTTTAAATCAAAATATTTTTTATTTTTAAATAATTTCATAGGAGTTTCCTTTAAAAAGTTCTTTATCATAAAGTAGAGTTTTCCAATAACTTCTTTTTTCAAAATTTAGATTTATATCTGGTTCATCTAAAATCTCTATAGGTTTATCTTGCAAATAATAACTTGGCTCATCTTCATAATCAATAATATAAGAACTATAATTAATATCAATTGATGGAAAATTAATTATCATATTATTAAAACACATATAATTCATTTCTTGCAAAGAATATATATTATTATCTTTTAATGCTTTATTTAAAACTGTAGACGAGCTTTGAAATCTACTATTAATCTCCATAAAATATACTTCATCATTATATATCAAAAAATCTATACCACATATACCTAAATAGCCTCTTTTTTGTAAGTCTTTTCCAATTATTTGAGAATAGTTTTCTGCTTTTTCTCTTAATCTAGATTTTATTTTTCGAAAGCTTATAAAGTCACATCCTTTATAGGCTAAATGATTATATTGTTTTTCGATTAGTTGAATTGAACCAGGAAATACAAATACCTCATTTTTAGAAATCATCAAGTGAACATTTATAGATACGGATTCTTTATGATATTTAGTTATAAGATATTTTGCATTTTTGTTTAATAAATTGCTCTGAGAATCACTATTATATAACAATGTACCACTTCCACCAGAACCTGTTTTTGATTGAACAACAAATTCATTGGAGTTTTTAAATTTGTTTTGAAGATTCTGTATTGAAATGTCTAAACCATTTAAAATTAAATGGGAAAGAACAGGTACTATGTTTTTATAGTATTCTCTTGTAAAGATTTTATCTTCTAGCTCATCTATTAATTCTAGTTTATTTAAACATATAATATTTGGAAATTCTGAAAAACGATGTAATGCTATAATTTGATTGTAAAACATAAATTCTGCTTTACTATCATTAGATAAAATACTATTCATATATGATTTATGATATTTAGTTATCATTTGGTCATTATTAGAATCATTAAGATCTATATTTTTATTCAAAAATGAGGTTAATGATTGAATTGAGTTATTATTTTTTTTCCCAAAAACTACAACAGAATCTTTAAAAAAATTATTAGCATATTCTATTTCAGATTTTCTAATACCTATCCAGTATTTATTTTTATTCATATTATTATTTCACCAAATGCTTTCATATATATTTTTTTCTTAAAATATTATACAATATATTTAAATTTGTTCCAATGGTTTTAAATAAATTAGTAATAAACTTACAAAACATTTTACAATATCTTGAATTCTTATTTTTTTAGAAGTGATAGATATAAAAGTAAGAAGTAAAAAGAAGTTAGTTCAAATATGACTAACTTCTTATATATTAATGATAATCTCTATCGATATTTTTATTTTTCTATTTAATAAAATGATGAAAAATCAATGATATTATATTTATAAGTGTTATTTTTTTAATTCATTACTAACCATTTTAAATAAATTGCTAGTTTTATTATACTCTAGTTTAATGCTTCTTACTGATAGTTTATTGCTATATTTAGATAATAACAAATCTTGAATAGAACTGATTTCTTTTCCATCTTCGTCATATTCTTTATAAGATGTAGTATTTCCATTTTGTACAGCGGTAATTGTAGTGTTTAGAATTAATTTATCATTTCTATCATATATATGTCTGTATGTTGACTGACCATTTTTAAGATCTAATGGCATTTCATCAAGTTTATATTTATACTCATATTGTGTAACATAAAACAGATTATCTTGTTTTTCTATTTTGCTAATAATATAATCTGTACCACTTATTTCTGAACCATCAAATCCTGAAAAATGATATGTACCATCATTGTTTTTTACAACAAAGAATACTTTTTCTATATCAGCTGCGGTAATTAATCCATCTGCTTCATTTCCAAACAATTCAATTAAAGAATTATTAAATTCACTAAATTTTGATTTTTCATTATAAATGTCTTCTCCAATTTTGCTCATTGCTTTAAATGATGCACATACTGCCAAATAATCCTTAGGTGCAGATTTTATATTTGAAAATTCAGCAATACAGTCCGGATATGCTTCTGGTCCTACCCAAATGCTTTTTATATAGTCGGTAATTGCTTTTCCATATGTAGAGTCAAGATCAATTTTTTCTTTTGAAACAGTGGTATTTTCTGTAGTATTGGTTGAAACATTTGATAATGCTTCGTTAGAATTGGTGCTTACATTATTAGATAATGTATTTATTGAGGTTTCCAAATTACTAATTTTTGTATTCAACTCTGAAACTTTATTTGTCTCAATATTTTTATCATTATAAAGCTTAAAAATTAAACATCCCATACATATAATTACAATTAAGGCTAATAGTAACAAGAAAGTAGATAAACTGATTTTAAATTTTTTCTTATTTTCCACATTGCTCACCACCTTTCTTTTGTAAAATAATATATACAAATATATTTTATCAATTATGTTATTTTTTTGCAATTAAGATTTAAAGTTTTAAAAATAAAGTAAACTCTCTTTTAGCTATTATTAATAGTTTATTTGTATTTTTCCATTAATACTTTTAATCCAATTAATAATATCTATTTCCATTTCTTCAGTTATGTATTTTACATGATAATCATTATGAAGTTTTGAACCATGATAATCACTTCCTGCAGAAATCAGTTTATTATTATTTTTAGCAAGACTATATAGATAAGAAACTTCTTCAAAATTTTTAGGTTCATTAGATATTTCTATTCCATCAATGTGAGGTAGACAATTGCTTAACAGCCAATCTATATTATTATCCCTAATATATTTATAAGGATGAGCTAAAAATATTTTGCCACCATTTTCATGGATTATTTGGGCTAAAGTTTCTATCGTTGGCCATACAATACTCATATCAATGTATAATGGAAAGTTCGTATCCATTGTACTTTTTCTGTAAAAATCGTTTATGGTTTTTATATTGTATTTGTTTAAAAATTCTTTGTTTTCTTCTACATTTTCTATCATTCTTAAAATTGCTGAATGAGCAAATTCTTTTTCTGGATTAAAAGAGATAGTTTTATCTAGTTTTATATTTAATGAATTACATAATTCTTCAAGTTTTAAATATATTTTTGTTTGTCTTGACTCAATTGTTCCATATTGCTTTTTTGCCCAAGTATTAACAGGAGCTAGATCAAATCCATAACATAGAATATCGTAAGTTATATTATTAACAATTGCATCAGCTTCCATTCCATAAATTACAGTTCCACTTTTGTTAATCTTATTAATGTCTAAATCTAAATATGAATCACATGTATTATGATCAGTAATTGATAAATATATAATACCATTGTTAAAGCAGGTATTTATTACTTCATTTATATCAAGAGTACCATCTAGTGAATATTTTGAATGAGTGTGTAGATTTATATTTTCCATTATTAACGCTCCTTTCAAAAATAGTATATAGTATAAAAGTTTTTAATGTCAATAGTATTTAAATTTAAAGATGGAATAAAGACTTAAGCATTGATATAGAATCATTATTAAGTATTGACATAAATTAGACAAAAGTGTTAATATAATAAAAAAATTATTAGAGTAGGAAATAAATAGTTAAGACTTAGTAGACGGGAAGTTGCTATTAGGGCAAGAAATATTTCGCTTATTTATTTCCGCATTCCGCTAATAAGAGTATGGGAAAGAATTATTCTCTCCTTTTCTTTTAATGCGGAAAAGAAAGGGGGAGATTTTTTATGTCGAAAAATAAAAAAATAGTTCTAACAGCTGTACTTTTAGCGATGGAAATTGTATTATCTCGTTTTTTATCAATTAAGACACCATTAATGAAAATTAGTTTTGCATTTGTTCCAACTTGTATTTGTGCAATATGGTTAGGAGCAAAATGGACAATTCTACTAAATGTTTTAGGAGATTTAATTGGAGCAACACTATTTCCAACAGGAGCATATTTTGTAGGATATACAATAAGTACTGCTATTTCAGGATTAATATATGGATTGATACTTTATAAAGATGAGAAGAAAATATATACAAATAAACAATTTTTAATTAGGATAATTATTTCTGTAATACTTGTAACTTGTATTTCAAATATTGGGTTAAATACCTTATGGATTAGTATTACTACAGGAAAAGCATTTATTATATTATTAGGAACAAGAATTATTAAAGAAATTATTATGATTCCAATTCAAATAATTTGTATTTTTTATATTGAAAAAATGTTAAGGAAATATTTGAATATAAGGAGTAGCAATGATTAAGGTAGAAAATGTTTCATTTAAATATAAAAACTGTGACAATTTTATATTGGATAATTTGAATTTTGAAATAAAAGAGGGCGAAGTAGTTGCAATTGTTGGCCAAAATGGATCTGGAAAATCAACTATTGGAAAAATAATTTCTGGTATCTTAAAAATAAAACAAGGAAATGTTTTTATTGATGAGTTAAAAATAAAGGATAAAGAAGCTCAAAGAAGAGTGGGAATAGTTTTTCAAAATCCAGAAAATCAAATTATATTTAACAATATTTATGATGAGCTTTCTTTTTCATTAAAAGGGCTTAACAAAGATGAAATTGAAAACAGGATTATAAATAGTTTAAGAAAAGTAGATATGCTAGATTATAAAGATAGAGATTTATACACACTTTCATTAGGACAAAAACAACGAATAATGATTGCTGAAGTTTTGGCTAAAAAAAGTAAATATATTGTTTTGGATGAGCCCACAACAATGATTGATAGCCAAGGAAAAGAGAAGATTTATAATATAATTAAAGAACTTAAAAATGAAGGATATACTATAATATGTATAACAAATTTAGCAGAAGAAATTTTAATTGCGGATAGAACATTAATATTAAAAAATGGGAAAATAGTAGAAGAAATAAAAAAAGAAGAATTAATAAACAAAGTTTACAAATTACAAGAAAATGAGATAAAAGAGCCTATATTACTTGAAATCTTAGATAAATTAGGAAAAAATAAAATAATATTTGATATGAAAGATTATACTGTAAATGAATTAGTAGAAAATTTAAAAAGGATAATTAAAATATGAAAAGTACAAAAAATATAATAAGATTTTTATCATTTATAATTTATGCTACTAGCATATTCTTTTTTCCAAATATCATTATAGTTTTAATATTTTTTATCATAAATAACCTTATAATGCTTATAAACAAAATAAATATGAAACACGTTATTATAAAATGTATTCAAATATTACCTTTTATTATATTTACATTCTTTGTTAATTGGATTTTAGATACTTTTTATAATGCAGTATGGATTGGTCTAAAACTATTTTTAGTATCTCAAATAACTATTATTTATTCTGAATGTTCAAGTATTGGGCGGAATAGCAGATATGGTTAAAACAATATGTACACCACTTAAAGTATTTAAAATCAATACAGAAGACATCAAAGTGCTGGTTTGTATATCATTATCTATGATACCAATATTTATAAAAGAACTGAATGAGACAAAAGAAGCTTGTAAAGCTAAAAATATTAAATTAAATATAAAAAATATGAAAATAATATTGGCAAAATATTTTTTATCATTAATATCAAGAGTAAATGAGATTGAAGAATCATTAGTGGCGAAGGGATATAACAGTGAATAATAGATAAAAAATTAGAGAATAAAATATTCTAAAAACAAGAATGACTTTAAGAAAGGAGTTATATTTAGTATGAGTAATTATTTTAAACAAATGCTTCAAGAAATTTGTAAAGACTGTAATATTAAATATAAATATTTATCAAAAGATTGGGCTTTAATGCTTGAAAAAGATGGAAAAACCAGATTTATTTCTGGATATAAGTTTGATTTAAATTCACATGCAATTGGGTTAATAGCAGATGATAAATATGCTTTATATGATGTACTGAAAGAAAAAAACATACCAGTAATAAAACATGAAATTGTTTATAAAAAAACAAATAAGTCAGATTACGCAATTGGATGTAATGATTATGAATATGTTAAGGATTATTTTATAAAAAATAATAAACATATTGTAATAAAACCAAATGATGGAACATGTGGACACAATGTTTTTAATGTAACTGATATAAGTGAGATAGATAGTGTTTTAGATAGATTATTTATTAATAATTTCTCAATTAGTATCTGTCCATTTTATGATATTAAACATGAATATAGAGCAATAATGTTAGATGGAGAGTGTAAATTACTATATAAAAAATATCTGCCTATTGTTATAGGAGATGGTAAAAAAACTTTAAGGCAGTTATTATTAGAATTTAATCATGATTATTTTATAAATAAACTAGAAGATTTGAAATATGATAGAGTTTTAGAAAAAAATGAAAAATTTCAATACAATTGGAAATTTAATCTATCACAAGGCTCAACTGCTAAAAAGTTTGAAGATGAAATCTTATCAAAGAGAATAATTACAATTGCTAAAAAAGTTTGTAAAGAAATTAATTTAGGATTTGGAAGTGTGGATATAATTGAAACTTCAGATAATGAACTATTTGTTTTAGAAGTTAATAGCGGTGTTATGATAGAAAACTATATAAGACTTAATCCAGATGAATATGAAGATATAAAGAATATTTATAAAAATGCTATAGATAAATTATTTGATTTATAGTGATAAAGAAACAAATAAGCCAAAAGAAGAAAACAAATAAAAAAAATGAATACCCCTCAGGTAATATCTGTGGGGTAAAAATATTTTAAACATCTGTATATAGTTTTTTTCTTATTGCAAATAACACAATTGGACGAGAAATTCCTAATGTAAATATGTTTAGTAATGTTAAGAAAACAGCTTTTTTACCTAACACTTCTTTTGTAATTTTATGTGTTAAATAAATATTTAATATAAAATTAACTAAAAATAAAATAATAATAACAAAGAAAGTTTTATATAAAAAAGAATTAATTATATTATTATCATTTCGTATAAAAAATGGAATACAAAGAATACTAAACCAAATAATAATTAATATATGATTTATTAAAATACTAATTCCAATTTTATTGCTATTTGCAATTTTTCCTAAATAGTATTTATTAATAAAAGGAATAAAACTTATAATTGGATAATTATAGGTTTTATTTTTTGTGATTTTATATATAAAAATACTTTCAAAAACATAGATGACTATTGCTTTTATAGCAACAATTATTAATAACGCAATAATCAAATATATAATAAATTCACTAATTAAAGCTAATGAAAGCACTAGTGGAAAATATAATAAATGAAACATGTTTTATTCCTTCAAAACAAAATCTATATTTTAGATACCATCAAATTTGAAGATGAATATCTTTTTAAACCCTTATAAAATATTGTAAAAGTTAATATAGTTAATATAATTGTAACAGAAATTATTAATATTACAAGTTTAATATCAAATTTTGTCATAATCCATACTGGAAAATATGCTGTAAGTCCTGCTGGAATAATTGTTAATAATAGTATTTTTGCTAAACCTTTGAAAATTCCATCTGGATATGTTGAAAACCATATACAAAGAGAATTTCCTGTATCTGCAATCATATCTGATCTGCCAATCCAAAAACTTAAACTGCCAAGTAATACTGCGACATCTGTTACAATTATCGCGCCTGTAATTGAGAAAAAGGTGAATAATAATAGTTTTAATACTGTAAATCCACTAAAAGCAAAAACTAAATATCCATATATAATATCTCCTAATGCAGAAACTTTTATATCAGATGTAATTACCGAAATTAAAATATTTTTTGGCTGAACCATAAAACTATCAAGTTTACCATTTGTAATTACATCAGACAAATTGTAAGATTTTTCAAATATAAAGTGAGAAAAGCCATAAACAGATGCAGCAATTCCCCATAGTAATAAAACTTGATTAAAAGTATATCCACCAACATCATCTTTTAATGTGTATATTATAAACCATTGTATTATGAAACTAGCATTATTTAGAATCATAAAAAACACATTCATAATAAAACTGGTTTTATTAAGCATTTCACGCATTAAACCATATTTTATTGTTTTCAAGGTAACTCTTAATTGATTTTTAACCTCCTGTAACATTTAATTTTCTCACTCCTTTCCTATATAAAGCATAACATATAGCCCAACTAAAAAATACGTAAATTATTTGTACTATTAGAATCTTTATTGCAGACGAATAACTAAAATTAACAAACAATTTTGCGGGTCCATAACAGATAACATATATAGGGCTAAATTTAATGACTTTTGATATTGCATCTGGAAAATACTCTACTGGAAACAAAACACCAAGTACCAAAATTAGTTTACTATATAGCCAATATAAAGGATTAGAATCTTCTATAAAAAAAGATACAAGCCCAATAAAGGTTACTAAAATTGCATTTATTAATATAGCAAGTATAGCAGAAAGAATAACAATTAATATTGCTGGAAATGTAAGAACTGGAAAACCTTTAAGAAATATATATCCAATTGATATTCCTACAAAACTAGATACTACTGCTTTTACTAGAGTTTCACCTAAATAGCGAGAAATAACAAATCCAATATAACTGTAAGGTTTATTAATCATGTATGCAATATTACCACATTTAACATCATCAACTATTTTTCTACAGTATTTTCGTGTATCTGCCGAGCATACTATTAGCTCAGTTATTATAACATACCAAATCATTTGAATTTTTGAGTATCCATTTATAATTTCTTCTGGATTACTATAAATATAATCCCATAAGTTTATTAAAATAAATATCATAAAAACATAGTTTATTAGCTTAAAAAATATATTAAAGATATATTGTAAGGTACTCATTAATTCACTTTTAAAAATAGTAAAATATTTTTTCATGTAAATTACCTCCTGTATATTGCAGAAATTATTTCTTCAAGTGGAGTATTTGAAATATTAATATCGACGATATTTTCAGGATTAATCAACTGTAAAACTGTTGTTAGATCAGTTTTTTTAGTGTCAATCTCAATTTTAAGATTATTATCTTTTTCCTTTAATATCTCAATACCTTCTGCATTTTTAAAATCTATTTTTTCTTTTAACATTACTTCAATTATCTTTTTATCCATATAATGGTATTTTAAATTTGTCATAGAGGTGTCCATTACAATTTGACCATAATTAATTATAATTACTCTGTTGCATAGTTTTTCAATATCAGAAATATCGTGACTAGTAAGAAAAATAGTAGTATTATATTCTTTGTTCATTTGCTTAATTAGTTTTCTAATGTTTTCCTTTACAACTGGATCAAGACCTATTGTTGGTTCATCCAAAAATAGAACTTTTGGTTTATGAATTAAAGAAGCAACAATTTCACATCTAATTCTTTGACCTAAACTTAAGTTCCTTACAGGTGTATTAATAAATTCTTTAAGGTCAAATGTATTACATAATTCTTCAATACGCACTTCTGCTTCTTTATCTGAAATATCATAAATAGATGCAAAGAATTTAAAATTATCAAGTGGAGTTAAATGCATCCATAATTGTTCTTTTTGCCCAAAAACAGTACCTATTTGATATGCTAGCTTTTTTCTTGCTTTAGTTGGATTTATGTCTAAAACATTAATACTACCTTCATCTGGATAAAGAATTCCTGTAAGCATTTTAATTGTTGTACTTTTTCCAGCTCCATTTGGACCAATAAATGCAATTATTTCTCCTTCTTCAACATCAAAAGATATATCATTTACTGCTTTTATTTCTTTGTATTTTGGTTTGAAAATAGATTTTATACTGCCAATAAATCCTTTTTCTTTTTCTTTTACTTTAAATGTTTTTTTCAAATTTCTTACACTTATTGTTGTCATAAATATCACAATCCTTTCTTTAGAAATTAGCTTAAACCGTTAAAATTTAAATCTACCAAATTTATAAGTATTTAAATTAAATATTTAAAAAAATAAAAAACGAAGTACTACTAAAAAGTAGTGACTCCGTTTTATTTATAAAACGTGTAGATTATTTTTTAATCCTGTGCAGCTTTTATGCACACTCACTATAATATTTGAATTATGTTAATAGTTTACCATAATTTGTATAAAAAATCAAGTGGGGGAATGGATATTGTACATTCAATTTTTTTTTACTAATCTACAATAAAAAAGACGACAAAAATTATATTGAAATTTTTTTAGTAAAATGGTAATATATATTGTATTATAATAAGTGAAAAAGGTATAAGGAAAGATATGAGTAAGAAAAAACCTAAAATAAAAGTAACACCCGAAATGTTAGAATTTAAGGAAAAATATGATGAGCTATGTGAGACACTATCTAATGAAGTTTTAAAATTTTTTAAATTATTTGAAGAAAGATTAATTAAAAATAGTATTTCTTCTGAAGCTGAGAAAGCATATAACGAAGCAGTAGAGAATAGAAATTTTACTCCTATGATTAAATTAATGCTTTGTGAAAAAATTGTGACTATTGAAGATATTCCTTTTTTAGAAATTTATAATGATAAATTAATTACTTTTGAGCAAACAGTTGAAATTGGAAAGAAATATATAAATGGTAATAATAGTGAAATTATTCTATTTATTTATAATGTTTTATTGAAGATGAATAAATCGGAAGATAGCATAAAAGACTTAATCGATTATTTGGAATTTGATTTTGACACTACACCTAATAAAGAAAGAAAAAAACCTTATGAAACAAAAGATGTTGATTCTAAAACTAAAAAAAGAGGAGATAGAATTGGTTTTGACTTTTTTACAGTATTAAATTTTTTTAGGGCTTTAAATGAAAATATGATTATTCATGATTTAGATGAAAATTCTAAGAATGGAACTTTTGTTATTAAAATGCCTGGGAGTAAGTATCCAGGAACAGATTCAGATATTGTTTTTATTATATCTTTGGTAGCTAATAATAAATCAAAACGTGCATATGAGACGGCGTGGTTTTATACATATGAAGATTTTTATAATGAACATAAAGAGGAAATTAGCAAGGGAGCTACAGCAAGGAAAAAATTGGCTTTAGATTCGAAGAATGAAGAAAAGCAAAAACAAAAAAGTGAAAGAAAATATCCAAAATGTGGTAGAATATTTCATAAAAAGGACACAAAATGGATTCATAGAATAATTGAATTTGTATTACCTGATTATAAATCTAAATATAGTGAGGACGAAATTAATAATATCGTTGCTTTATTAGATGAAAATCGTAGAATAATGGGAAATAGAGAAGAAGTGGATTAGTTATGTTAGAAAAGTATTTAGATAATAAAACAATTAATTATAAATTTAGTTATATTGAATATATAAAATTAATAGAAAATATAAAAAAAGATATACTAAATAATTTTGCAATAATAAAAAAAGCAAATGACATTGATATAAGGTATTATGAACTAGTAATAAACAAGGAAAGCTTAATTGATATTTTAAACAATTATAAGAATATTGAATTAAAAGAAAAAACAAAATTAGAAAATGTTTATATAATATATAATGGAAATCCAAAACTAACGCTAAAATTATGCTTAGAGGCTATTTTAAATGGAAAAAGATTATTTTTAGACTGCAGAGATTTTATGTTAGGGGTAAATACTGCATTAGTTAAAATCATTAATGATAGACTATCAAATTACGGAATATATAATGCAATAAACATAGTAAATTTAACACCGTTTGAAGAATTAAAAAAAAATGAAGATAGTTTTGGAAAAATATTTTGTATAGATTCTGAAAATGAAGGAATGGAATTAATAAGATATAAAATTACAAAATTTGAGGAAATATATATAGAATCAATTGCAATATATATATCTGAAGAGGAGGAATTTGATGTGTTAGCAGAAAAATTATTTGAATATTCAGAGGCTAACAATATTGAATTGCAATCATATAGTGAATTTGGGGATGAAAGTGCAGAAATTATTGCTAAATATGCTACAGAAGCAAAAGTGGTTTTAATAAGTAATAATATTAATACACAAGAATTATATAAAAATACGATTAAAGATAAAGAGTTAATTATTAATAAAAATCCATTTAATAATATGGGAGAAGTTTTAAATTTGAAGATGTAATTAGGAGGAAATATGAAAAAACCAAGTAAATTAAATAAAGGAGACAAAATAGCAATAGTGAGTTTATCAAATGGAATACTAGGAATGCCATTTTGCAAACATGAATTAGATATTGGAGTAAAAAGACTAAAAGAATTTGGCTTAGAGCCAGTAATAATGAATAATTCACTAAAAGATATGGAATACTTAAAAAATCATCCAGAGGAAAGGGCAAAAGATTTAAAACAAGCATTTATGGATAAAAGCATAAAAGCTGTTATGACTGCAATTGGTGGAGATGACACTTATAAAACTTTTTCATATTTAATGGAAGACGAAGATTTTATACAAGCTGTTAAAAATAATCCAAAAATATTTGTTGGATATTCAGATACAACTAATAATCACTTAATGCTAAATAAATTAGGTTTATCTACATTTTATGGGCCATGTTTGTTAGTTGATTTAGCAGAGCTTGATAATCAAATGCTTCCATATACAAAAGAATATTTTGAAAAATTCTTTGTAAATGAACCAAGTTTTGAAATTAAATCAAGTGATAAATGGTATTATAATAGAGATAGTTATGGACCAGAACAAGTTGGAATACCAAGAAAATCAGAAAAAGAATCACATGGTTATGAAATATTAAATGGAAGTGGAAAAATAACAGGAAGACTTTATGGAGGATGTATAGAAAGCTTATATGATGCATTTGTTCCAGTAAGATATGAAGACAAGCCAAGTGTTTACGAAAAATATAATATCTTCCCAACAGAAGAAGAATGGAAAGAAAAAATACTATTTTTAGAAACAAGTGAAGAATATCCTACACCAGAAAATGTAGAAACTATGTTAAATGAATTTAAAAATAGAAAAATTCTATCTCTAGTAAAAGGCATTATTGTTGGAAAACCAATGGATGAAAAATACTATGAAGAATACAAAGAGGTATATAAAAGAGTATTTTCAGATTTAAATACACCAGTATTATATAATGTGAATTTTGGACATGCGTCTCCTAGATGTATTGTTCCTTATGACAGATTAACTACAGTAGATTATACAAATAAAACAATTACAGTAGATGAGCCTATATTTGAAAATTAATTGAATCTAATTATATATTTCTATATAGATAAAAAAGTATTCAAAGTGAGGGTACTAATTATGATAAAAGACTTGTCAATAAACGAAAAAATTGGGCAAATGATAATAGTTAGAATGAATGGAAATAAAATAGACAAAAAGTTAAAAACTCTTATAAAAAAGTATAAAATATCTGGAGTAATTTTATATAAAAAGAATTTCCAAAACTATGAAGAAATGATAAATATTATTTCAGAACTAAAAAAGTTAAATTCAAAGAATAAGGCACCTCTATTTATAGCTATTGACCAAGAGGGTGGAAGAGTAAATAGAATGCCAAAAGAATTCCATTTTTTACTTAGTGCATTAAGACTAGCTGGAACAAAAAATATAAATGCTGTAAAAGAAGCTGCAGAAATAACTGGAGAAATGCTTAATAAAAGTGGATATAATATGAATTTTGCACCTGTATTGGATGTTTTAAGTAAAAACACATCAGATTCAATAGGAAATAGAAGCTTTGGAAAAAATGCAGAAGATGTTTCTAAATACGGAGTAGAGACAATGAAACAATTACAAAAACATAATATAATACCAGTAATAAAACATTTCCCAGGACAAGGCAAAGCAAAAGTAGATTCACACTTTTTACTTCCTACTCTTAAACAAATTGACAAAGAAGATATAAAACCATTTGAAGATGCTATAAAAAGTGATGCAGATGCTTTAATGGTTGGTCATATTAGAATAAAAAGTGTTAGTAAATTATATCCAGCATCATTATCAAGGACTATGATTAAACAAATTAGATTAAAATATAATTTTAAAGGAGTAATTGTTTCAGATGCATTAAAAATGAGAGCAATTAAATACATTTATGGTACAAAAAGAGCATTTAGAAAAGCTATATTTGCAGGAAATGATTTAATTTTAGTTACTTATGGATATAGAGAAGACATAGATTCTATAAAATCCTTTATAAAACTTGTAAAAAAAGGAAAAATAAAAGAAAGAAGAATAGATTATAGTGTAAATAGAATTTTAAAACTAAAAGAAAAATATAATCTTAATGATAATTCTGAAATTGAAAAATGCAATATTGAAGAAATCAATAATAGAATTGATTTGATTAATGAATACATAAAAGAATGTGAAGAAAAGAACAAAAAAGGATAAATTATGCAATAAACATGAATAAAAAAGTAATAGCAGAAAAAATGCTATTACTTTTTTAGTATAAAGAGAAAGATTTGTGTTAATAATTATAATAAATAGTTATAAAGGAAGTGATATGTCAAATGGAGAAAAAGTGCTGTAGTAAAAAAGAAGAAGATGATAACAAAAAATTTGGAGAGGTAATTCCAACAAATTTTAGTTGGACATCACCTGAAGATCAGAAGGAAAGAGTAAGTAAATTAGAAAAAATAGGAAAAAATAAAAAAGAAACAGAAACGAAAAAAGAAGAAAAATAGAAAAATAGAAAATAAAATAGAGTAAAATTAAGAAAAAATATAACAATTAACAAAAAATTAAAGAAAAAAACAAAAACTATAAAAAAATAAATGTTGAAAAATATAATAAAAGTAAATATAATATCATTAAAAGTCAAAGAAAGTCAAAAACAAAATACTCGAAATTTAATATAATGCTAAAACGTAGATAAAAGAATCATTAAAGAGTAAAAACGTTAAAGAGGTGATACTATGAGAATGTCAGATATCATCGAAGAATTCATAAAGGAATTATTTGATGAAGAAAAAGAAATTGAAATACAAAGAAATGACTTAGCACAAAAATTCAACTGTGTGCCATCACAAATAAATTATGTAATATCAACTAGATTTAAGCCTTCTCAAGGGTATTATGTAGAAAGCAGAAGAGGTGGAGGAGGACACATTACAATAAGAAAAGTTAATAATACTAAATCAGACTATTTAATGCATATAATTAAAAATATAGGAAACACAATATCAAGTATTGAAGCAGAAGTATTAATAAGTGATTTTTTAACTTATGATTTAGTAAATACAAAAGAAGCAAAAATTCTACGTGTTGCCACAAGTGACAATGTATTAGAATTACCAAAAGAATACAGAGACAAAGTAAGGGCAAATATACTAAAGAATATACTATTAAATATAACAGACTAATAACTAAGTAAAATTAAAATTTTTACCATTAAGGTCTGTCCCATTTTCAAAACGGGACTGTCCCAAAATCGAAGAAGGTCTGTCCCATTTTCAAAACGGGACTGTCCCCAAATTGAAGAAGGTCTGTCCCAAAATTTAAAAATTTAAAAATGAAAGGAATGATTATTATGAAATGTGA
>CAMVJW010000006.1 GCA_947167965.1 uncultured Clostridia bacterium | reverse complement strand
TTATAAAAAAATGTTGAAGTAGTTTCTAACCACCCCAACATTTATTATAGAACCAAATAATTAAGGAAAAAAAATACATAGAGGATTTTGCTCATAAAATTCATTTTGAAAATGAAGAAACACAAAAACAATTTGATATGGTTTATACAAAAGTTATTAATGATTTAAATAATATGTAATAGAAATTAGGATGTTTTTATTTATAATATAAAACATTCTAATTTTTATAATGTATAGATTATGGGGATAACAAAAATGTTTATAAATATTGAAAATAAAAATGTAAATGTAAAATTTATTAATGAATATATAAAATTTTCCAAAGAAATACAAGATAAAATTGATGCAAAGTGGAAAAATATAATATTTGAAAATCCAATGCTTTGGGATGGAGATATAAGTTGTGTTTATGATGTAGAAATAGGCGAGAAAAGCATAAATATTTTCTGTAAAAAAAGTAAATATTCACATTATTTATATCAAGAAAGAATAGGACTTCCAAAAGAATACGAATGTAGAAATATTAGTGCAGGTTCTTTAATTGAAACTACTGATAATTATTTTGTTATATGTGAATTAGATAAAAATACATCGTTCCCAGGTGTTTTACAAGTACCTGGAGGAAATATAGACAAAAAAGATATAAATGGTGACAGAATTGATTATTTAAAAACAATAATTAGAGAAACAATGGAGGAAATTAATATTGATTTAAATGACAAAAAAATAGTTAAAGAATATAAGATTAATTTGCTATTTAATGCTGATGAAGGAATTCAACCTGGTACACAAATATTTGCAAAAGTAAATTTAAATCTAAATAAAAAAGAGTTAGAAAAATATTTTATTGATTACTATGAAAGATTACTTCAAATTAATGGAGAATTAGAGATTGGAAAATTGCACTTTTTACATAAAAATAATTGTGTAGAAGAATTAGAAAAGCTAAATAATCCTAAAAGACCATATTTAAAAGGATTATTAGAAAATAATTTATAATGAAATTTAGAAAAGTTAGGGATGGTTATATGTTTCATTTTTTTGGAAAATAGAGCCATCTCTAATTCCATTTTCCATTGACATTTTAGCATAAAAAATATATAATATTACCATCTTATGAATAGAATAAAATTATAAAATTTTGAAACGAAAAGTTTTAAGAAAGGTAAAAAGAAAAATTTTTTCTTAAGGTAATTTTATGAGCAATAGAAAAAAAAATAGAAGAGTAAATAGAGGAAAAAGCAGAAAAGAAAATACTAATGCTGATAAATCTTTAAAAAGAGTTAAAACAAAAAGAATAAAGTTTTCTAAAAAGCATCCAAAGATAGCATTAACAATAAGAATAACATTTATATTATTTGCAATGTTATTAGTTGTTGGAGCTGGAATAATTGCTGGAATGTTTTATGGAGGATGGGGTTCTGATTTTGAAATAACAAAAGAAGAACTTGTAATTGGATCTTCAAATTCAATAGTATTTGATAAAGATGGAAATCAAATAGCAGAACTTAAAGGAGACGAAAATAGAAAAATTATTAAACTTGATGAAATGCCTAAAAATCTTATCAATGCTTATGTAGCAATAGAAGATGAAAGATTTTATAAACATAAAGGAGTAGACTTTAAAAGAACAGGAGGAGCTATTTTACAATATGTACTTCATAGAGGAAATTCAAATTTCGGTGGAAGTACAATAACACAGCAATTAGTTAAAAACATAACAAAAGAAGATGACAAAAAGGGAACAGCAGGTATTTTAAGAAAAGTTAAAGAATGGGCAAAAGCATATCAAATAGAAAAAATGGTTGACAACAAAGAACAAATCCTAGAACTATACTTAAACATTATATTTGTTGGTGGAAACAATTATGGAGTAGAAGTTGGAGCAGAATATTATTTCAATAAATCAGCAAAAGACTTGGATTTAGCAGAATGTGCATTTTTAGCAGGAATAAACAGCTCACCAAATACATATAATCCATATTCAGAAAAAACAGATTATAATTTAATTAAAAAGAAAACAAAAACTGTTTTATATAAAATGCTAGAATTAAAATATATAGATCAAGCTCAATATGATGAAGCAGTTAAAAAAGTAGAAGATGGTCTTACATTCCAAAAATCTGAAGTAAGAGGAACAATTTATTCTTACCATACTGATGCTACAATATCTCAAGTAATTGACGATATAGCAAAAGAAAAAGGAATATCAAAAAGTTTAGCATCTACATACTTATATAGTAGTGGTTTAAAAATATATTCTACACAAGATACAGGTCTACAAGAAGAAATGAATGAAGTAATGGTAAAAAACAGTGGAAGTTATATTAGAAACTCAAAAGAAGTAGAAGGAGCTACATCTCAATCAGCAATGGTAATAATTGATAACTCTACTGGATATGTTGTAGGAGTTGTAGGAGGATTAGGAGAAAAAACAGAATCAAGAGGATTAAATAGAGCAACACAAAGTCCAAGACAAACAGGATCATCAATAAAACCATTAACTACTTTAGTACCAGGAATAAATGAAGGTATAGTTACTGCTGCAACAATATATGATGATAACTCAACAAAATTCCCAGGAAATTGGACACCAAAAGATTACAACGCATTTAGAGGATTAGTAAGTATAAGAAGTGCAGTTTCAACATCACAAAACATTCCATTTGTAAAAGCAGTTGCTGAAATTACACCAACAAAATCAACAGACTATTTACAAAAAATGGGAGTAACCACAGTTGAAAAAGATAGAAATATTTTAGCAGCTTTATCTATAGGTGGTTTCACAGATGGAATTACCCCTATGGAGATGGCTGGATGTTATGCAACAATTGCAAATAATGGTGTATATAGAAGACCAATGCTATATACAAAAGTTGTAGATCAATCTGGTAATCCAGTTTTAGAAAACAAACAAACTTCAGAACAAGTAATATCTGAACAGGCAGCATATGTTATTAAAAATTTATTAGAGTCAGTTGTACAATCAGGAACTGCTACTTATTGTAAAATTTCAGGGCAAGATGTAGCTGCAAAAACTGGTACTACAAACTCAAATTATGATAAATGGTTATGTGGATTTACAAATTATTATACAGCAGCATGTTGGTATGGATTTGATAAAAACGAAGAAGTAACAGGTTCTAATAATGTTGCAGGAAGAATATGGAGTGCTGTAATGACAAAAGTTCATTATGGTTTAGAAAAATCATCTTTCGAACAACCAGAAGGAATTGTTACAGCAAATATTTGTAGAGCATCTGGTAAAAAAGCAACTTCAAAATGTACAGATACTTATCAAGAAATATTTGTAGATGGTACTGTTCCAGATGATTGTGATGCACACTCAAATTCTGCAGTTGTATGTGAAAGTTCAGGGTTACTTGCAACAGACAACTGTCCTAATAAAGTTACAAGATATTATTCATATACAGTTGAAAAAGAAAGATTAGACTTATGGGAGAGCTTATCATCATCAGTAAGATATGCTCCAAAAACATATTGTACAGAACATACTAATTCAACTCCACAAAATAATAAAAAGAGTGTACCAGTTATTACCCTTAAGGGAGATGCTAATATTACAATAAATGTAGGAGATACATATACAGAACAAGGAGCAACTGCAAAAGATGAAAAAGATGGAGATATATCAAGCAAAATTTCGATGTCTGGTTCTGTAAATACATCGAAAGCTGGAAAATACACAATTACTTATACAGTTACAAATTCAAGTGGAAGTAAAGCAACTGTTAAGAGAACAATTACTGTAAAGGGTAAAGAAAGTTCAAATAATAACAAAGAAAAAGAGAAAGAAAAAGAAAATAAAGAAAACAAAACTGAAGAAAAACCTGCAGAAAATAAAGATACAGATAAAAAAGAAGAAAGCAAAACTACAGAAAAAACAGAACAATAATCAATAAATAAATTAGAATAGCTTTATTATAATTAAAAATGATTATACCAATTCCAAGTTTATAAACTTTTGGAATTGGTTAATCTTTAATATATGCTTTAATAAAAAATATATTAACATTTTTTTATAAAAAAAATAATGTTAAAAAATTATAAAATATTGTTATAGAACTATAAAACTATTAGTTCAATAATTAAGAGAGGAGAGTCTATAAATATGGATATTTATTTTTATAATACATTAACAAAGAAAAAAGAAAAATTCGTCCCATTAGATGAAAATGAGGTAAGAATGTATTCATGTGGACCAACAGTATATGATTATTCTCATATTGGTAACTTAAGAGCATATTTATTTATGGACTCATTAAGAAGAACATTAAAATATAATGGGTATAAATTAAAACATGTAATGAATATTACAGATGTTGGCCATTTAACATCAGATGCAGATGAGGGTGAAGACAAAATGATGAAGGCAGCAAGAAGAGAAAACAAAGACCCATGGCAAATTGCTCAATATTATATGGATGTTTTTTTAGAAGATTTAAAAAAGCTAAACATAGACATTCCAGAAATTATAGCTAGAGCAACTGAACATATAGATGTAATGGAACAATATGTCAAAAAAATAATAGAAAATGGATATACATATCAAACAGAAGATACTGTATATTTTGATACATCTAAATTACCAAACTATGGAATACTATCAGGAAAAAATGTAGAAGAACAAAAAGCAGGAGCAAGAGTTGATTTTGACAGCAACAAAAAGAATGTATCAGATTTTGCGTTATGGATAAAAGCTCCAAAAGAACATATTATGCAATGGGATTCATTTTTTGGAAAAAGCTATCCAGGATGGCACTTAGAGTGCTCAGCAATGGGTTATAAATATTTAGGGGAAGAGTTTGATATACATACTGGAGGAATAGATCATATTCCAATTCATCACGAAAATGAGATTGCACAAGCACAAGGATTCTGCGGAAAAATACCAGCTAGATTTTGGATGCATGTAAACTTCTTAAAAATAGATGGTGGAAAAGTTTCCAAAAGCTTAAACAATTTTTATACATTAAGTGATTTAAAAGAAAGAGGATTTGAGCCAGAAGTATTTAGAATGTTTAACTATTCATCTAGTTATAGAAATGCATTAAACTATACATGGGAAGGTATGGATGCAAGTAAAAAAGCATTAATAAAATTAAAAGAAGGATATAAAAATCATTTAAATGGAAAAGATGATATAGCAACTGAAGTAATAAACAAATATGAAGAAGAATTTCACCAAGCAATAAATGATGATTTAAATATGCCACAAGCATTAAGCGTTGTTTGGGAACTAATAAAATACCCACAAAAATCAAAAAGAATAGCAGATTTATTATTAAAATTCGATACTGTATTAGCATTAAAAATAGATGAGCAAATGGAGAATAATGAAACAGAAAAAAACATACCACAAGAAATAATAGAATTAGCAGAAAAGAGAAAGAAAGCAAGAGAAAACAAAGACTGGGCAGAGTCAGACAGATTAAGAGACTTAATTTTAGAAAAAGGATACACAATAAAAGACACAAAAGACGGATATGAATTTTAATTTGGGGACAGTCCCGTTTCGAAATGGGGACAGTCCCGTTTTCAAAACGGGACAGACTTACTTAAATTCTGGGACACACCTTTATCTAAAAATGTATATATATGTATATAATTGTAAAAAAAGTAATATTAATAAAAAAGTATTTTAAGGAAGGAAAGAAATATGGAAAAGAAAAGAATTGTTACAGGAGATAGACCTACAGGTAAATTACATATTGGACATTATTTTGGGTCTTTAATAAATAGAGTTAAAATGCAAGATGAATATGATCAATATATTTTAATTGCTGATGTTCAAGCTTTAACAGATAATTTTGATAATCCTGAGAAGGTTAGAAAAAATGTTAGAGAACTTGCAATAGATTATTTATCTTGTGGTATAGATCCAGAAAAAACCTGTATTTATATACAATCTATGATTCCACAAACAGCTGAATTAACAGTTTTTTACTCTAACTTGGTTACAATTGCAAGACTAGAGAGAAACCCAACTGTTAAAACAGAACTTGCGCAAAAGAAAAACATATTTGGTGAAAGTGTAACATATGGATTTCTTGGATATCCTGTAAGCCAAGCAGCAGATATTACTATTTTAGATGGGGAAGTAGTTCCAGCAGGTGAAGACCAAGAACCTTTAATTGAACAATGTAGAGAAATAGTAAGAAAATTTAATTCGATTTATGGTGATGTTTTTAAAGAGCCTGAAATATTTTTATCTAAAAATAAAAGAATTAAAGGTTTAGATGGAAATGAAAAAATGGGGAAATCTTTAGGTAATGCTATTTATATATCTGATTCTCCAGAAGAAATTACTAAAAAAATAATGGGAGCTGTAACAGACCCAAATAGAATAAAAAAAGATGATTTAGGAAATCCTGATATTTGTATGGTATCTTATTATCACAAATTATTTAGTTCTGAAGAAGAATGCAAAACTATTTGTGAAGAATGTAAAGCTGGAAAAAGAGGATGTGTTGCTTGTAAAAAACAATTAGCAAATAATACCATTGAGTTTTTAAAACCTATGAGAGAAAAAAGAGAATACTTAGAACAACACCCAGAAATAGTTGATAAAGTGCTAAAAGAAGGAACAAAAAAAGCACAAAAAGAAGCAGAAATTATGATGAAAAAAATAAAACAAGCTATGAAGTTGGATTATTTTATTAATGAATAGTCATTGATATTAGAAGGAGAGAAAAATGACAAACTTTAAAAATGAGATTGCAAAACTTATTTCAAATGCAGGTAACTTAAAAGAATTAGATTTAGAATCTTTTATAGAAGTGCCAAAAGATAAACAAAATGGAGATTTTGCATTTCCATGTTTTAGATTGGCAAAAGAATTAAAAAAAGCACCTCAAATAATAGCTCAAGATATTAAAAATAATTTAGAACTACCAAATAAATATATAGTTAAAGCCGAAGTTGTAGGGGGATATATAAATTTCTATATAAATAAAGAATTACAAACAGAAGAAGTAATAAAAAGTTTTTCTGATAATAATAAATCTGAAATACATAAATATGGTAAATCAGAATATGGAAATGGGAAAAATATTATAGTAGAATATTCATCTCCTAATATTGCAAAACCTTTTCATATAGGACATTTAAGAACAACTTTAATTGGAAATTGTTTATATAGAGTATATAAATATCTAGGATATAATACAACAGGAATTAATCACTTAGGAGATTATGGGACTCAATTTGGTAAGATGATAGAAGCATACAAATTATGGGGAGACGAATATGATTTAACAACAGATCCAATTAATAAAATGATGGACATGTATGTTAGAATTAATGACTTATGTAAAAAAGATGAAACTGTTTTGGAAAAATGCAGAGAAAACTTTAAATTACTTGAAAATGGAAATAAATTTGAAGTAGATTTATGGAATAAATTTAAAGATTTAAGCTTAGCGGAATTTAGTAGAATATATGATGTTTTAAATGTTAAATTTGATTCATATAATGGAGAAGCATTTTACCAAGACAAAATGGATGAAGTAATTAAAATTCTAGAAGCAAAAGGAAGAATAACAGAATCTAAAGGAGCAAAGATTGTTGATTTAGAAGATAGAGGAATAAGTACACCATGCATAATACAAAAATCAGATGGATCTTCTATTTATGCCACACGTGATTTAGCAGCTATTTTATATAGAGCTAGAACTTATGACTTTGATAAATGCCTATATGTTGTTGCTTATGAGCAAAATCTCCATTTTAAACAAGTATTTGAAGTTGCAAAAGATTTAGTAGATGAAAAGTATGCAAAAGGATTAGAGCATGTTTCTTATGGAATGGTAAGTCTTCCTACTGGTAAAATGTCTACAAGAGAAGGAAATGTCATTAAAATAGAAGAATTAATAGGTGAAACTATTAAAAAATCAGAAGAGATAATATTACAGAAAAATCCAAATTTAGAGAATAAAGAAGATGTTGCAAAAAAAGTAGGAGTAGCAGCTATTGTATTTAACACATTATCATCTTCAAATATTAAAGATCAAGTATTTGATTGGAATGTAGCATTGAATTTCCAAGGAGAAACAGGACCATATATTCAATATACTTATGTAAGAACAAGAAGTGTTTTGGAGAAAATAGAACATATTCCAAGTGTAAATGAAGTAAATATTGAAAAATTAAATGATGAGTATTCTTTGAATATAATTGATATTATTTATAATTTTGAAAATATATTAATTCAGGTTACAGAAAAAAATGAACCAAGTATTTTAGCTAGATATTTAATTGAGTTATCTAAGGCTTATAGTGCATTTTATAATGAAAATAAAATTATATGTGATGATAAAGAAACACAAAATGCAAGAGTTTTCTTAAGTATGATGGTTGGAAATGTATTAAAACAAGGTGGATATCTTTTAGGATTTGAAATGCCAGAAAAAATGTAAATGCGAAATATAGAAATAATTATAAGGAAGTAATGATTAAAAAGAGAATCTAGACTTTTTATAATTATTTTTTTTATTTTATAATGTTAGACAAAAATGTATTTTTAAATATAAGTCTTGATATTAAAAAAGAGTTTAAATAAATGAGAATAAAACAATTAATTTACATAAAATTTGCAAAAATTGAAAAAATATGATAAAATAGAATTTGAATTTATTATTATATGATTAATATTGATTTATAGAAGAAAATAAACTAAAAAAATACCTTATGAGATAATACTCATAAGATATTTTATAAATTTTTATTTTTCTTCGTTATTTAAGAATTTATATGTAATAGCTGCTAAAGCAGAACCAACAAATGGTCCTACAATAAATACCCAAACTTGTTTTAATGCTTCTCCACCTAAAAATATAGCAGGTGCTAAGCTTCTTGCAGGATTAACTGATGTTCCTGTTAAAGGAATTCCTAAGATGTGAACAAAAGTTAAAGTTAAGCCTATAACTAATCCAGCTACAGAACTATATTTTTCATCAGATGTAACTCCAAGTATTGTGTAAATAAATACAAAAGTTAGAACAATTTCAGTAATAATAGCACCAATTAAGTTTAAGTTAACAGTTGATGCTTCTCCATAACCATTTGCTCCTAATCCTTGGAATGCAACATCTAAACCACTGTTTTTAAGTAAGAAGTATAAAATAGCAGTTCCAAAAAGAGCTCCTAATACTTGTGCAATAACATAGCATACAAAATCCTTTACAGTCATTTTTTTATTAATTAGCATAGCAAGTGATACAGCTGGATTGATATGACATCCCGAAACATTTCCAATAACATACGCCATAGCAACAATTGAAAGACCAAAAGCTATTGCTATTCCTAATGTTCCTAAAAATGAGCCTGCAATTGCAGCACTACCACAGCCAAATAGTACAAGTACAGCTGTTCCAATGAATTCACATACGTATTTTTTCATTAAAAAAACCTCCTTTTTATTTTATAAAAAGATTATATGGAAATAAATGGAAAAAGTCAATGATTTACAAAAAAGAAAGTGGATTTTGTTAGTAGATTTTTTTATAAGAAAATAGAATAAATTGATATAAATATTAAATATATATATTAGTTATAATTATTAGTATTTTATTAAATATTTTTAAGAATATTTTTTTAAAAATTTAAAAATATTTAATAAAATATTGATTAAAATATTTTATTATGTTATTTTATAAATGAAAGGAATTTTTTATTATGAGTAAAAAAAGTAAAAATAATGAAAAACAAGCGGAAGATAAAAATGTAGATCTTTATGGTGATATGGATCAATTTTTAAAAAAGACAGGTGTAAAGAATTTATCAGATGATAATGTTGAAATAATTAGTGAATATTATCAAAAGTTATATAAGATGTATAAAACTTTAAAAGATTCTAATGTAAGAACAATAGATAGTAACAAAAAGCTAAAGAGATTAGGCCGTAGGCTTTCACTCGCAATGCTAGCTTTAGGAGCTTCAGGAATGATTTTTGGAACAAAAAACCCAGAACTTTTGAAAAAATTATGGGGTAAAGTTACAGGCAACCCTCGTGTAGAAATAGGAGAAATGTATAATTCTGAAAGTGGGAAAACTAATTTTTGCATAATTAATGAAAAAAATAAAGAAGATGCTACTCTTAATGTTACATTATTTGGCATAGATGGAGAAAAAATAGAAAAAACAGTTTCTGATGGAACTGTAATTTCACAAGGATATGTTTATACTAATAAATTAGATAGGTTATTAGAAAACCAATATATTGTTCCAGCAGGCAGACAAGCTAAAGTTAGAACATCATTAATGAAATCTGAGGACAATGTTGCAGGAATAATTGAAGAAGGTGATGCCTTTTTTGGAACTTTGCCTATTTATTCATCGGCTGGAAATGGATCACAAGGAATTGCATCAGAAGTTTTTATACCAGGAGTAGAAGGAAATCAGCGTTGTTATGTTTTTTTAGACGAGGCTGGAATAATTACTCCTTCAGAGAATGAAAAAGATGTAGAAACTACAAATGTAGTTGTAAAAAGAGACACGGATATTTATACTTCTCCAGAAAGTGGAATAGTAAATGCACATGCATTAAGAGGAGCAAGTTTAAGAGTTACAAAAGATAGCAAGGAGGACCCTATTGGAGACACTTGGTTTAAATCAGGTTGGTTTGAGGTAACTGATGAAAATGGAAAGACTATAGGTTTTATTCATGAAAGAGACATAGAAATAGAGAATGAACTAGAAGGTAAGAACACTATAGCAGATAAAATATTAAGTAATACAAGATTTAATGAGGATAGAAACTGTATTACAATCGATTCAAGAGATATGGAAGCTGATCAATTGAGTTACTTAATAGATAATTATGAAGTTCCATCAACCATGGATGTAGTAGTAGATTATGAAAATGCAATAAAAGAAGAATATAATACATCAAGATTAGCTGGGTGCAACATTTCACATGTATTTATAAGAGCTGGGGCATCAAAATCAACAACAGGCGAAATAGAGTCGAAATGTACCGATTTTGTGGGATTAGCCGAAGTTTGTTCTAATAAAAATATACCATATTCATTATATTTTTATTCAACGTCTGTTTCTATAGAAGAGGCTGATAAAGAATTAGAAAAGATAAGAGAGGGACTACAAGCAATAAAAGAGATGGGGATAGAACCTCCTGTAGGCTTTTTTGTGGATTCAGAGCTCGCTAGTGGAGATGAACTAGATAGACAAGCCGGACATGACGTTACAAATACAAAGATATATATGATAAAAGCAATTCAAGATACAATTCAGGATATATTTGGTCCGGAATTAGATTGTAAGGTTGGGTTATATACAACTTGGAGAGAGGTAAATCCTGACTCTAGTGAACGAATTTTAGATTTAGGAGCTTTTACATATGAGTTTGGAGAAGACTTTCCTTTATGGACTACTAATTTGATAGATTCAGAGGGTAATTTGATAAATGAAGAAGTAATTGAGTATTTTAATAAACATGGAGAGATTTTTTCATATCAAACAGTTCATGATGTAGATATTGATGGAACATATTATGATTTTGGGGAAATACCTGAAGAAGCATTCAGAGAAACATTAGAGAATTATGGAAAAGAATTAGATAAAAAAGAAGACGAAGAAGAAACACAAATAATTGAAAATGTTAATAGTATACTAGGAACAACATACAGTTGGAAAGAACCTGAGTTTACTGATAAAGTTTTACCAGAAGTGGTACAAGATGATGGGACAACAAATGAAGATGTAAGGTAAATACATAAGATAAAATAAAATAAAATATACAATAAGGTGATAAAATTATGAATGAAGAAGAAATTTTAAGAAAATTAGATTCAGTTTATAAACATAATCAATATAATAAACTTAAAAGGGAAAATATGCAAAAAGACCAGAAAATAAAAGAACTTTCAAAAGAATCAAGAAGAATAATGAAAAGCTATAACGACAAAAGCAAAAAAATAATTGAAGAAAAAGATAAGAAAATTGAAGAATTAGAAAATAAATTTAATGAAGCAAGAAAAAAAGCAGAAGAGTATAAAAGAATTATTGATTCAATTCCCGATTTTATAGTTAAAATGTTTTATAAGAAATAGTATTTAATAAAGAGAAAAGTTTGAAAAAGGGTTATTATTTAATTCTTTTTCAAATTTTGTTTATGCAGTAAGAAAGGAATTTATACTAACATGAAATTAAAAGAATTAAGATTACTAAATATAAAAATAATTCAAAATGGAGAAATTATATATAATGGAACAACAGAAGAATTGCCAGAAGAACTAAAAGAGTTAGAATATAAAAAAATCTATTTTGAGGGAGTAAATGTTATAGCTGAGTTTTAAAATAAAATATTTAAAAATATAAAAGTGCAAGGGATTCCTTGCATTTTTGTTTTTTCTATAATAAAATGCAAAATAAATAATGAAATGAAAATAGAATATAAAATTTGAATTTATAAGAAAACTGAAAAATAAAAAAAAGAAAAAGATGAAGGAAAAGATATGGAATGGACAATTGAACAAACTCAAGCAATAAATGAAAAAGAAAGCAACATATTAGTTGCAGCAGCAGCAGGAAGTGGAAAAACAGCAGTATTGGTTGAGAGAATTATAAATAAAATAATAAAAGAAAAAATAGATATAGATTCTTTACTTGTTGTTACATTTACAAATGCGGCAGCTGCAGAAATGAGAGAAAGAATCTTAAATGCTATATATAATATATTAGATGATGAAAAAATAAGTAATGAAGAACTATTAAATCATTTGCAAAGGCAACTAACTTTAATCAATAAAGCAAATATATGTACAATAGATTCATTTTGTTTAGATGTAATAAGAAATAACTTTTTTGAAATAGATATTTCGCCAAATTTTAGAATAGCAGATAATGCAGAAATAGAGCTTTTAAAACAAGAAGTATTAGAAGAGCTTTTTGAAACAAAATATGAAGAACACAACAAAGACTTTGAAAAGCTAATTCAAACATATACATCATACAAAGATGATACACCACTAAAAGACTTGGTATTAAAAATATACACATATATAGAATCAAATCCATTTCCAATAAAATGGTTAGAAAATCAAATAGAAAAATTTAATATAAAAAACATAAATCAAGATTTTTCTGAAACTGAATGGGGAAAAATTATACTTACACAAGTAAAAGAAGAATTAGAAGACTCAATAAAAAAACTAAAAGCAGAAGAAAAAAGGTTATCTGTAGAAGATGAACTAAGTATATATAGAAATATAATATTATCAGATATAAATCAATTAGAAACACTATATTTAAATTTAGACAACTGGGATAAATCTTACAAAATTGTAGAAAATACAAAATTTGAAAGATGGGCTACATCAAAAAAAATAACACACCCCGAAAAAGAAAATGCAAAAGATATAAGAGACAAAATAAAAAAGAAATTTGATAATTTTAAAGATAAGATTTTTACAGCAAATTCAAAGCAAGCAAATATTGATTCTATAGAAATGTATGAAATACTGTTAAAACTTAAAAACTTAATAATAGATTTTGAAAATCTATTAAACAAAGCAAAACAAGAAAAAAATATAGTAGACTTTAGCGATATAGAGCATTTTGCATTAAAGATATTAGTAGATGATGAAAAAAATCCAACACAAATTGCAAAAAAATATCAAGAAAAATTTGTAGAAATTGCAATTGATGAATACCAAGACAGTAACTTAGTACAAGAATATATTTTAACATCAATATCTAGAGGAAATAATATGTTTATGGTAGGTGATGTTAAACAAAGTATATATAAATTCCGTCAAGCAATGCCAGAACTATTTTTAAGTAAATACAATACTTATAAAAAAATAGAAGAAAAAAATATAGAAGAACCATTATTAATTCTACTATTTAAAAACTTTAGAAGTAGAAAAAATGTATTAGATTTAACAAACTTAATATTTGAAAATATTATGAGTACTAAACTTGGAGACATAAATTATACAGAAGAAGAATACTTAAATTTAGGTGCAATGTATGAGGAAAATGACCAAAACTTAAAAACAGAAATATATGTAATTGATCCAGAAAAAGAAATAGAAGAAACAGAAAAAGAATTAGACGAGAAAAATATAGAAAATATTGAAGAAACAGCAAATATAGAAGAATTAGAAGATACAATTGAAAATGTTGAATTAGAAGCAAAATTTGTAGCGAATAAAATTAGAGAACTAATAGATAAAAAATTCCAAATATATGACTTAAAAAATAAGAAATTTAGAGATATTCTATATAAAGATATAGTAATATTAATGCGTTCTACTAAAAATAAAGCAAATATATTTGAAAATGAATTAATGAAAAAAAATATAGATGTATATTCAGATACGTCAAATGAATACTTAGACTCATATGAAATACAAGTTATAATGGATTTATTAAAAATAATAGATAATCCATATCAAGACTTACCTTTATTTCACGTTATGCATTCTTCAATTGGAATGTTTTCGGATGACGAACTATTAGAAATAAGGCTAGCAGAACAAAATGAGGATTTTTATACAGCAATATTAAAATCTAGATTATCAGTAAAGAGTGAATTAAAAGAAAAAATTGATATATTCTTAGAAAAAATAGAAAGCTATAGAGAACTAAACAATCAGATAGATTTAGATGAATTAATTTGGAAAATATATATAGATACAGGTTTTTTAAACTATGTTTCTTTAATGCCAAATGGAGAGTTTAGAGCTGCAAACTTAGAAATATTATTTGAAAGAGCAAAACAATTTGAGTCAGCATCATTTAAAGGATTATTTAACTTTATCCAATTTATTGAAAAAATAAAGATGGGTTCAGGAGACTTTAGCTCTGCAAAAATAATTGGCGAAAATGAAAATGTTGTAAGAATAATGAGTATTCACAAAAGTAAAGGATTAGAATTCCCAGTAGTGTTTTTAGCAAGTACAGGAACATCATTTAATCTAATGGATTTAAACAAAGATATATTATTACATCAAGATTTAGGAATAGGTGTAAAATATATAGATTATGATAAACAAATAAAATATGATACATTAACAAAACTTGCATTAAAAGAAAAAATGCTTGAAGAAAACCTATCAGAAGAGATGAGAGTTTTATATGTGGCACTAACTAGAGCAAAAGAAAAAATCTTTATTACAGGTGTTCAAAAAGAATTTGAAAAAAACATTCAAAAGATGCAAGAATTGGTAGAAATCTATCAAAAAGAAAATAATAAAATTAATTCTGGTTTATTAAAAAACTATAAAAAGTATTTGGACTGGATTTTATTAGTATATTTATATAATAAAGAAAATGCAAAAGAATTATTAGATATAAAAACAGTATCAAAAAAAGAAATACTTAAAGATTTACCAATAGAAGAAGAGGAAATAGATATAATAAAATATCTAGAAGAAAATTCTAAAAATATATCTAATGAAGATTTGCTAGAACTTAAGAATAAACTGATATTTGATTATAAATATAAAGAATTAAGTAAAATTCCTTCAAAAGATTCTGTAACAAATATTGCACATGGGAAAATAGATTACTTAAAAAATGTATCACGTTTTGAAGAAGAAAATACATTAGAATTAATTGAAAAAGATGTAGACGGTATTAATGAAGAGCCTGTGGATTTAGAACTTCTGAAGCCAAGATTTATAATTGGTACAGAAGAAGAAAAAATTACCCCTGCAAAAAAAGGTACTTTAATACATTTATGTATGAAAAACTTAGATTTTTCAAAAGAATATAATTTAGATATGATTAAAGAAATGATTGAGGATTTAAGAGTAAAAGGAATTATTTCTGAAAAAGAAAAACAAGCAATAAATCCAAATATAATACTAAAATTTACTAAATCTACAGTATGGGAAGAATTAAAATATGCAAAAGAATATCATAAAGAAGAACCATTTTATATAAATGTTCCTGCAAAAGATGTAATGGAGGTTTCAGCAGACGAAAATATCCTTGTACAAGGTATTATAGATTTATATTATATAGATAAAGATGATAAATTAGTATTATTAGATTATAAAACAGATTATGTTCAAGAAGGAGATGAACAAATATTAAGAGAAAGACATATGCCTCAAATGCTTTTATATAAGCAAGCTTTAGAAAATGCACTAAATAAAAAAGTGGATAGAATTTATATTTATTCAACATATTTAGGGGTTATTGAGAAATAGTCCAAAACCATTTTGAACACTTTACGTTAAAATTTTATTAACTTAAAAAGTATGGCAAATTAGAAAAAATTGTGGAAGAAAGAATAGAAGGATTATTAATACATGAAGATGAATATAAGAAGTTATTTAAATATATAAGACAAAATATTATGAAGGAGAATTATTTATGAAAATAGGAATAGATTTAGATGGAGTAATATTTGATTCCGAAAAAGAATTAAGAGTGTATTCAGAGCTATATGATATGATAGATTTAAAACAAAATAGCAAATTGAATAATAAAGAATTAAGATTTGAAAATAGATTTAAATGGACAAAAAAAGAAACAGAAGGATTTTTAAATAAATATCATAAACAAATTATATTAGAATCAAATTATATGCCAGGAGTAAAAAGAGTTTTAAAGTTATTGAAGCAAGATGGACATAGTTTAATACTAATTACAGCTAGAGGTGGTATAAATAAGGATATGATAAAAATAACTGAGGAAAGATTAAAACAATCTGAAATGGATATTTTTGATAAATATTATTGGGCTACCGAGAATAAAGATGATGTATGTATAAAAGAAAATATAGATATTATGATTGATGATTTCTATAAAAAATGTGAAAGTATAGCTAATAAGAAAATAAAAACAATATATTTAAAAGATGCACCATCATACGATTTAGAAGAAAATGAGTACATTAAAGTATTATATAATTGGGGAGAAATATATAGATACTTAAATGAGATAGATACTAAATGAAAATATTAATATCAACAAAAAATCAAGGTTAAATTGAAGTAAAAAAGAGCATTAGAAAATTATTTTAATAATATAGAAATAGGAAATACCATTAGAGTCAAATGTAAGTGAGCAATCAGTAAATAATGTATTAATTATGATAATTGAAGATAGTTGAGATAAAAAGTATAAAAGATTTATTGCATTAAGAAAATTAGGTAAATTCTACCAATTAGTAGGAGCTGTAAAATCAAGAGGAATTCTAAATGCAAGGAGAACCTCAAAAAAAGAATGATTTGTTTTTTGCTTGTAGCTTAATTGAATATATTGCAAGAAAAACTAATAATACTAAAAAGTATATTGTTGAAAAAATTGGGACAGACACACTTCAAAAAATATATGATTTAGCAGATGTATATCATTCTGAAAATATTGAAAAAGTATGTTACGAATTAATACATAAATTTGGTATTGAAGAGGGAAAGTATGATATTATTTCAAAATGTAAATATAGTGTACCATCATATTGGGATATTGGAAGAGTTTATCAACATTTAATAATTAGTATAAATGATAACCAAAATGAATACATAAATACTTTAGTAGAAGTGCTTTCATCATGGATTATATTAAAAATTGATGATTACAATAGTAGTATGTACTATGAAAATCCGGATTATATCTATTGGTGCTATAAAGAAGGAAGAATTTTGGAAGAATAATCAATTTATGTACATATAGCTAAAATAGGAAATATTCACTATTTTAAGAATTCTTATATAAAAAAAAGCTCCTTTTCGGAGCTTTTTTTCGCACTAAAATTTGACAATAATAAAAAAAAAGAATATAATGTTATTATAAAGTAAATATTATATAATTAAAATACAAAAAAATAACAAAAGAGGTGAACTATATGAATATTTGTAAAACTGTTTTAGAGTATATAGAAGGCTATCCTAAAGATGAACCTATATTTATAGAAGATATAAAAAAATATGTAATAGAAAAATGTAAATACGAAGAAGTAGAAAGTGTTAAAAAAAATATAAATGTTATTTTAAACAGACTTAAAAATGAAGGAATTATTAAAGCAGAATATAAAGGAGTCTATTATAAGCCAATATATACTATTTTTGGCGAAATGGGGTTAGATACAAGTAAATTAAGAAAATTGAAATACTTAGAGGATAGAGATGGAAATATAAAGGGATATATAATAGGAGCAAAATTATTTAATATGTTAGGATTAACAACACTAGTACCAAATGTAACAGATATAGTAACAAATGAATGTAAATATCATAAACAATATGATAAAAGGTTAAGAACTTATATTACAAAGCCTAAGATAAAAATAACAAATGAAAATTATAGATATTTACAATTTATTGATATATTAGAGAACAGAGATAATATTTATATTGAAGCAGAAAATGCAAACGAAATTTTATATAGCATTATAGAAGAATGTAAATTAGATTTTGAAAAAATTTTAAAATACATTAGAGAAACAAATAGCAAAAATGTATTAAATAAGCTATTAGTTTTAGCAAGATAGGAGGTTAAATAGTGTATTTTCACCTAAACAACGAAATTTTTAAAAAGTTTATAGATGATATGAGTAAAAAAATAAATATTGATGCAGACATAATAGAGAAAGATTATTATGTTTGTACTGTTTTAAAAGAATTAGCAAATAATCAAGAGTATTTAAAAGCTTATTTTAAAGGAGGAACAGCTGTATATAAAATTTTAAATAAAATGAATAGATTTTCAGAAGATATTGATTTAACAGTAGAGGTAGTTAAAGAAGCATCTAATAATAGTAATAAAACGAGACTAAAGAAATCTGCTCTTGGCTATAAAATTCCAGGGTTAGAATTACAAAAAGAAAAAACAAAAGATGTTAAGCAAAGTGTAACTGCGTATTATAAATATAATACTATGTTTAAAAATGAAGAAAATCAACTTCATAGGGCTGGAGAAATACAAGTTGAAGCTACATCATTTACTGTTAGTGAACCAATCGAAGAATATATAATAGAACCAATTGTATATAAATATGCTACACAAAGTGAAAAAATTGTTTTAGCAAAAGAGTTTGATTTAATACCATTTAAAATAAAAGTTCAAAAATTAGAAAGAATTTTTACGGATAAAATATTTGCTGCAGAGTTTTATTACAAAAGAAAAATGTATATTGATTTAACAAAGCATTTATATGATTTAATAATATTATTTAGTACTAAAAGAATACAATCTTTTTTGAATAATATGGAAGAATTTAAAGAAATTGTGAAATATAACCGAGAAGAGGAAAACTATAGAAAAGGTGGAATGGATAAAAATATTCGAATTACAGATTTTGAAATTTTTAATTTAGAGTTTAATGAAGAGATTTTAAAGGCATTTGAATTAATGCAGAATAAATATGTTTTTAAAGATGAATACAAAATAACAATTGAAGAAACTAAAAAAGTATTGAACAAAATAAAAAATAAAATATCAAGTTTTAGTTAAAAAAATAGTGAATTTCGAATGCTTTTTTATTCAAATTTTTATATTTTGGATAAAAAAGGCATTCTTTTTTGTTTACTTTGAATATAAAAAATATTTTTGATATAAAAAAATCTACAAAAATATTGTATTTTTCAACAATCTGTAATAAAATAAGTGTCATAAAACTAAAGAGAAGAAGGAAGGTAGTATAAAAAAGGAAATATATGTAGAAAACTTTTTTTAACTAGCATACTAAAAAAGACAAAAAAAGCTAAGGACAAGTAGTAAAATGTTATTAAAAAAAGAAGAGGTGATATAGATGTTTCAAAATTTAAATGAAACAGAAAAAACAAAAGAAGAAATCGGCAATAAAAAATATATATTTGCCAATATATTTTCCATAAAATATATAGTTTTATATATAGTGACATTTATGTTGTCATATATAAATATAGGATATTCAGTATCTCCATTTAGTATAGCAATAGTAACAGCAGCCATTGCTTATGAGATTCCAATTATAGGTGTAATAATAATAGGTTTAATAGGAAATATATTAAAAAGTGGAATAAGTGGAGGAGTAGAGTATATACTTATATTTTTAGTGTTTTTTGCAATTTTATTTGTAAAAGAGCCTAGATATAATGATATAACAAAAAATGAAAAATTATTTTTAGCAAAAAGAATATTTATATCGACATTGGCAATTGGAATCATAAAAATATTTATACATCAATTTTTAATATATGATATATTAGTTGCTATTTCTTTAGCAATAATGGTAGTTATATTTTATAAAATATTTGTAAATTCAATTTCAGTAATTATAAACTTCAATCAAAAAATGGCATTTACAACAGAAGAGTTAATTGGAGCAGGTTTAATGCTTGCAATAGCTGTATGTAGTTTTGGAGATTTAAGCTTATGGGGCTTTTCAATAAGAAATGTACTATCTATATTTATTGTAATGGTACTTGGTTGGAAAAATGGTATATTAGTAGGAACAACATCAGGAGTGACAATAGGTGTTGCACTTGGAATAATTGCAAATAACGAGCCTTATGTAGTTGCAGCTTATGCTATTTCCGGAATGATAGCAGGGGTATTAAATAAATTTGGAAGAATAGGGGTAATTTTAGGATTTATTTTAGGGAATATTATTTTATCTTATGTTGCAAGTGGAATGGCAATAAATGTTATTCTATTTAAAGAAATACTAATTGCTGGAGTTGCTTTACTTGTTGTACCTAAAAATATAAATCTAAAATTTGAAGATTTAGTAGGAAATAAAAAGTTTTTACCTGATGGAGTTATTAGAGGACTAAATCAAAGTAAAGATACGATAAACAAATTAAATGTTGTTTCTAAAACAGTAAAAGAAATGGCTGATACATATAAAAATGCTGCAGTAACAGAAATAACAGAAGAAGATATCAGAGAAAAAAACAAGCAAAAATTTATTATGGAATTATTAAATAATATTGACTATTATAAAGAAAATGTACTATACGAAACATTAGAAGATACAGAAGGTCAAATTGTTGATGATATTTTCTCTTTACTTTTAGAAAAACAATTCATAAAAGAAAAAGATTTGTTAAATATATGTGCTAAAAACAATAATTATATGGTTGGATTTGACCAAGATGAAAAACAGATTAATAGAGATATAGAAAAAATGGTAAATATTATAAATTCATCATACAGAGTAAGTAAGATGAACTTTATATGGGGAGAAAGATTAAAAGAAGAAAAAAAGAATTTCGAAAATCAGCTTAATAATGTATCTAAAGTAATTTTAGAAATTGCAGATGATATGAATGAGAAAATAGATAGCAAAGAACAAAATCAAGATATAAAAGAAGAAATAACTCTTCTTTTAAAACAAAAAGAAATTTTAGTACAAGATATTCAAATTCTAAAAAAAGAAAATGATAGATATAGGTCAACTTTATTTATAGAAGAAAATTTTGATAAAAAGTTAGAAAAAACTATTTTAAATGTATTTAAAAAAGTACTAAAAGAACCTCAAATTATAAAAAATAGAGAAGAATTATTGAATGAAAACACTATAAAATTTGAAATAATTTCAGATGATAAATACATATTAGAATTAGGACAAGCAAAAGCATTAAAAGATGGAATGACTGTATCTGGAGATAGCATAGTTCAAACAAAATTAGAAGATGGTAAATACTTAATTGCAATAAGTGATGGAATGGGATCTGGACCAGAAGCAAGAAAAAGTAGCCAGATAGTAATTTCAATGTTAAAAAGATTACTAAACTCTGGCTTTGAAAAAGATATATCAGTAGATTTAATAAACTCAAATTTACTAAATGTTTCTGACGAAGTTTTCTCAACACTAGATATAGCAATTGTGGATTTATATAAGGGAAATATAGAATTTATTAAAAATGGAGCATGCCCAACATACATAAAAAATAATAAAAAGATACAAATAATAAAATCACTTACATTACCAGCAGGAGTTATAAATGATACAAATACAGATGTATTTGATAAAGATATAGAAAACAATGATATTTTTGTTATGGTAAGTGATGGGATTTTAGATGCTAATGTAGAATTCAAAAACAAGGAATTATGGCTTAAATATTTATTAGAAGATATAGAAATAAACAATTCTCAAAAAATAGCAGACATAATAATAAATGAAGCAAAAGACAATAATTATGGAAAAGTAAAAGATGATATGACAATTATTGTAGGAAGAATAATTAAAAAATTTTAATTTGGGGACAGTCCCGTTTTGAAAACGGGACAGGTCTATTTCAAAAACGGGACAGTCCCGAATTTTAAATTTAACAAAATCTACTTTAAGAATTGATATTTTATGTAATTTGTATTATAATGAGGGCATATTTTGTAGATTTTAGAGAAGGATGTGATAGGAATGAGTAAAAGTTTTTATGTAACAACACCAATTTATTATCCAAGTGGTAAATTTCATATTGGTACAGCATATACTACAGTGCTTGCTGATGCATTAAAAAGATATAAAACATTAAGAGGGTATGACTCGTATATGTTAACTGGAACAGATGAACATGGACAAAAAATACAAGAAGTAGCTAAAAAGAACAATATGGAGCCACAAGAATATGTTGACAAAATGGCTGATTATGCGAAAAAATTGTGGAAAACAATGGATATAAATTATGATGACTTTATTCGTACCACAGAGCCAAGACATGAAATACAAGTACAAAAAATATTTGATAGATTAATGGATCAAGGAGATATATACAAAGGTGAATATGAAGGATGGTATTGTGTACCTTGTGAAACATATTTTACACAAACTCAACTTATAGATGGAAAATGTCCGGACTGTGGCAGAGAAGTAAGACTTATGAAAGAAGAAAGCTATTTCTTCAACATGAAAAAATATGTTCCAAGATTATTAAAATATTATGATGAGCATCCCGATTTTATAAAACCAAATTATAGAAAAACAGAAATGATAAATAACTTTATAAAGCCTGGATTAGAAGACTTATGTGTAAGCCGTACTACATTTGATTGGGGAATAAAAGTATTAAAAGACCCTAAACATGTTGTATATGTATGGCTAGATGCATTAACTAACTATATAACAGCATTAGGATATGGAACAGAAAATGATGAATTATTTAAAAAATTCTGGCCTGCATCTTTACAAATAGTAGGAAAAGATATAGCAAGATTTCATTTGATTTATTGGCCAATATTTTTAATGGCATTAGGTATACCACTTCCAGACCAAATATTAGTACATAATTGGTTTATGATGAAAGATGGGAAAATGTCAAAGTCAAAGGGGAATATTATATATCCTGAAACATTGATAAATAGATATGGATTAGATGCAACAAAATATTATCTTTTAAGAGAATTACCAGTTTCAAATGATGGAGTTTTTTCACCAGAGAGTTTTGTTGAAAGATATAATGTAGATTTATCAAATGATTTAGGAAATCTACTAAATAGAACAGTTGCAATGTGTAATAAATACTTTGATGGAAAAGTACCAAGTTACACAGGTTGTGTAAATACTGTGGATAACGACCTAGAAGAATTTATTAAAAATGCAATTGGAAATTTTGAAAATAAAATTACAGAATTAGAAATTGCAAATTCTTTACAAGAAATTTGGACAATAATATCTAGATTAAATAAATATATAGATGAAACATCACCTTGGATTTTAGCAAAAGATGAAAACGAAAAAGAAAAATTAGAATCATGTATATATCATTTAATTGAGGGATTAAGAAAAGTTGCAATTTTATTAAATCCATTTGTTACAAATACATCAAAGAATATGTTTAAACAATTAGGAATAACTGATTCAAAATTAAAACAATGGGATTCAATATACACAAATGAGAATTTAGAGGGTACTAAAGTAATTGAAAAAGGCGAGCCTTTATTTATGAGATTAGATGCAGAAGAAGAAGTAGAATATATTAAAAATGAAATGAAGAAATAAAACATAAAGAGAGGGTGAAAAAATTGCCTAAAATAATTAGTAAACGAATGGACTCTAATATAGAAAAAAAATTAGATTATTTAGGATTAGACTTAAATTATATACCAAAAGAATTAAAAGAATATAGTGATACAAATTTTAGAACTATAAAAGATTATGATGAAAAAAAATATAAACAATATAAATATGTAAATATTAGTGATATAGAAATTTTAATTTCATCAACAACAAGAGCAGATTCTATAAAAGAAAAATATGAAAATGCAATACCACTTTGTTTTTATTTAGATAATAGTAATGAAGAAAATATTGTATATCACACTAAATTTTTAGAAATGCTATCAAAATTAGATATTGCACAGATTGAAAAAATCGAAAAAGAGCAAAAAAGATTGCAAAAGGAAATTCCTTTTAAAATTAAATATGAAGGAAATTATTTGTGGCAAATTTATTATGATGAAATTGCAAACAAATACTTTATGATTGTATCTTTAGGAGACTCAGACTATTCGGCATTTTTCTATATGTTGAAGAAAAAAATTGAATCAAAATATGGAGAAACAATATTTGTACCTATTAGTTTAGTAGATTATAGTGGAATAATATTAAAAAAACAAGAAATAAAAGATCTAGAAAACTATTTATGGCTATTTACTAAAGATTACCCTCTTATATACGAAGTAGAGAATAAAGATGAAGAAATTAGTTTAGAAATTGTTGGGGAAACACAAATTTTTGAAAAAATAAAAACTTTATATAAAGTAAGCTTAAAAAATAAAAAAGAAGCAATTAGATTTTATAAATTGATTAAAGCTTTATTTATATTACAAACAGAGCTACCTCATTATTTTGAATTTAAAACAAGATTAAACAAAAATGGATCTTTAGATTTTTATTTTGAAGATAATCAAATAAAATATGAAAATATTTCTTCATTTATTACTGAGCAATATGCAAAATCAGTAGATTTAAAAAATCAATATTCATCAGAAATAGAAGAACTAAGTGTAAAACTTAAAATGCTTAAAAATGAGTCAAAAGATTTAGAAAAAGAATATGCTCAAAAAGAAAAACAAATTACTTTGTTTTTAGAATGTAAAAAAACATTTTTGGGAAAGGTAAAATATTTCTTTAAATTAGGAAAAGTTTCACCACCTTTAAAAACAAGAGCAAGAACTATTTTAGATGAAAAGCTAGAATATAAACCACAAGTTAAAGAACATTTCCAAAAAGAAAATAAAAAATATACTATACATGATTTAGAACAAAGTTTTAAAGAATTAGAAAAATTAGAAGAAGATGCAAAAAAAATCGTAATGGATATTAACGCACTAAAACTTAAGAACAAAAATTTAAAAAAGAAAATTCAAAATGCTACAAATTATATAGAAGAAATAAATAAACATAAAAAAAGTATATTTGAATTTTGGAGATATTCAAATAAAGATGCTGTAGATAGACTTGAAGAGGGAGAAGAAGAGGAGCTTAATGTTACTAAAATAGAAAAGATATTTGATTTTGAAGAAGAGTTTGAAAAGTTTGGAATAGAAGTTGATAAAAATCAAAGATCAAAATTTACAGATGGGGAATTAGAAGGCTCTTTTATTGCAACAACAAATATTTTAGATGTATTAAATGGAATTTATAAAAAAACAATTGAAAATAAAGAAATTTCAGAAAAACTTAAAGAATTAAAAGAAGAAAAAGAAAGCAACTATAGAAAACAAAATGTAGAAGCAGAAGAATTTAATATATTTGGAAAAACATCACAAGAAGAAGGAAAAGAGAGAACAATTGGAAATAAAGTACATCGTGAATCACCAAGAGACAAATATGAAATCCTAGAAATAAATAAAGAAACAAAAGGAATTGAATTTAAAAAGAACCTAGAGAAAGTTTTAAAAAATATTAAAAAGGCATTATTAAAAAATGAATTAAATGTTGACACATATGTTTATAAAGCTACTGCTGAAAAACTAAAATTAAATGAATTAGAAAAAGTTTCATTAAATGCAGAAACTGAAATTGAAGGATTTTTAAACAAAAATACAGATTTAAATAGATTTTATTTATATAAAATCAAACTACCAAAAAGTACTAATTATATTGGATTTTCAAATGTAATTTTTTACGATAATAAAAATATGACATTACCAGTTGGTATGAATTTGTCTTCAAAGATTTTAGTTGATTTTTCTAAATTACATAAAAGTAAAACTGATGTTAAAATTTTTAATAAATTACAATTTGAAGATGAAAAGAATGATTTTTCTAAAATTGTAGTAAAAAGTATTAAAGTAGAAGAAGTTAATACAACAAAATAATAATCAAATCAATTCTAAGGAGGAAACAAATGCTAGATGATAGAAAAAAGAAAGTACTACAAGCTATAGTAGAAGAATATGTTAATACTGCAGAGCCAGTTAGTTCAAATGGGCTAATTGCAAAATATGATTTAAATTGTAGTAGTGCAACTGTTAGAAATGAAATGGCTGATCTTGAAAAAAAAGGTTTATTAGATAAAGTACATACATCTAGTGGTAGAGTTCCTTCAGCAAAAGGATATAGATATTATGTTGATGAACTATTAAAAGATGATAATATTAGCTTAGAAGAAGTTAAATATATAAGTGATAAATTAGAAACAAAAGTACATGAAATGGAGGACTTAACTAAAATTACAGCAAGTACAATATCTGAGATAACACATTATACAACAGTAACAATTGGTCCAAGAGCAAATGAACAAATAATAGAAGAAATGAAGTTTGTTCTTCTTGGTAATAAAATGATTTTAGCAATTATAATGACTGATACTGGATTAGTAAAAGAAACAATTATCAAATTTGATGAAGATGTTAATGAAAAACAGGTTGAAACATTAAATTATATATTTAACAATAAATTAAAAGGCCAACCTATTGAAAGAATTGATAAGCCACTTGAAGAGTATCTTTACCAAGAAATGTCAGATATGGTTAAGGTTATTAAACCAATTATTGAACAAATTAAAAAGGTTTTATTTGAAGAAAATAAAATCGAACTACAAGGAACAAGAAAAGAACTTGACCTTCCAGAGTTTAATAGCTTGCAGGTTGCTAAAAACTTTATGAATATTTTAGATGAGAAAGAATTAATTGCAGATATGTTAAATTCTGGTTTTGCTGAAGATATAAATGTTTATATTGGTGGAGAAGGCGAAGGAGAAGAAGAAAAGCTAAAAGATTTTAGTATGGTTACATTTAAACATAAAGTTGGAAATAAAGATATGGGAACTATTGGGATTATAGGGCCAAAAAGAATGGACTATTCTAAAGTTATTTCAGTTATGAAGTATATTAGTAAGAAGTTGAATGAGAATAAATAAACATAAGTGATTTTTAAAATCTTTAGGAGAATTAATAATATGGGAAAAGTTGAACAATTAATAACTTACGCAGTACAAATTAAAGATAAAAAAGAAAGAGAAGAGGAAGTTAAAAGAATAGTTTCGATTTTATATAATATGGATGAAAAATTAGGATGTTCATATGCAGATTTTATTAAGTTTCTCTGTGAAATGAATATAAATATGAATATAAAAGTATACTTTTTTATGTTGGCATACTGTTGCTTGGATAATAATAGTTGTCAAGAAATATGTAAAGATGTGCTTGATCATATTATTTATGTCAATGGTGAAGAAAAATATAAAGAAGAATTTAGGCATATGCTTAAAAATGATATTAAATTGCAAGAGGTATATTCTGAATATTTTAAAAAAATAGATTATTGGTATATTTTACATGGCAAATATAATGATGATGATGTTAGTTTTGTATTGGAATTACCAAAATTTATTGAAATTGTTTTATCAGATGAAAATTTTATAGAGAAAATTCGTCGTAGAAAGTATTTTACTATAGATAAGTTTGAAGGTTTTTTTAGATTTTTGCCTGGATATTTTATTCCTATATATACTGGATCGCCAAAAGGAATAAAAGAATTATATTATTATCATTTTTCTGATAAGCTACCAGAAGAAGCTATAGAAGAATTCTATAATTTACAAATAAATATTATCAATGATGATAATCCATTATTGTTTGAATACATAGATAGAATAAGTGTATTAAAAAATGCATTAAAAAATATTTTAAAGGATGATAGTTTTTATTCTAATTTAGAAACAATAATGTTAAAGGCTAATTTAAGTTTTAAACTGGCAATCAATTTTGCAAATATGTATTATGAAACAGGATTTTATAAATTACTTGTTGAGAATAATTCATTTAATGATGAAATGAGGAGAAAAATAGAATATTTAGCTAAATCAAATAAAAAGAAAGATGTAAAACAATTAGAAAATTTAGAAAATATTACATTTGAAGATTTAATAAAAATGAAGGAAGAAAAAAACGATGCAATATCTTCTAATGATGGAGGACCACAATCGAGAACATCAATACATTTTTTTAAAAAACTTTGGGCTAGAGGATTAATAGTAGTTAAACCAGATGGAACTTCAGAAGAATATCCGGGGCCTCATAAGGAGGGGTTATATAGAGCTTTTGGAATAGAGATTTTTGCAGGAGAAACTTTAACACAAAAATGTGAAGAAATGGTATTAAGGGAAAATCCTGTAACACTTATGGTTTTAGAAAATGAAGTTAACACTTTATATCTTCCAGAATATCCAAGCATACAAGCTAAAACAAAAATTGTCCAAATGTTTTCTGAAGATGCAAATCCTAATGGATCAGTGGGCATATTTCAATATGATTCTGAAACAGATGAGTGCCAATATAAAATTTCAAATTATGATGTAGTAAGTGTAAGAGATGCAATAGATATAATTAAAGGATTAGAAGTAAGAGAATATGAATATGAAAATGATAAGGATACCGTTACTTATACACAAGGTATTGCCTGAAAATTTTGAAGTAATACATAGTGTTATGAAATACTAGGTAGTACTTCAAATAGAAAGAAGAAGACATAGAATTAGATTAAGAAAAAAATACTAAAAATGGTATAAAAGTAACCAAAATATTTAAACTGTAAATATTAAAATAGTTAATGGAGGTATGAAATATGAATTATAAAGGTTTAAGATTACTAGATGTAGATGAATATATATAATTGAGTGGTAAAATTGGAATTTCAATATATAGTCCACTTCTTGCAAGTGAGGGGAATTATGGAAACTCTGTTGGAAAGGCTATGGAGTGGATTAATAATCCTAAAGCAGAAAAAAAGTTGGACTGCTTATATGTTTAATCCATGTCAAAATAGAATATCCATTGAGTCTGTAAATAGATATCCAGTTGGAGTCCGCCCAGCTTTAATTACAGGAAAAGATGATTTTGATGAAATACTAAAAAATCACCGAATTCAATACAGATTGGAGAAGATATTTGGCATATAGATGGAAAATATGTACCATATAAACCTCTTCCTAGTGTTAGAAAAAAGAAACTAGAACAAAGGTACTATGATAGGTACTATACTAAAGATAAATTTGAATGTTCAAGGAAAGAGTACTATCCTATATTTAATATAGAATCTGGAAATATTGAACATTTAGATGAATTTGTAGATGTAAATAGTGGAACGGTATATGCAGTTCCATACACATTTCGTTATGATTGGTCAAAAGCTTCAATTTGTAAAAGAACAAAAATGCATGGAATTAAGGATGAAGATGAATATTTTGTGATATTTAGAGAAGTATATTGAAATGTACCATTTAAAAAATCAAGTGAATTATTAGATGAATTAGAAAGATATATGGATTTTGATATACCTGAACCATCAGCACAATTTAAATCTGACAAAGATGAAATTAATACAGGAGATATAACTCAATGATAGTTAAATGAACAATGTAAATAAGGTAAAAAAATAAAAGATAAATAATAACAATCATAGAAATAAATAGAGATTGAAATTTTTTCACTTGTAATTAAGATTTTGAGAGATTTTTCAAAATTTTAAATATGGGTGATTTTTTTTAGCAGAAACACTTGACAAGTGCTAAAGAAAAGTATATTATAGATAAGAAATTAGCAAACTAATTTTAAGAGTGCTAAGAAATTGTAGCAAGGAGGAAGTTAAATGGCAGAAAATAAAGAAAAAAAACAAGTTCAAAATGATGAAGAAATAACAGAAAATGAAGAAACAAAAAAAGAAGAAAATAAAAAACAAAATTTAATTGCTAAAGAACAATATGATGAACTTGATGATAGATATAAAAGACTATTAGCAGAATTTGAGAATTACAAAAAAAGAAGTCAAAAAGAAAGAGAAGGTCTTTATAATTCAGTTTTAGGAGATATAATATTAGGTATGCTTCCTGCAATGGACAACTTAGAAAATGCAATGAAAGCTGAATGTAAAGATGAAAAATATAAACAAGGAATAGAACTTGTGTATAAACAATTCAAAGACTTTTTAGTAAAGAACAAAGTTGAAGAAATACCTGCTGTTGGAGAAACTTTTGACCCTAGTGTTCATGAAGCAGTAAGTAGTATTCAAGATGATACAAAAGAATCTCAAGAAATAGTTCAAGAATTTAGAAAAGGCTATAAAATAGGAACAAGAGTTATTAGACATTCAATGGTTGTAGTTGCAAATTAGAGGAAAAAATATGGATAATAATGTATCAATTAATATTGAAGAACAGTTATTTAAAGATAATGAAGCGACTGAATGTTTATCATTAGATGTACACGAATTATATTATTATCATCCTACTATGACTGGAGCTAGATTTATACAAATAATATGTATTATTATTACTATCCTACTTATGATTAAATTAATTAAATATAAATATCAAAAGAAAAAAATAAATAAAATATTAGTTATAACTTGCCTTATTTGTATAGTATTAACTATTAGTTTATTTATTTTAAAAATACCTAGATAAGATTATATTAAGAGAAATCATTAACAAGGAGAAGAAAATGGGAATAAGCAAAAATTCTTTTAAAGGGAGTATTCAACTTCCAAAATGGGTTAATTCTAATCCTGTAACGATAACAGTAAGTAAAAATATACTGCAATACTTGATACTAGGTATTCATTAAATGGATATGCATATTATAAAATTTTTGAAGGAAGAACAATAAGTGAAAAATCAAAGCCAATTGGTAAATTAAATTTATTTTGCAGATATGACTGTGGATTTACTTTTGAAAAATATATCGATATTCCGGATTTAGATGCAATCATAATTACAAAACGATTAAGAGCTATTTGTGAGATGGATAAAGACGTAACACAAGGACATATTTATATAATTAATACAAAACGCGTAAAAAAAAGAGGAGAAACTAATTTTAGAGAAAAAACAGAAAAAAATGAAATAGTATTATAATAAAAAGGAGTAGTTAAATATATGAATAATAATAATAGTGAATTGATAGATAAATTAACCGTATGGTATGGAGATGCTGGAATTATAAATACAACAATTGACAATGCAAAGTATTCAATGTTTATTCAAGGTGAAAGTAAACATGATGATGTAACGTATAAAGTTTTTAGAGAAAAAGATAGAAAACATGTTTTAACAGTGAGAATATGGGATAATTCGGATGATTCTGAAGAAAATAAAAAAGCTAAAAGTATTGAAGTTGAAGTGCGTGATGTTGAATTAAGTAAAAGTACTATAGAACAAATTATCAATACTATTTCAGATGGGCTTGGATTTACCAATGTCGATGCTAAAAGTGCTAATATATCAAAGGTAATAACAAAAGTAAATCCAGATTCTGGACATACTGATAGAGTAAATTAATACTAAAGCTTAAATTTAAGAAAATTATATAGAAGAACTATCAATAGAGTTAAAAGATAAAAATTTAATATAATATAATTATTAAGTTATTAATTTTAAATATATAAATTTACAAAAGAATAAAATTAAAAGATTAAATAAAGAAAAATTAGAAAGGAAGTAAAAAAATTATGGGAAAAATTATAGGAATTGACTTAGGAACAACAAACTCATGTGTATCAGTTATGGAAGGAGGAGAAGCAGTTGTAATACCAAATGCAGAAGGAAATAGAACAACTCCATCTGTAGTTGCATTTTCAAAAAATGGAGAAAGACTAGTTGGACAAATTGCTAAACGTCAAGCTGTTACAAATCCAGATAATACAGTTATTTCAATAAAAAGAAAAATGGGAACAGATCAAAAAGTTACAATAGAAGGTGATACATTTACACCTCAAGAAATATCTGCAATGATATTACAAAAATTAAAAACAGATGCTGAAAATTATTTAGGGCAAAAAGTAACACAAGCTGTTATTACAGTACCTGCATATTTCTCAGATAGCGAAAGACAAGCAACAAAAGATGCTGGTAAAATAGCAGGACTTGAAGTTCTAAGAATTATAAATGAGCCAACAGCTGCAGCTCTTGCTTATGGAATGGACAAAGAACAAGATCAAAAAATATTAATATATGACTTAGGTGGAGGAACATTTGATGTTTCTATTCTAGATATTGGTGATGGTGTATTTGAAGTTTTAGCTACAAATGGTAATACACATTTAGGTGGAGACGATTTTGACCAAAGAATTATAGATTATTTAGTATCAGAATTTAAAAAATCAGATGCAATAGATTTAAGTAAAGACAAAATGGCAATGCAAAGATTAAAAGAAGCAGCAGAAAAAGCTAAAATTGAACTTTCTGGAGTTCAACAAACTCAAATAAATCTACCATTTATTACAGCTGATTCAACAGGACCAAAACATTTAGATATTACATTAACTAGAGCAAAATTTGAAGAATTAATTGGAGACTTAATTGAAGCTACTGCAAATCCAGTTAACCAAGCTTTAAAAGATGCTGGACTTACTGCAAATGATATTCATAAAGTATTATTAGTTGGAGGTTCTACAAGAGTACCAGCTGTTCAAGAAGCTGTTAAGAAAATAACAGGAAAAGATGCAGATAAAGGTATAAACCCAGATGAATGTGTTGCAATTGGTGCAGCAATTCAAGGTGGAGTATTATCAGGAGATGTTAAAGATTTAGTATTACTTGATGTAACACCACTTTCACTTGGAATTGAAACATATGGTGGAGTATTTACAAAATTAATTGAAAGAAATACAACAATACCAACTAAAAAATCACAAATATTCTCAACAGCAGCAGATGGTCAAACATCAGTTGAAGTTCATGTATTACAAGGTGAACGTGAAATGGCTGCATATAACAAAACATTAGGAAGATTCCAATTAACAGGAATTCCAGCAGCACCAAGAGGAGTACCACAAATAGAAGTAACATTTGATATAGATGCTAATGGTATAGTTCATGTTAGTGCTAAAGATATGGCAACAGGAAACAGCCAAGATGTTGCAATTACAGCTTCAACAAATTTAACAGATGAAGATATTGAAAAAGCTGTAAAAGACGCTGAAGCTCACGCTGAAGAAGATAAAAAGAAAAAAGATGAAATTGAAGTTAAAAACAATGCAGAAAGTTTAGTATATAACAGTGAAAAAACACTTAATGAATTAGGAGATAAAATTTCTGGAGAAGAAAAAGCTAAAATTGAAACAGAAATTGACGCTACTAAAAAAGCATTAGAATCAAATAATACAGAACAAATTAAAGAAGCTACAGAAAGATTAACAAAAGTATTTTATGAAATGAGTGAACAACTTTATAAAAATGCAAATCCAAATGCAGGAGCAGAAGGAACTGCAGATCCAAATGCAGGTGCAGATGCAAATGCTGAAGGAACAGCTAATAATGGAAATGTTTATGATGCAGATTACAAAGTTGAAGAGGATAATAAATAGGAAAAAGTAGTTTATTGACGGAATAATTGAATTCCGTCAATATGACTTATTTAAAAGGAGAAAAACATGGCAGAAAAAAAAGACTATTATGAAATATTAGGAGTAAGTAAAACAGCAACTGATGATGAACTAAAAAAAGCATTTAGAAAAAAAGCAAAGCAATGGCATCCAGATGCAAATCCTGATAATAAAAAAGAGGCAGAAGCAAAATTTAAAGAAGTAAATGAAGCTTATGAAGTATTGTCAAATCCTCAAAAAAGACAAATGTATGATAGGTTTGGAACTGCAGATCCTCAGCAAGCAGGATTTGGAGGAGGTCCATTTGGTGGAGGAAATGGATATTATTCATATAGCACTTCAGACTTTGGAGATTTTGGTGATTTAGGAGACATTTTTTCTTCATTTTTTGGAGGAGGATTTGGTGGACAAAGGCAAAATTCTCGAAAAAATAATGGTCCAAGAAAAGGTGAAGACTTAAATTTAAGTATAGATATTTCATTTGAAGAATCTTTTTTAGGAGTAGAAAAAGAAATAATAGTTACAAGACAGGAAACATGTGGTTTTTGTAATGGAACAGGGGCAAAAAAAGGAACAAATCCTATAAAATGCCCAACATGTAATGGAACAGGAAATGTAACTTCTTTCCAAAATACAATTTTAGGAAGAGTACAAACAAGAAGAACATGTTCAGACTGCCGTGGAACAGGTGAAATTATAAAAGAACCTTGTGAAAACTGTAAAGGTAGAGGAACTGTAAGAAAGACTCCGAAAGTAAAAATAAAAATACCAGCAGGAATAAATGATAACCAAACTGTAGTACTTCGTGGAGAAGGAAACCCAGGAATCAAAGGAGGCCCTGCAGGAGATCTATATATAACTGTAAGAGTAAAGAAAAACTCAATATTTAAAAGAGAAGGAAATAACGTTTATTGTGATATACCAGTTACTATTACTCAAGCAACTTTAGGTGCAGAACTTGAAATACCAATGGTAGATGGAAGCAAAGAAAAATACAAAATTCCAGAAGCAACTCAAACAGGAACACAATTTACAATTAGAGCAAAAGGATTTAAGAGTATTAATTCAAGTTCACAAGGAAACTTTATATTTAGAGTTGTTGTTCAAACACCTAAAAAACTATCAAAAGAACAAAGAGAACTACTTGTTCAACTTGCAAAAACAATGAATGAACAACCACCAGTAAAGAAAAAAGGACTTTTTGGATAGATTGTCAAGAGTGGAAAAATATGTTATACTATTTTTAGGAGAGTGATTTTTATGATGTATCCTTTTTGTAAATATTCAGATGGTACAGAAGTTGTATTTTCTGATATAAAGAAAAATGAAGATAATGAAGAAACAATATGGATTTGCTTTGAGAGACCAACAGATAATGGCTTTGATACAATTATTTTTGAACTTCCAAGTTATAAAATAGTAAGGCAAGATGGCAATTATTCACAAAAAGAAATTGATACATTTAGAGTGGTAGTTGAAAGAGCTGCTCCATCTTTATATAGATGGGCAAGACAAGGAGGAATAAAAATTGCCTAGTTTACTTGAAATAATGCGGTTATAAAGTATATTTTTGGTCAAATGAGAATAATGAACCAATTCATATACATATTTCAAAAGGTCGACCTTCTTCAAATTCTACTAAAGTATGGTTAACAAAAGCTGGTGGATGTGTTGTTGCAAATAACAATAGTAGAATTCCAGAAAAAGAATTAAGAGAAATTTTAGAAATCATTTCATATAACTATTTTTTTATAATATCAGAATGGAAAACTTATTTTAGAGCAAGTGATATTAAATTTTATTGTTAATAAATTATGGAGATAACAATTATGCTATCAATAAATGTTTTATGTGTTGGTAAAATAAAAGAAAAATATTTAAAAGAGGCTCTTTTAGAATATTCTAAAAGGGTCTCTAAATATTGTAATTTAAATATAATGGAGGTACAAGATGAAAAAGTACCAGACAAATTAAATGATAAAATAATAGAAAATATAAAAGATGTTGAAGCGGAGAAAATGAGTAAATACATAAAAAAAGACACATGTTTAATTGCATTAGATTTAAATGGAAAAGAATTAAGCTCCGAAGAATTTTCTAAAGAAATAGAAAACATTTCATTGAATTATAGCTCAATTACTTTTATAATAGGAGGAACACTTGGGATATCAAGAAAAATATTGGATAAGTGTGATAAAAAAGTTTGCTTTTCAAAAATGACTTTTCCACATCAATTAATTCGAGTGTTTTTATTAGAGCAAATTTTTAGGGGATTTAAGATTTCAAATGGCGAAACTTATCATAGGTAATTGAAAATTTAAAAATAATTATAAAAAGTCATTTACAATAGTATTGAAAGGAACAAAAAAATGAACAATGTAGCTCTAGCGTGCACAGGAGGCGGTGTAAAATCTGCAATTGATATTGGAGTTATTAGAGGATTAGAAGAATTAGGAATAAAGATAGAAGCTATATCAGGGGCAAGCCTTGGAAGTTGTGTTGCAATTATGTATGCAATGGGTTTTACACCTGAAGAAATATTAATAGCTTATAAGGAGAATATGAAATATTTTACAAAATTTACAATTAAAGATGCTATTTTTAGTCTACCAAATCTTTTACTTAGAGGAGGATTTAAAAATCCAAAATCAATTGAAAAAGGAGTACTTAATATTTTAAGAGATGGAATAATTAAAATGTCAGATTTAAATATGCCTATTGTGATTCCAACATTAGATATTACAAAGAGAAAAACAATCTATTATAGTTCAAGACAATTAAATGAACTACCTTATTATACAGAAAGAACAGTAAAAGAGGCAATTAGAAGTAGTTGCTCTTTTCCAATTATATATATTCCTAATAAAGTCAAAATTGATAATAAAAATCATTATTTTATGGATGGGGGAATAACAACAAATACACCTATTATACCATTAAAACAATTCTCCGATTTTGTTATTGGAATAGAAACAAAGTATAGAGGAACAAAAGAAAGACAAAATATTAACTTTTTTACAATGTTCACACAAGGATTTCAATCTATGAGAAGATCATCTTTATTCTATCAAAAAAGAGAAGCTGATTTATGGATAGAAATAGATGTAGGAAAAACTAATGTATTTGATAAGCCTGAACTAATAGATTATTGTGAAGAACTAGGGTATAAAGCTGTAAAAGATATTTTTAGCAAATATTCGATAGAAGATTTAGAAAAGAGGGAAAATAATGTATTTCATTATTAGAAAAATAATAATATTTATAACTTGTAAGATATTATTTAGAGTTGAGTACCAAAATGAAAGTATTCTTGATAAATATGATAAATGCCTTATTTGCCCAAATCATTCAAGAATATATGATCCTATTTTTTTATATCCTAGAATAGAAAATATGTATAGTATGGCAAAATCAGAATTGTTTAAAAATAGGTTAGTAGGTAATTTCCTAAAATATCATAATGTTTTTCCTGTAGATAGAGAAAATACAGATGCAGGAAGTTTAAGAAATGCATTGAAATTATTAAATAATAATAATAGAATAAAACTATTAATTTTTCCTGAAGGAAAGGTATTAAAAGATAAAAAAGAAAGAGGAGTAGTGAAAAAGGGAGCAGTATATATTGCTTCAATTGCAAAAGTTCAAATTATTCCTGTATATATAACAGCTAGACCTAACTATTTTTCAAAAGTTATTGTTAAATTTGGGAATCCAATTTTTTATGATAAAAAGAAAATTAAAGATAAAAATGAAGTAATTAAAAATTCCAAAAAGTTAATGGAATCTATATATAGCATGGAGTAAAGTGAAGAAGCATATGTGAAAAACATTAAATTAACAGGAGGGAAAATGTTTAAATTAGTATCAAATTATAAACCAACTGGAGACCAACCTGAAGCGATAGAATATTTAAGTAATGGAATAAAGTCAGGAAAAAAATATCAGACTTTATTAGGAGTAACTCGGAAGTGGGAAAACATTTACAATGGCAAATATAATAGAAAAGGTTCAAAAACCTACACTTGTTTTAGCCCATAATAAAACTTTAGCTGGACAGCTTTATTCCGAATTCAAAGAGTTTTTTCCTGAAAATAGGGTAGAGTATTTTGTATCTTATTATGATTATTATCAACCAGAGAGTTATATTGCTCAGTCTGATACTTATATAGAAAAAGATGCCTCAATAAATGACGAAATAGATAAACTACGCCATTCTGCAACACTATCTTTATTTGAAACAAGAGATGTAATTGTAGTTGCTTCTGTAAGCTGTATTTATGGTTTAGGAGACCCTATAGATTATCAAGAGATGATGATGTCATTAAGACCAAATCAAATTATTTCTCGTGATAAGGTTATGAAAAAATTAGTTACAATGCAATATTCAAGAAATGAAATGGATTTTAAAAGAGGCACATTTAGAGCTAAAGGTGACATTTTAGAAATATATCCATCATCTACTAGTGAAGCAGCATTAAGAATAGAATTTTGGGGTGATGAGATAGAAAAAATCTCAGAAATAAATCCATTAACAGGAAAAGCTATTGGAACTAGAAGCCATGTCTTAGTGCCACCTGCTTCTCAATATGTAACTAGTAGAGATAAAATGGATAAAGCAATAATTACAATTGAAGAAGAATTAGAAGAAAGAATAAAGTATTTTAAAGACCAGAATAAACTTATTGAAGCACAACGTATACAAGAAAGAACAAACTTTGATATAGAAATGATGAAAGAAACAGGATTTTGCCAGGGAATAGAAAACTATTCAAGACATATATCTGGAAGAGAAGCGGGTTCACCTCCATATACATTATTTGACTATTTTCCAAAAGACTTTTTACTCTTAATAGATGAATCACATGCAACAATTCCACAAGTTAGGGCAATGTATAATGGAGATAAATCTAGAAAAGACTCTCTTATAAATTATGGATTTAGACTTCCATCTGCTTATGATAACAGGCCTCTTAAATTTGATGAATTTGAACAAAGAATTAACCAAGTTGTATTTGTTAGTGCAACACCTGCAGATTATGAAAAAGAACACGCTAAAAATAATATTGTTGAACAAATTATTAGACCAACTGGGTTATTAGATCCAAAAATAGAAGTTAAGCCTGTTACTAACCAGGTAGATGATTTAATAGAACAAATTAGGATAAGAACAGAGAGAAAAGAAAGAGTATTAGTTACAACTTTAACTAAAAAACAAGCAGAAGATTTAACTGCATATTTAAAAAGTTTAGATATTAAAGTAAATTATATGCATTCTGATACAAAAGCATTAGAAAGAATGGAAATAATCAGAAATCTAAGACTGGGAGAATTTGATGTATTGGTTGGAATAAATCTTTTAAGAGAGGGGCTAGATATACCAGAAGTATCTTTAGTTGCAATATTGGATGCAGATAAAGAAGGATTTTTACGTTCTGAAAGATCATTAATACAAACAATAGGTAGAGCTGCAAGAAATACTGATGGAACAGTTATTATGTATGCAGATGAACTTACAGAATCTATGGAAAAAGCAATTTCAGAAACAAACAGAAGACGTAAAATCCAAATGGAATATAATGAAAAATATGGAATAACACCAAAAACAATTCAAAAATCAGTAAGAGACTCTATTAAAGCAGTTCAAGTTGAAGATATAGAAGTAGAGTTTAGACAAAATAAAGATGAAGATATTAAAGATACAATAAGTAGGTTAACAGATAAAATGCTAGAACATGCAAGCAAAATGGAATTTGAACAAGCAGCAGAATTAAGAGATAAAATTAAGGAATTAGAAAAGATTATTTAGTAATAAGTAAAGCGATTTTATAAATTATTTTTAATCACTCCGACAGAATTTGACAAAATAATGCGAGCAAATACAGTATAATAAATCCATCCTTTTCATAAAGGAAATCTTTAGGAAAGGGGAATCGTTTTATGACAACAGCAGATCTGATTTGGTATTTAATAGAACTTATTTTGAAGAACGAAGAAGACGAATTAAATACTAAAGAAAACAAAGAAGACTAGAAATAGTTAACAAGGGTGTAATCGCTAGCACTCTTGTTTTTTACTTGAGAAAAAAGCATCATTAAAACTTATAAATTTGATAAAGAAAAAATCAAGAAAAAACTAAAAATTAAAGTATAAAAAAAGGCTTAAGTGCTCGCTTAACACTTAAACCTATCGTTTTATGACAACTTGTTAACTTAAGTTAAACATAGTATACTACTTTTATTATTATATGTCAATTTTTTTTGAATATACATTCCGTTTTGGGTTGATTTTTATACCATTATAAATTCTTAAATTTTACTTAAATAATTGATATTATAATTATTAATAATTTAAGCCAATTCAACAATAGTAACTCCCATTTCACCTTCTCCATAAGTACCTATACGGAAAGATTTAACTCTTTTATTTTGTTTTAAATAAGAGTGAATTGCTGTTCTAAGTTTTCCTGTTCCTTTACCATGTACAATTCTTGCAGTTTGAAGTTTAGCTAAGAAACAATCATCTAAGAATTTATCAACTATAGGAATAGCTTCATCAACTGTTAATCCAATTACATTTATTTCAGAATTAACAGTTTTAGATTTTGAAACTCTAGGAACAGACTGAATAGTTTTTTTAGATGTGGAGTTTTTATCCTTTTTTGGAAGCTCTAAATATTTAATATTAATATTGGTTTTAATTGCACCTATTTGAACTTGCACCTCATTTTTTTTATTAACATTTGAAACTATAATTCCATTTTGATTGAGATTAGTAATAAATACATTTTGATTTGGTTTAATTAAGTTAAAATCAATAGGATTTACAGCAATATTATTTTCTATATTACTGTCAGGACCTTTGGAGGATGCATTTTTTATTTTTTGATTTAATGCATTTCTTAAATTCTCTAATTTGTTAATTGAATCAGAATCAGCTTCAATTTGTTTCATTTCACTAATTAAAGAATTTGCTTCCTCTTTTGCCTCTAATAGAATATCTCTAGCTTTTGACTTAGCATTATCTATTAATTCTCTTTCTTGATTTCTTAAGTTTGAGTCATCTCTTTGAAGACTTTTTCTTAATAATTCAACTTGACTTAAATTCTTTTGAATTTCTTCTTTTTGTTTTTCTATTTCAATTTTATTATCATAAATACTTTTTAATAATTCTTCAATATTTGTATCTTGTTTATCCATTAAAGATTTTGCATAATCAATAATTTCTTGACTTATTCCAAGACGCCTGCTAATTGCAAAAGCATTACTCTTACCAGGAATTCCAAGAAGCAATTTATATGTTGGCTTCATATTTTCAATATCAAATTCAACACTTGCATTTTGTACATTATCTGTTATTAGAGCATAACGTTTTAGTTCTTGATAATGAGTAGTTGCAATTGTTAAAACATGATTTTTTCTAAAGTATTCTAAAATACTAATAGCAAGATTTGCACCTTCTAGAGGATCTGTTCCAGAACCTAATTCATCAACTAAAACTAGACTATTTTCAGTTGCAGTTTCAAGTATTTTAGAAATATTAATCATATGTGATGAAAAAGTACTTAAGGAATCAGAAATGCTTTGGTCATCTCCTATATCTGCGAAAATTTCATCGAAAACATAGATACTAGATTTTTCTTCGGCTGGAATATTTAATCCTGAACATGCCATAGCTTCAATAATTCCTACAGTTTTTAAACTAACAGTTTTACCACCAGTATTAGGACCTGTAATAATTAACATAGAAAAATCTTTTCCAATATTAATATTTAAAGGAACTACACTTGATGAGTCAATTAATGGATGGCGAACTTTTTTTAAGTCTATAAATTTTTCATCATTTATAATTGGAGTAATTCCTTTTATAGAATTTGAATATTTTGCCTTAGCAAAAATAAAATCTAATATTCCAATAGTATGTAAATCTTGTTTTATTTCCTCTGTATATGGAAATAAAGATGCGCTTAAATTATAAAGTATTTTCTCAATTTCAATATTCTCTTCTATTTTAAGATTATTAAGATTATTATTTAGCTCAAAAACAGCTAGTGGTTCTATAAAAACTGTAGATCCGCTTGAAGACATATCATGAACAAATCCTTTTACAAAAGAACGATATTCTTGTTTTATAGGAATAACATATCTATCATTTCTAATTGTTACAACATTTTCTTGTATATATTTACTATAACTTGATGAATGTAAAATAGTAGTTAATTTCGATTTTATTTCTTGTTCTATGTTTTTTATTTGTTTCCTTATAGAAAAAAGAGTTTTTGATGCATTATCAGCAATAGTATTTTCATCTATAATAGATTTTTTTATATTTTGTATAATAGACGGATTGGAATACAAAGCATCAAAATATCCATTTAGATATGAAAACTCATCTGTATCTTTAAAATCCGAAAAATACTCTATTAAATTAGCAGACATTTCTAATACATTTGTAATTGACAGTAAGCCTTTAGCAGAAATTCCATTTGAGTTTTCTAATAACTTAATAAAGTAAGAAATATCATCAATTTCTGAAATAGGTGGGGTAGAGTTTCTTTCCATTAAAGCAACAGCATTAGCAGTTTCAGACAAAATGGATGTAACATAGGCTTTATTATTTGAAGGTGTTAAAGCTAACACATAGTTTTTTCCTAAATAAGTACTACAAAATGTAGATAGTATATCTAATATTCTATTATATTCTAATTTATTTAAATAATATTGATTCATTGTTTTTGATCCTTTTCAATTTGGGGACAGTCCCGTTTCGAAATGGGGACAGTCCCGTTTTCAAAATGGGACAGACTTACTTAAAATCTGGGACACACCTTTATAATAGAATTATTGCATAAAATAGATATAAAATCAAGAAAAACACGAGAAAAACAATATATAAGAAGAATTTTTATTGAAAAATCTTTGGATATATGTTAATATAAATATTGAGCAAAAATAAAATATAACTAAATTAAATAAAATAAAATTAAATTAAATTAAATATAATTAAATAAAAAATTTTAAATTGATTGGAATGAGTGTATAATGAAAAAAACAAAAATAATTATATCAATAGTGTTAATAGTAGTTTTAATTTCTATGTTAGTAATGACAATTGCTTTAAAATTAAATAATAAAACAAAAGAACAAGTATGGGCTGAAAATAATAAAATAACTATTGGATCAGAAGAAATTAGATATGTAGATTTAACCACAAAACCAGAAGATTATGAAAAAATTATTCAAAAAAAGCCTGAAAGTAAAGAACAGACTGTTAAGAAATTAGAAAAAACAGAAAAAATAGAACAGACTGTTAAGAAATTAGAAAAAACAGAAAAAATAGAACAGACTGAAAAGGTAGAACTTTCAAAGAATGATGGAACTAAAAAAACTGAAAATAATACAATAAATGAAACAGCTATAAGCAAACATACAACTGAAAATAAAACACAAGAACTAGAAAACTCTAATAAAGAAATAGTAAATATTATTAATGAAAATTCCTATAATATTGAATTTGATTTAAACTATAGAACAGCAACTATAGATGGAAATAAAGTGAATATAAATGAAATAATAGATAATAAAGACGCATCAAATGATCAAATTTATCAGTATGTAACAGATAATATAGTTGGAGACATAGAATATTCAGAAAACAGCATTAAGGTTAATAATCCATATTCTTCAAATACAATTCTTATTGAAACATCAAATATAGAAAAAATAAAAAGTACTGAAAATATTCAATCAATTGTAAAAATATCTGATGACATATATAGTATTCACTATGCAAATTCTAAAGATACAAAAACAGGATTTGAAAAATTAAAAGATGATAATGCAATTCAAAATGTTGCAAAAGATTGTAAAGTATCGGTTTTGGAGAATGAATCAGAAAAAGTTGAATCATTAGGGGTTACAAAAGGTAAAGAAGCGTGGGGAATTATTTCAACAGGTCTTGAAAACTATAAAATGGTATTGAATAATAAAACATCTTGCCCCGAAATTAAGGTTGCTGTATTAGACACAGGAGTAAGAACTACACATGAAGTGTTTAAAAATCAAAATACTGCAGATAGACTTGATTTAACATATTCATACAATTATGTTGGTAAAAATAAAGATATTTCTGACGACTTTGGACATGGAACAATGGTTGCAGGAATAATTGCAGAAGCAACATCTAATAATGTTAAAATTGTTCCAGTAAAAATAACAGATAATACTGGAAATGGATACATGAGTAATGTAATAGAGGCTATGAAAATGCTTATTAATAAAGTTGATGTTATTAATTTAAGCTTAGGAGTGTATGAAAGTGAGTTAAAGACAGGATCTAAAGAAATATATGAGAAGACATTTAAAGATGTATACGATGCAGGAATAAGTGTTGTTTGCGCAACTGGAAATGATGGGATAGAAAATGTTTATTACCCAGCAAGTAGTAATTATACTTTTGCTGTAGGATCAGTTTTAAATAGTACTACTTATGCACCATTTTCAAATTATGGAAATAGTGTGGATTTTGTTGCACCAGGATATAATTTAACATTACCATATTATAAAGGAGATACTTTGTACAATAAAGACATTACTTCTGAGGAAACAAGCAATTCTGGAACATCATTTTCTTCTCCATATATAACTTCTGCAATTTCAATGATTAAAACAGAAAATAAAGATTATAGTGTAAATTCAGTAAAAAATGAACTAATTAAAAATGTAGAAGATTTAGGAGAGCAGGGAAAAGATAAATACTATGGATATGGATTTTTAAATCTTAATAAAGATAGATTAAATAGATTTGAAGTTTTTTCATTTGATGTATCAGAAAATAAAGAGAATAATATGCTAACTATTATTGCAAAAGCGTTTTCTGCAAATAAAATTACACATTGGGCACATACAACAACTCAAAATACACCTTCAGCAAGCGAATGGAGAGAATTTAATTCTTATGGGAATATGGTAACTGTAACTTATACAGCACCAAATACTCAAGGATACTATATTTGGTTTAAAGATGAAAAAGGAAATATTGTTAACAAAGATACAAAACCAATAAATTCTATAACTATGTATGGAGATATAAATGGTAATAATGAAATTGATCAAGGAGACATATTAGCATTATCGAGACATTATTCACAAATATCAAGAACTAATAAAAATCATCCTGAATGGATATTAGATGAAGATAAAATCAAAATAGGGGATATGAATAGCAATAATGAAATTGATATGGGAGATATTTTGGTTTTACTAAGATATATTGCGGCTCAAAATAGTTCTTCAACAAGAGCAAAACATCCAGATTGGGCAGTAATAAGGAAATAATAGATAAAGTTTAATAATAATAGAATTTGATAATAGAAGGAAATAAAAATGTATAAAGAATTTGGAATAAGTGAAAAATTAGAAAAGCTTTCAGTTGAAGTAGAAAAAGAAATTAAAGAAGAATTTGATAAAATAGATAAAATATGTGAGATTAATTCGTTAAAAGTATTAAGAGCAATGCAAGAAAGTAATTTATCAGGATCACATTTAAATACATCTACAGGATATGGAATAGATGAACCTGGAAGAAATAAAATAGAAGAAATATATAGTAAAGTATTTAAATCAGAAGATGCTCTTGTTCGTTCTCAATTTATTTCTGGTTCACATGCTCTAGCTGTTACATTACAAGGACTATTAAGACCTGGGGATACTATACTTAGTATTACAGGACTTCCTTATGATACACTTCAATCTATAATTGGAATAGGAGATAATCCAGGGCCTAGTTCATTAAAAGCATATAATATTAATTATGAGCAAATTGACTTAGTAAATGATGATTTCGATACTGAAAGTATAATAAATAGAATATCTAAAAATGATATTAAGTTAATTGAAATTCAAAGATCACTTGGATATGCTACAAGAAAAAGCTTAACAATTGATAAGGTTGAAAGTATTATTAAACAAATAAGAAAAATAAATAATGAAGTAATTATTATGGTAGATAATTGCTATTGTGAATTTGTATCAGATAAAGAGCCAATTGAAGTTGGAGCTGATATTGCAGTTGGTTCATTAATTAAAAATCTAGGAGCTGGAATTGCAACAAGTGGAGCATATGTAGTAGGTAAAGAAAATCTTATTTCTTTAGTAGCAGATAGGTTAACTGGTCTTGGAAAAGAGATAGGACCATCAATGAATCAAAATACTAATTTTTTAAAAGGATTATTTTTTGCACCTGAGGTTGTTGCAAGTGCAGTGAAAACAGCAATATTTGCAAGTAGAATGTTAGAAAAATTAGGATATAATACTACTCCAAAATTTAATGAGCCAAGAGCAGATATAGTACAAAGCATTATATTTAATGATAAAGATAAATTAATAAAGTATTGTCAAGGAATTCAGTCTGGTTGCCCGATAGATAGTTATGTAACTCCAATACCAAGTCCAATGGCAGGATATGAAGATGAAGTTATTATGGCAGCAGGAAGTTTTGTAGATGGAGCGACAATAGAGCTCAGTTGTGATGGGCCAATTAGACCACCTTATATTGCATATATGCAAGGAAGCTTGTCATATAGCTATGGGAAAATTGGGGTTTTGAAGGCGATTGAGTATATGAAGAAATAAAAAAACCGGGATATCCCGGTTCTTTTATTCCACTGTAACTGATTTTGCAAGATTTCTTGGCTTATCTACATCTAATCCTTTTTCCTTTGAAACAAAATATGCAAGCATTTGTAAAGGTACGATAGAAACAATAGGAGATAGGTAAGAAATAGTTTCAGGAACAACAATTACATTATCAAATATAGTTTTATCTATTTGTTTTTCAGTAGCTTCATTTACTATGACTGTTGTGATTGCACCTCTTGTAGTAAGCTCTTCAATATTACTAACTGTTTTTTTAACTAAATTTGAATCTGTTATAATTCCAATTACATTTATTCCTTTTTCTATTAAAGCAATAGTTCCATGTTTTAGTTCACCAGCTGCATAACTTTCAGAGTGTATATATGATATTTCCTTTAGTTTTAAAGAGGCTTCTTGTGATGTGACATAATCAACACCTCTACCAATATAAAATACATCTTTTTCTTTAAACATATTTTTTGCAATTATAGAAATTGGGTCAATGTTTTTTAGTACATTTTCAATTTTTGATGGTAAAGAAAGTAATTCATCAACAATTTCCCTTATCTCATTTTGAGATATAGTTTGTAATGTTTCAGCAAGATATAGTGTAAGTAATGTTAATAGTGTTATTTGTGAAGTATATGCTTTTGTAGAAGCAACAGCAATTTCTGGACCTGCATGAGTATATATTGCAAAATCTGCTTCTCTTGAAATAGAACTTCCAATTACATTTGTTATTGCAAGAGTTTTTGCATGATTTTCTTTAGATAGTTTTAAAGCAGCTAAAGTATCTGCTGTTTCTCCAGATTGACTAACAAAAATACAAAGAGTTTTTTCGTTAACTATTGGATTTCTATATCTAAATTCTGAAGCAATATCAACAATTACAGGAATTTTACATAGTTTTTCTATTGTGTTTTTTACAGCCAATCCTGCATGCATTGCAGTACCACAAGCTACAATATAAATTAAATTTAAAGAACTTAAATATTCTTTTGAAAAATCTAATTCTGGAAAAATACATTTTCCATTTTCTATTCTTGAACCTATTGTTTCTCTTACTGCAGTAGGTTGCTCATTTATTTCTTTAATCATAAAATCTTCATATCCGCCTTTATCTGCAGCCATAGCATCCCAAGTAATAGTTGTAGTTTGTTTAGTAAATTCATTTAATTTATTATCATAAAATTTAATATTATCTTTTGAAAGTATAACATACTCGAAATTATTTAATAAATAAAAATCTTTTGTATAACTTAATATTGCAGGAATATCTGATGCAATATAGTTTTCACTATTTCCTTTTCCAATAACTAAAGGGCTGTCTTTTCTAACAACAATCATATTATCTGGCATATATTTTGATATAACTTCTATAGAAAAACTTCCTATTAGTTTCTCACAAGCATTTTTTACAGCCTTTAATACTCTTAAACAAGCATTTTTATTATTTTGAGAATCTTCCATTTCTTGTGAATAAAAATAACTAATTAAATTTGGTATAACTTCAGTATCTGTATCTGAAATAAATTCATATCCTTTTTCTTCAAGAAATTTTTTAAGTTCAATGTAATTCTCTATAATTCCATTATGAACAACAGCAAATGATTCTGTTATATCTAAATGTGGGTGAGAATTAATTTTAGATGGAATTCCATGAGTAGCCCATCTAGTATGAGCAATTCCAATAGTTCCTTCTAATTCTTTTGTTTCTTTTAAATTATAAAGGTTTTCAACACGACCTTTATCTTTTGCAACCTTTATAAAATCTTTTTCAATAGTTGCAATTCCTGCAGAGTCATAACCTCTGTACTCTAATTTTGAAAGCCCAGCAAGAAGTATTGGGCTTGCTTTTTGTTTACCTATGTATCCAACAATTCCACACATAATTATTCTCCTTTAATTTTTTCAAGTTAATAAAGCCAGAAATTGTTATTAAATACTATTTCTGACATTTTATATATGAAATTGAAAGTTAATACTTTTGAATTAATCTTTGTTTAAATGTTGCCATTTATTTTTAATTAAATCTATGGTAAAAGTCTATACCACTAAGGCATCCGCCGAATATTTCGATAACCTTAGACCTCGTCAACTATTAAAAATAATAGTCCAGGCGCTAAAATAAAAACTCCTTTCTAAATATTTTTTAAACTTTCAATTCAATAAATATTATATACAATAAAAGAAAAAAATGTTCAAGTTTTTTTGAAAAATACTATCTAGTTAGTATTATAAGATAAAAATATAATTAAAATTAATCATGCTCAAAAAACAATTGAAAAAGAAATATATTTATGTTATAAATATTATAAAAATATTACAAGTGTGTCCCATTTTCAAAACGGGACTGTCCCCATTTCAAAATGGGACTGTCCCCAAATTGAAGAAGGTCTGTCCCAAAATCGAAAAAATAGAAGGAAAAGGAAATGAAGAAAAATGAGTAAAAAAAGAAGAAGAATTAATTATTTTAAATTAGTAACTACAAGTACAATTTTAATTGCAATTATAGTTTTAGCGGTAATGGGAATAAAAAAAATAACTACTAAAATAAGTAATAATACTGAAAATAGTAGAACATCGGAAAGAAATGAACAACCAGTAGTTATTCCAGAAGATAAAACAATTAATTTAGTAGCAATAGGAGATATAATGTGTCATAATACAAATTATCAAACAGCATATGATGCAAATACAAAAACTTATGATTTTTCTCCCGCCTTTGTAAATGTTGCAAAACATGTTGAAAAAGGAGATATCACAATTGGAAATTTAGAAACAACATTTACTGGAAAAGAGGTAGGGTATTCAGGATATCCAACATTTAATACACCAGAAGAATTGGGTGTAGCTATAAAAAATATTGGAGTAGATATTGTTTCAACTGCAAATAACCATTGTATGGACAAAGGCTCAAAAGGTGTAATTAATACTTTAGATAATCTTGATAAAATAGGAATTAGCCATACTGGGACAAGCAGATCAAAAGAAGAGCAAGATACAATTTTAATAAAAGAAGTAAAAGGTATGAAAATTGCATTTTTATCATTTACATATGGTACAAATGGAATTAATATTCCAAGTGGAAAAGAATATTTAGTTAATTTAATCAATAAAGATTTTATGTTAGAACAAATCGAATTAGCAAAAAAACAAAATCCAGACATAATTTGTGCTAGTATGCATTGGGGAATAGAATATGCTCAAAAACAAAATAAAGAACAAGAACAACTAGCAGATTTATTATTTAAAAATGGTGTTGATATAATAATAGGAAATCACGCACATGTAATAGAGCCAATGGAAAAAAGAACAATTACATTAGATGATGGAACTCAAAAAGAAGTATTTGTTGTGTATGCTTTAGGTAATTTTATTTCAGCACAAAACAAAGAACATACAAAAAGTACAGCAATTTTAGATATGAATATAACAAAAAAAGGTGAGACAGGAAAACTTTCAATTGATAGTGTAGATTATACTCCTGTATATTGTTATGATAGAGGAAGTGGAACTAAAAATAGATATGTATTATTAGATGTAAGACAAGAAATGCAAGACTTCGAAGCTGGAAAAGGAAATATTAGTCAAAGTTTATATAATACATTAAAAAAAGAACTTGCAAATACTGAAAAAGTTTTAGGCGAGCCAATAAAATAAAAAAGAGGAGAAGTAATTTCAAATGGATAATATAAATGTTTTAATTAGCGAAGCGAGAATTCAAAAAAGAATAGATGAGCTTGCAAAACAAATAATGAAAGACTATGGAGAAGAAGATTTAGTATTTGTTGGAGTACTTAAAGGTGCATCAATTTTTATGATAGAACTTGCTTTGAAAATAAAAAACAATGTTGAATTCGAGTTTATACAAGCAAGAAGTTATGAGGGAATAAAAAGTACTGGAAAAGTTGAAATAACACAAGATTTTACACGGAAAAATAGAGGGGAAAAACGTAATAATCATAGAAGACATAATAGATACAGGAAGAACATTAGAATATTTAATGAGATATATGACTTTTTATAACCCAAAATCAATTAAATTATGTACTTTATTAAGCAAACCATCAAGAAGAGCTGTTGAATTAAAAGTTGATTATACAGGATTTTCTATTCCTGATGAATTTGTTATAGGATATGGATTAGACTATAACCAAAAATACAGAAATTTGCCATATATTGGAGTTTTTAATAATAATTAGTTAAAGAATTAATTTAAATTACAGTAGAATTAATTTGCAAGATTTAAAAGGAGAAATATGTTTAACATTGAAGAAGAGCTAAAAAAACTGCCCAAAAAACCGGGTGTATATTTGATGAAAGACAAAGATGACAAAATAATATATGTAGGCAAGGCAGTTAATTTAAAAAATAGAGTAAGTTCATATTTTAGAAAAACAAACAAAACAGATAGAATACTCAAAATGGTTTCTTTAATAGACCATTTTGAGTATATTGTGGTTGCAAATGAAGCAGAAGCACTTATTCTAGAATGTAATTTAATAAAAGAAAACAGACCAAAATATAATGTTTTACTAAAAGATGACAAAACATATCCATATATAAAAGTAGATGTTAAATCAGATTTTCCTAATGTAATAATAACTAGAAGAGTAATAAATGATGGTTCAAAATACTTTGGACCTTATGCAAATTCTGGTGCAGCAAAAGAAATGGTGAATTTTATAAAACAAAAATATAAAATAAGGCAATGTAGAAATTTTAAATCAAATACAAGAGCATGTTTAAACTATCATATAAAAAGGTGTTCAGCTCCATGTGTTGGTGGAATTTCTAAAGAAGACTACAGAAAACAAATAAATGAAATAATTGATTTATTAGATGGAAAAACAAATAAAATACTAAAAGATTTAAAAGTACAAATGGAGGAGGCATCTAAAAACCTAGATTTTGAAGAAGCGGCATATATTAGAGATAGAATGCAAGCTATTCAAAAAGCATCACAAGAGCAAAAAGTATCAAACATTTCTGAAAATAATATTGATGTTATAGGAATTGCAAAATCAGAGTTAGAAGTATGTATAGAAATATTTTTTGTTCGTGGCAGTAAAATGATAAGGAGAGAACACTATTTTTTTGACAATTTAGGAGATATGAAAGATAATGAAATAGTTTCAGGATTTATAAAGCAGTATTATATGGATAATGCTGAAATACCTAATAAAATAATGATAAGATACGAACTAGAAGATGAAGAGGTTTTAGAACAATGGCTTTCTTCAAAAACAACTCATAAAGTAGAAATACATAGTACAAAAAAAGGTGGAAAACTAAGATTTGTTGAAATGGCAGAATTAAATAGTAAAGTAACTCTAGATAATAAGGAAAAAAATCAAAATGCAATTTTATTAGAACTAAAAGAAAAACTAAAAATGGATAAACTCCCAAGAAAAATTGAAACATATGATATTTCAAATATTTCTGGAGAATACTTAGTTGCTGGAATGTGTGTAATGATAGATGGGAAAATTCAAAAAAATCTATCAAGAAGATTTAAAATAAAAGAAGTAATAGGTCAAGATGATCCAAAATGTATGGAAGAGGTTGTAACTAGAAGATTAAAACATTCAGTTGAAAATCCAGAAGATAAGGGATTTGGAAAAATACCAGATGCAATATTTGCAGATGGAGGGATAACTCAAATAAGAGCAGTAAGAAAAGCAGTAGATAAATATAATTTAGATATAAAGATTTTTGGAATGGTAAAAAATGACAAACATCAAACAAGAGCATTATTAGACGAGCAAAGAAATGAAATAGAAATATCAGAAAATCTATTTAAACTAATTACATTATTCCAAGATACAGTGCACGAAACAGCAATTTCATATCATAGAAAATTAAGAGATAAAAGTTTAACAAAATCAGAATTAGACAATATAGATGGAATTGGAGAGGCAAAGAAAAAAGCACTTTTAAAGAAATTTGGAAGTGTAGAAAAAATAAGAAATGCCTCTATCGAAGAATTAAAAGAAGTTAAAGGAATAACTGGAAACTTAGCAGAAAAAATAAAGGCAAGTCTGTCCCATTTTTAAAACGGGACTGTCCCCATTTCAAAACGGGACTGTCCCCAAATTGAAGTAGGTGTGTTCCAAAATCTAAAAATTGAATTGAGAAAGGAAAATTTATAATGAGTAAAAAACTTGTGAATATGATAATAAGCGCTTTTGGAGGAATTACAGGAATGGCATTTGGAAAAGAAATAATTGTTTTTGTAATTTCACTATTGCCTATATTAGAATTAAGAGGAGGATTAATTGCTGCAGCTCTGCTGGGGGTAGATCCATTACCTAGTTATCTAATTAGCATAGTGGGAAATCTACTTCCAATTCCTTTTATTTTATTATTAATTAATAAAATACTAGATTGGATGAGAAATAGTAAGCATTTTAATAAAATAGCTCAATGGCTAGATAAAAAAGTTGAAAAACATAAAGGACAAATTGAAAAGTATGGTTATTTAGGATTAGTTCTATTTGTAGGAATTCCACTTCCAGGAACTGGAGCTTGGACAGGATCATTAATAGCATCTGTATTAGAAATGGATAGAAAAAAGACTTTTCTAGCTGTAGTTGTAGGTGTTATTATGGCTAGTATAATTATGATGCTTTTGTCTTTTGGATTATTAGCAAATATAATAAAATAAAGAAAGTTAAGGTATGAAAAAATATAAAAAAGAAATAATTATTTTTATAGTAGTTGCTATATTTATTTTTAGTCAAATAATAGGAAAAGAAGTTAGCAATTTGGATGAAATGTGGAACTTTAATTTTTCTAATTGTATAGCAAATGGCTTATTGCCATATAAAGATTTTAATATGATAACAGGACCATTAGTTCCATTTATAGGTGCAGTTTTTTTAAATATATTTGGACAGGAAATGTTAATAATTAGAATATTAGCAGCTATACTTGGCTCTTTAATTTTAGTTTTAGTATATAGAATTTTAGACAATTTAAAAATTAAAGACTTTTTTAAAATTGGATTATTAATACTTTTATGCTATATTATGAAAGAACACTTTACATTTGATTATAATTGGGGATTTTTATTTTTAGTTTTAGTGTTAATAAATTTTGAAATAAAGAATGCAAATATTTCAAATCAAAAATTTAGTTGGAAAAAAGAATTATTAATAGGTATAATTGCCGGGCTTTCTATTACAATAAAACAAACTATTGGAGCAGTACTAATTTTAGCAAGTGTTTTTTATAAAATATTAGAAATAAGAAAAAAAGATGAAATAAAAGAATTTTTTAAAATTGTTGGGCTAAGAGCATTAGGCACATTTGTTGTTATTTTATCTTTTTTTGTTATACTGTTAAAATTTAATATATTAAATGATTATACTGATTATTGTATTTTAGGTGTGACAACTTTTTCAAATAAGATTTTATATATTAATGAATTAATAAAAAATAAAAATATCATAATAAAAATATTAAGCCTAATGCCAATTCCAACACATGTGTATTTAGGAATAATGTATATAAAAAATGAATTTTTAAAAAATCTAGAAAATGCGAATAAAAAGAAAAATAATATATTGTTAATATTACTAATTTATAGTATAGTACAAATGATAGTTGTTTACCCAATTTCAGATGCAGCACATTTTGTTTTAGCAATTGTACCAACTTTAATCTGTGTAACATATGTAATAAATAAAATAAAAATAAATATTAAAGTTGAAAAATTTATAGAAAGCTTTATAAAATGTTTTTGCTTATTTTTTATAGTACTATGTAGTATTTTAGGCATAAAAGATTATAAAGGAAAAAATATAAATTATGAATTAAAACATTTTAAATATTTACCATTAAGCAATCAAGAAATTGATAATGTAAAGCAAATAGATAATTATATATTATCAAAAGTAGATAAAGTATATATATTAGATGCTACAGCAGCATATTATATGATACCAATAAATAGATACAACAAAAATTTTGATATGTTTAATAATGGTAACTTTGGTGCAAGAGGAGAACAGGGTCAAATTGAAGATTTAAACAATATAAAAAATAAAACTATTTTAATTAGAAATGATAGATATCAAAGAAACTGGCAAAATCCAGAAAAAGTAAGAAACTATGTTATAAATCAAATGATAAAAATTGACCAAATTGGAATATTTGATGTATATCAAGATAAATAGGAGGAACTAAACTTTGAGTAAAAAAATGTTATTAATAGATGGAAATAGTATTATGAATAGAGCATTTTATGGGATTATGGGAAATAAAATGTTAAGTAGTAATGGGAAATATACAAATGCAGTATATGGTTTTTTAGCGATTCTATTTAAAAATTTAGAAGATATAAATCCAGATTATATAGCAGTTTCATTTGATTTAAAAGCAAAAACAGCTAGACACAAATTATATGAGGGATACAAAGCTAATCGCCATGGAATGCCTGAAGAACTTGCTCAGCAAATGCCTATGATTAAAGATGTTTTAAAAGCTATGAATATTGATATTGTAGAAAAAGAAGGCTTTGAAGGAGACGATATTTTAGGAACATTAAGTAAATATGGAGAAAAGCAAGGATTAGAGGTTATTATTCTATCTGGAGATAGAGATACATTTCAACTAGCAACAGATAAAGTTAAAATCTATATTCCAAGAACTAAGGGAGGAAAAACAGAAACTGAAATTTATGATAAAAACACAATATTGGAAGAATATGGATTAGAGCCAAAGCAATTAATTGAAGTTAAAGGGCTTCAAGGAGATACTTCAGATAATATTCCAGGAGTTCCAGGAATTGGATCTAAAAGTGCAATTAGTCTTATTCAAAAATATGGAACAATAGAAAACTTATACAAAAAAATTGAAAATGGAGAAGATGACTTAAAAGGAAAACAAAAAGAAAACATTATAGAAAACAAGGAAATGGCTGTTCTTTCAAGAACTTTGGGAGAGATTAATTGTGATGTTCCAATTGATGATACATTAGAAGACTTAAAGACCGAAGAATGGAATAATGAAGAAGTATTAAAACTTTTTGAAGAATATCGTTTTAAAAGATTTATAGAAAGATTTGAATTATCTAGTGAAACAAGCCAAAAAGAAATAAATAAAGATTTATCAAAATTATTTACAATAAATGATAGTATTTCAATAGAGGATGTTACAAAAACAGTAAAGAGACTAGGAAAATTAGTATATTATTTTGAGTTAGAAGATAATACTAATCCAGAACAAATTATTAAAAGTAATGTTATAGGTATTAACATATATGATTTTGAAAAAAATGAGATATATACTATATCCGCTGTAGGACAAGAAGATAGATTTAAAGAAATGTTAAAATCTTTATTTGAAGATTCACAAATAGAAAAATATGGATATGAAATTAATTACATGTATATAGTTCTAAAGCAAATGGGAATTAATCCAGTCAATTTTAAATATGATATTGTTGTTGCAGCATATATTTTAAATCCCACAATAGGAAAATATCCAATGGATAATTTATGTGAGGAATATATTGAAATAAATGTAAATGATTATTTACATGCAAACAATTTAGAAGAAAATCAAGATAAACAAATAAATTTATTTGATGTTAATGAAAAAAATACTGGAAATGATGCTCAAAAATTTAAACAAGCTTTATATGCATATTCTATATGGAAGATAGCTGAAAAAACAAAAGAAAAATTAGAAGAAATAAATGCTTTAGATTTATTTAATAATATTGATATGCCTACAGTTGAAGTGTTAGCTAATATGCAATGGAACGGTATGTATGCTGATATTCAAGAACTAGAAGCATTCGGAAATGTTTTAAAAGAACAATTAGAAATAAAAACAAAAAATATCTATGAATTTGCTGGAGAAGAATTTAATATTAATTCTACAAAACAATTAGGAGAAATTCTTTTTAACAAAATGAAACTACCTGTTATAAAGAAAACTAAAAGTGGGTATTCAACAGATGTAGAAGTTTTAGAAAAATTGAAATCTGAAAATCCAATCATTTCAGAAATATTAGATTATAGACAATATATGAAGTTAAATTCAACTTATGTTGAAGGATTAAAACCATATATAAATCCAAAATCAAAAAGAATACATTCATTTTTTCATCAAACTATAACAGCAACAGGAAGAATTAGCTCGACAGAACCGAATCTTCAAAACATACCAACTAGATTTGAGCTTGGAAAACAAGTTAGAAGAATTTTCAAACCAGAAGATGGAAAAGTATATATAGATGCGGATTATTCTCAAATTGAATTAAGAGTTTTAGCACATATGTCAGGAGATAAAAATATGTGTGAAGCATTTAATAATGGAGAAGACATCCATAAACAAGCAGCATCAAAAGTATTAAATAAGCCAATAGAAGAAATAACAAAGGAAGAAAGAAGCAGCGCTAAAGCAGTAAATTTTGGAATTGTATATGGAATAAGTGATTTTGGATTAGGTGAACAACTTGGAATTGGAAGAAAAGCTGCAAAAAAATATATAGAACAGTATTTAGAAGAATACTCAGGAATTAAATCATATATGGATGAAGTAGTTGAAATTGCAAAACAAAAAGGATTTGCTTCTACTATGTTTGGAAGAAGAAGATATATAAATGAACTTAAGTCGAATAATTATATGATTAGAGAATTTGGAAAAAGAGCTGCAATGAATACTCCAATACAGGGAACAGCAGCTGACATTATGAAAATAGCAATGATAAAGGTATATAATGAATTAAAAGCAAAAAAACTAAAATCAAAAATTGTGCTTCAAGTTCATGATGAAATGATGATAGAAGCTCCTATTGAAGAAAAAGAGGAAATCAAAAAAATATTAAAAGAATCTATGGAAAATGCAGTACATTTAAATGTTCCTTTAATAGCAGAAATATCAGAGGCTACAACTTGGTATGATTGCAAATAATTTCAATTTGGGGACACACCTTCTTCAATTTGGGGACAGTCCCGTTTTAAAAACGGGACAGGTCTATTTCGAAAACGGGACAGTCCCGTTTTGAAAATGGGACAGACTTGCTTGTAGAAAAATGCTGAAATAAATGAAAAAGGAGAAAATATTGAAAAAAATAGTATTTGTTATTTTAATAATAATTGTTTTAGTATTATGTGCTAACTATAAAAATATTAAAACCTTTACCTTGAAAAAAATATATAAAATAGAGTATTCTGAATATGTGGAAAAATACTCTAGCAAGTATAATGTTGATAAATATTTGGTGTATGCAACTATTAAGGCAGAGAGTAATTTTGACCAATATGCTAAATCTTCACAAGGAGCTATTGGATTAATGCAGCTTTTATATGCAACTGCAGAAGAAATTGCGCCTAAAGCAGAAGTTAACGTTACAAATGATAATATTTATGATCCAAATGTTAATATTAATTTAGGTACAAAAATGTTATCAATTTTGATTCAAAAATATGATAATATAGGTTTAGCTTTGGCTGCTTATAATGCAGGTACTGGAAATGTTGATAGTTGGATAAATAAAGGTATAATAAAAAAAGATGGATCAGATTTAGAAAATATTCCTTTTAAAGAGACTAATGGATATGTTAGAAAAATTTTAAGAGATTATGAAATATATATGGAGATATATAAAGATTAATAAATAAAAAAATGTAACAATGGAAGGCAATTATGAAACTAAATAAAAAAAATGCAAAGAAAATATTAAAATACTATTTATATAATAATAAACCAAAATATAAACATTCATTAAGAGTTGCTACAATGTGTCAAATTCTCGCTAGAAAATGGCATGTACCAGAAGAAGAAGCATATATTGCAGGGTTATTACATGATATCGGAAAAAGTTATCATTCAAGCGAAATGCTGGATTATTGTTCAAGATATAATCTAAAATTGTATGAGTATGAAGTAATGTGTAATCCAAATTCATTGCATGGAATTATTTCAGCTTTTCTTACTGAAAAACATTTTAATAGAATGAGTGATAGAGACAAATTGGAAAAAATATTAAGAGCAATAAGACGTCATGTTTGCGGATCAGGAGAAATGTCAGACTTAGACAAAATAGTTTATATTGCAGATAAAATTGAGCCTAAAAAAGAAGATTCAGTTTTAGCAAAAGACGTTATAAAGGGTAAAATATCATTAAATGAATGTATATTATCTATTATAGATAGAAAGATGGATAGAGCAAAAAAACAGGATAAAATATATAATCCATTTTTAGATGCTTTAAGAGAAAGTATTTTAGAGGAATCAAAAAACAAAAAAGAACAAAGAAAGATTGTACCTAAAATTGATGTTACATATAATAATGGTGGGTTAACAGATTATTATAAAGAAACATCTAGTGTTGATAAAACAAGAAATGATGTGTGTATTGTTTTATAAAAATGAAAATAAAAAGAAAGAAATAAAACTATGGAAGATATAGAAATTACATCAATTAAAAAAAATAAAGAAGATAAAGAATATGTTTTAAATGCAGTATCTAAAAAAGGTAAACTATTAGAATTTGCAGCAAGTAAATTACAAGATGATAAAGAAGTGGTAATGGCTGCAGTTTTAAATGACGGAGAAGCAATGGAATTTGCAAGTGATAAACTTAAGGATGATAAAGAAACGATGCTAACAGCTATAAAAAAAGCTCCATGGACAGCGTGCTATGCCTCTGATAGATTAAAAGCTGATAAAGATATAATTTTAGAAAGTGTTAAACAATATGGTCAAACATTATATTATGCAAGTGAAGAATTGAGAGATGATGAAGAAGTTGTAAAAAATGCAGTATCTAATAAAGGAATAATAATAAAGTATGCAAGTTATAGATTAAGAGATAATGAAGAAATAGCAAAAATTGCTGTTTCACAGGATGACCGAGCAATACATTTTCTAAGTGAGAGATTGAAAAATAATGAAGAAATAAAAAAATTAATTGAAAAATAAGATGTAAAAAAAGGACGATTACATTTCCATATTATTTGGAAAATATAACCGTCCAAAATTTTATTGTTTTTCTGTTATAACAAGTTCTTTATAACTAGTTGTTTTGTCAAATTCTCTTGTTAGAATATAATTATCTAGTTCTTCAATACAGATTTCAGCAGTAGAACCAACTAAACATCCTTCTTTTAAATGACCACCTATAACTGCACCATTTTTATCAGCAATTGAAATATGCATATGACATTCATTTACAGAGACAGTTCCAATCAAGCTTACAATTTCAAATGGTTCTTTTTTATGTAGTGTATTTTCTGCATTTGCTAATCTAATATGTGCTTCATACAAACAACCAACAGCACATTTTACAATAGCGGCTTTAATATTATGTGTATTTACAAAATTTTGTATTTCCTTCCTTAAATCTTGACCCCTTGTTAATCTAAAAACATAATTTATACCTAATAAACAAAATATAATATAGTAAAAAACTATATTATATACTCTTTTTTAAAAAATTTGGCAGGGGTAGAAGGATTCGAACCCTCACAGGCGGTTTTGGAGACCGATGTGCTACCATTGACACTATACCCCTAAATGCTACTTAAATATAATAACATAAAAATTTTCTTTTGACAATAGATTTGAAGAATTTTATTATTAGAAATCAACAAAATCAATGAGCAGAAAGTTGGACGGCTATTTTTTATATTTTTCAATAAAAAAGTACCGTCCTGTTTTTTGCTATTTAAAACTCTAAGCTAATTAGCAACCTCTATTGTTATTTCCACAACAGAATATTAAAAGGATTAAAAGGATTATCCAAATACAATTGTCATCAAATCCAAAGCCACAATTTCCACCACATCTATTTTCTGGCATAATTTAAACCCACCCCCTTTATAAAAAAGTATTAAGTATTTAGCAAGTTTTAATTGAAATTTGTTGATATTTATCTATTTCCACAACCATTACAAAAAAGAAGTAAAAATAGAATGATAAACCAAAGAATTTCACTATTATTGTTTGAATTCACTTTGAACCTCCTTGCTTAAAATTGCTTGTTTTTTTAACTTTTGTATGTTATATAATATGAGCTAAAAAAAAATATGTTACTTTTTATTGAAAACGAAAAATCTTAATGATATAATTCAAATGAAAAAAATATCTACAAAAGACTTAAATGAAAGGATGAAATATATGGGAAATATTGTTTTACTAGATGAGCTTACTATAAATAAAATTGCTGCTGGTGAAGTTATAGAAAGACCAGCATCAGTTGTAAAAGAAATGGTAGAAAATTCGATAGATGCTGATGCAAAACATATTACTATTGAAATAAAAAATGGTGGAATTTCTTTTATAAGAATATCTGATGATGGAAAAGGAATTGCAAAAGATGATACAGAGCTTGCTTTTGAAAGACATGCTACAAGCAAAATAAGATCAAGTGATGATTTAAACACTGTAAAATCAATGGGGTTCAGAGGAGAAGCTTTAGCAAGTATTGCAGCAATTGCAAATGTTGAGCTTGTAACGAGAACTGCAACTGATTCAATAGGATCTAAAATAATTGTTGAAGGTGGAGATGTGCTTAGTGCTGAAGAAATAGGATGTTCTCAAGGTACTACAATAACTGTGAGAAATTTATTTTTTAATACACCTGTTAGATATAAGTTCCTTAAAAAAGATTTTACAGAATCTGGTTATATTGAAGATGTTGTTACAAGAATAGCATTAATACATCCAGAAATATCAATTAAACTTATTAATTCAGGAAAAACTATAATTTCAACTAATGGAAGTGGAAATTTAATAGATACAATATATAATATCTATGGAAGAGAAATAGCAAGTAATTTAATTAGTGTTGACTATGAATATGAAAACATTAAAATAAAAGGTGTAATTGGAAAACCAATTATTGCAAGGTCAAATAGATCAAACCAAATATTTTTTGTAAACAAAAGGTATATAAAAGATAAAACAATGTCATCTGCTGTAGAGCAAGCATTTAAAGGTTTGCTTCCAATTGGTAAATTTCCATTTTTGATTTTAAATGTAGAAATGGATCCATCAAAAGTAGATGTAAATGTTCATCCTGCAAAATTAGAAGTAAGATTTAGTGAAGAAAACATTGTATTTAAAGCAATATACCATTCTATAAAAGATACATTTTTAAAAAATGATATTAAAACAGAAAGAGAAAAGACAGCTGAAGCTAAAGAGGCATCAAAAGATGCATTTAAAATTCAAAATGCAGAAGAATTAAGTAAAAAAACATATTCTGTACAATCTGCAGAAGATGATAATGATTTTGTTCCAGCTGTATTTAAAAATACAAAAATAGCCACTAACGAGCAATTTGTAGAACAATTAAAAGAACTTCAAGCAACATTAAAAAAAGAAGTTGAGAATAACCCAAATCTTCATTTAACAGATAAATATAAAGAAATGGAACAAAAATATAATGAGATAATTTCTACATCTGAAGATACTAATATATCAGGTGAAAAACAAGAAAAGGAAGAAATAAATCAATCAAATAATGAAGCTACTATTAAAATAGAAAATAGCTCTATAATAGAAAATACTGAAATATCAACACAAAACGAACAAAATGTGGAAAATACTGATAGTGAAAATGCAATAGGAGAACGAAATAATTTAAACAATGATATTGAACAACAAGAAGAAAATAACTCAAGTGCTTATATTGAAGTTCAAGAAGACAATACAACACCAGATGACAAATCAGAAGAAAATAAATTAAGTATCAAAGAAAATGAAGAAGAAAATACAAATATAGAAAACACGGGAAAAACTGAAGATGATGATAATACTGAAAAAGAAACAAATTCAAAAATGCCTTCATTTGAAGAAATGTATAGAAACTTATTTGGTAAAGAACCATATACCTTAACTAAAAATAAAGAAGAGGTAGAAGAGAGGAAAGAAAACTATTATACAATTGATTCAAATATGCAAGACAATAATGTTTCTATGTTTGAGGATAACCAAAACTATAATAAAGTAAACTATAAATTTGTTGGAATTGCTTTTAATACATATATTATATTTGAAATGGAAAATGAATTATACATAATGGATCAGCATGCTGCACATGAAAGAATCTTATATGAAAGAGTTAAAGAAAACTTTTATGATGATAGAGAAAAATCTTCACAACTATTACTTCTTCCAGATATAATCACATTAACACATAAAGAAATGGATATTGCTAAAGATAATATGTATTTATTTAGAAGAGCTGGATTTATGTTAGAAGAGTTTGGAGAAAATACTATAAAACTAAATGGAGTTCCAGATATTTGTATAGATTTAAATACAGAAGAACTATTTAAGGAAACATTGGATGAAATAAATACAATTGCAAGAACTGCCAAACAGGAAAAAGAAGAAAAGTTCCTTGCAACAGTTGCATGTAAAGCTGCGGTTAAAGCAAAAATGGTTTTAACAAAAGAAGAAGTAGATAGTTTAATGAATCAATTATTGGAATTACCAAATCCATTTACTTGTCCTCATGGAAGGCCAACAATAATTAAAATGTCAAAATATGAAATAGAAAGAAAATTTGCAAGAAAATAAAATAATAAATAATAAAATAAAGATGTAATTAGAAATTGCAAGATTCAAAAAAATGAAGGAATATTGACATTTTAAAAAAAAATAGTATAATTAACAATACAAAAAAGGAAAGGAATAAAAAAATGAAAAAACAAATTTTAAAAAGAATTATTTCATTTATAGTTATTATATCAATAATTATAAGTATTAATGCAAATGTAAATGCAAGCGATACAAAAAAAGTACTAAATGCTGTAGAAAAATCAAGTGAAACAAAGCAATTAGAAAATGCTCAAGGAACTATATCAAAAAAAATAGTTGATATAGATGAAAACAATGGAGAAGTTACAATTGAACTTAGTGTCACAAATGGTCAAAAAACTGAAGAAATTGTAAAAAAGGTTGATAAAAAAACAGAAATATTTCTAATAATAGATGAATCAGGAAGTATGAATAGCAAAATAAAAAATGAAACTATTACTAGAAGAGATGTGGTTCGTTCTGCTAGTAAAACATTAGTAAATGATATTTTAAATAATCATGAAAATGTTAAAATAGGAATAATAAAATTTGAAAGTCAAGTTAAAATGACATCCGAATTGTCAAATGATATCGATAAATTGAATAAAGCTATAGATACATATAATGGAGGGGGAAGAACAAATTTATATGATGCATTAGTATTAGCAAATAATTCATTCTCAAAAGATAAAGATACTAATAAATTAGTTGTTATATTAACTGATGGGTTACCTAATGAGCCTTATGGTAGTAAAGATGAAAATGGAAATACTATTAGTGTTGGAGTACTTACAAAACAAGAATTAATTAAGGTTGAAAAATCTGGAACTGCTATTATTTCAATGATGACAGAAGTAAATAAATCTTATGAGTCTTATGTTGAAAGAGTATTTGGAACACCAGATAAGCCTACAGTTGGAAAGTATTATTATATTGCTGATTCTGAGATTTCAAATATTATTAAGAATAATATTTATGTTGATATATCAGAATCAATTGAAAAATTAAATCATGAAATGACTAATGTACAGGCAGTTGATTATTTTCCAGAAGATATTATGAATAATTTTACACTTTCTTGTGTAGATAATCCAAATATTGGAACAGTATCAGATAGCATTGATACAAATACAAAAACAATTACATGGAATATTGGAACAATTAAAGATGAAGAAACAGCAACTTTAAAATATAAATTAAAGCTTAAAGATATGAATAATGAGCAATTATTAAATAAAGTCGTTTCTACAAACGAAAAAGTTGTATTAACATATAAAGATAAAGAAGAAAAGGATTATTCAGTGGTTTTAGAGAGTAGTCCAAAAATACAATTAGTAGAAAAAGTTGATGAATCAAATAAACCTACTATATTACCAAAAACTGGTGAAAACTTATCTAATAATAGTAATAATAACAACATATATATGTATATTTTAGTTGCATCTTTAGGAATAGTATTCTATATTAGATTAAATTCAGCTTTGAAAAAAAATAAATAAAATAATATTTTTATAAAAATAGCAAAGGTGTTATATAATAAGACACTTTTGCTATATTTTATTGATATTTAAGAATTTATTAATTATTATTGAAAAAAGCATAAAACTATTGTATAATTAATAAATACGGGGGTGTAATGGTTTCGACATTATATAGGAAACATGAATAGCGAGTAGTGGATGGTCGCTTCGGCCACTATAAAAAAGCGAAAATAAAATTAAACGCTGATAATACAGAATTAGCATTAGCTGCCTAGTTGCAGCTACGCCTTGTTTTATGTTCCTACGCATAAAATAAAGGTGCAATATTTGTAGGAAACGAATCTATTTGGTAGTTTTGAGAATAGAGGGTATTTAAAAACTATATTATAGTCAAGCGTGTTTGTTTGCAAGATTATAATGAATAATAATAACAAACTGCACTCGGAGAAATTTATGTGGAATGTGTAGTGGACAGGAGTTCGACTCTCCTCACCTCCACCAACCTTCGGTGGTTCCGGATAAGACATCTGTAGCTCACTTCGTGTCGCACAGCTGATTTTAACCTCCACCAACCTTAAGGGGAGATAAGATGATTGTATCTTATTGCATGTCACACAACTACTCTTAATGTTCACCAAAATATAATTATATAAAACTTTTAAGGAGAAGAATAATGGATTTAAAAATAAATGATGAAGAAAATGAAGTACAGTTAATTTCAAATCCGGATGAAATTATTATAAATCAAATTTGTGCTATATTAAAAGATAATAATATCCCATATATAAAAAGATATGACGGAAGTGGATCGTATTTAAATATGTCAATGGGAGGTTCTATTCAAGAAAAAAGAATATATGTATTAAATAGAGATTTAGATAAGGCAAAAGAGTTAATTGAACCATTTATATCAAATGAAACAGAAGAAGTTAATTATCAAGAACAAGATGAGGAAGATGAAAGCTATAAAAAGTACAACTTAATAAGAAAAATTGCAGTTTGGTACATTTTAAGTATACCAATATTTGTTATATTGCTGGTTATAGTTTGTTCAATATTTATAAGGTAAATAGTATTTGCACTAATAATGAAAAATAAAAGGGCAGTTAGTAAAAAAATAAAAACTGCTCTTTATTAATGTTTACAAGTAGTAATTAAAGAATAACCTATTAATCAACTAGATATTAACAATATTTTATGTGTTTACATCTAAAAAAATTAATGGTTTTAACTTGCATTTGAATTACTGCTATGATAAAATTCATAAATAACAAGGAAGGATGAAATATTAATGAGATTATTAAAAGATGATAAAGATAAACAAGAGTATACAAAATTTTTAGAAGGACACGAAAGGTGCAATTTCCAACAATCTTTAGAATGGGCAAATGTAAAAACAAGTTGGAAAACAGAAGTAATACTTGCTGAAGATAGTAATAATAAAATAATAGGGTCACTTTTGGTATGGATAAGAAAAATACCAATTTTTGGTTATATAATGTATTCACCAAGAGGGCCAATTTGCGATATCCACAATATGGAAGTTTTAAAACAACTAACAGATGGAGCAAAAGAACTAGCAAAAAAATATAAAGCAATAGTATTAAGAATTGAACCAGATATAGTTAGCTCAGATATAGAATTTAAAAAAATAATGCTAGACTTAGGATATTCAATCAAAGATGATGCAAAAAACTTTAGAGATGAGATTCAACCAAGATATGTTTTTAGATTAAACACAAAGGGAAAAACAGAAGATGAAATTTTTAAGGGATTTCATCAAAAAACAAGATATAATGTTCGATTAGCTACTAAAAAGGGAGTTACAGTAAAAGATGGAACAAGAGAAGATTTAAAAGATTTTCATAAAATAATGATAACAACTGGTAAAAGAGATGGATTTATAATAAGACCATTAGAATATTTTGAAAAAATGTATGATGAGCTAGGAAGAGAACATATGAAAATACTAATGGCATATTATGACGGACAACCAATATCAGGTGTTATACCAATTATGTATGGAAATAAAACATGGTATTTATATGGAGCAAGTAGCAATGAACATAGAAATCTTATGCCAAATTACTTATTGCAGTGGGAAATGATAAAAATAGCTCTAGAAAGAAAAAGTGATATATATGACTTTAGAGGTGTTCCAGGAATACCAGATGATAGTAATGGTTTGTATAGATTTAAAAAAGGATTTGGTGCAGAGTATACAGAATTTGTTGGGGAAGTATATATGGCATATAAACCAATTAGATATCAATTATATAAAATCTCTGAAAAATTATTTAGAAACTTAAGAGCATTAAAATTAAAATTTAAAAAATAAATCATTTAAAAGTAATACTTGGAGGGAAATAATTTATCATGAATTTTCTTGTAATAAATAGAGAAGATTTGAAACATAATATAAAGAAAATAAAAGAAATTGCCAGTGAAAAAACAAAGATAATCGGAGTTGTAAAAGGAAATGGATATGGAATTGGACTTACTCAATTTGCCAATATTCTAATAGATAACGGAATAAATTTTTTAGCAGTATCTACTGTTGAAGAAGCCATTGAACTTAGAAAATCAAATGTTGAAACAAAAATACTATTATTATCTTCCACAGCAATAAAAGAAGAAGTGGAAATGTTAATAAAAAATGATATAGTTTTAACTATTGGATCTAAAAAAGATATAGAGGTTGCAGAAGAAATTGCAAGTAAATTAAATAAAAAAATAAAGGCGCATTTAAAAATTGATACAGGTTTTGGGAGATATGGATTTTGCTATACTAATAAACAAGAAATAGTAGAAAATATATCAAATCTAAAAAACGTAGAAATAGAGGGAACCTTTTCACATTTTTCTGCATCATTTTATAAAACCAAAACATCAATCATACAATACAACAGGTTTATAGAAACAGTGGACTATTTAAAACAAAATAATATTGAAACGGGAATGTTACATATATGTAATTCATCAGCATTTTTAAAATTTGAAAATATGAGATTAGATGCTGTAAGAATTGGCTCAGCATTTTTAGGTAGAATTTCTATTCCAAATAATTATGGATTAAAGAAAATAGCAAACTTTCACTCTAATGTATCAGAAATTAAAAATGTACCAAAAGGATATAATATAGGATATTCAAATGCATATAAAACACGTAAGGATACCGATATAGCTATTATTCCTTGTGGATATGCAACAGGGTTTAATGTAAAAGAACAAAGAGATATGTTTAGACCATTAGACAATTTAAGATATTTGGTTAGAGATTTTAAAGATAGTTTAAAAGATCAATCTATATATGTTAACATACAAAACAAAGAAGGCATTTACGAAAAATGTAAAGTTTTAGGACGAGTTGGAATGTATCATATAAGTGTAGATATTACTGGAAAAAATATTGAAATTGGTTCAGAAGTAAAATGTAATATTAACCCTATATTTGTTGATAGCAGTATTAGAAGGGAGTATATTTAAAGGTGGAAAGCAACGAAATTCAAAGAAATAAAATGCTAAAAATGAACTTTTTAAAACAAACATGGTATTCGGTTACAAAGTTTGAAAAATATCCAGAAATGGCAGCTACAGGATTAAAAAAATCTATGATTTATCTTTTTAAATGGATGCTTATTTTTAGTATAATATTTACAATTGCATCTGTATACTATATATATAATTCTAAAGAAGGTAAAGAAGAAAAATCTCTATCTGGAAAGCTATATAATATAGCATTAGAATCAGGAGAAAATGAAGAACTTTTTGAAAGATTTTCTATGGAAGAGTTTAAAGAAATTATCCAAAACTATTCTGATGGTTATACAATATTTGCTATTTTTATTACAATTTTTATATGTATATTTAGTATAACATTTATTAGAATTTTATTATTATCTGGATTTGGATTAATTACTTGTTTTTTTGCACAGATAAAAATTAATTACAAAGCATTATTTAATATGTCAGTATATGCAATGACTCTATCAATTTTATTACATATTATTTATACTTGTATATTATTACTCACAGACTTTAAGGTAAAATACTTTGATATACTATATGTTTCAGTATCTTATATAAGTTTGGCAGCTGCAATATTTATAATTAAGTCAAATGTAATAAAAACACATTTAGAATTAATGAAAATAATTGATTCTAGTAAACAAAAGATAGAAGAAACGATTAGAAATAAACAAAATAAAGATGATCAAACAGATGACAAAGAAAAAGAAAACAATGAAACTAAAGAAAATGATAAAAATAATGAAAGTGATGATAATTCATCTGAAGATGGCATAAATGCTTAAAAATTAATTTGTGCTTTTATGAAAGGAAGAAAATAACTATGAAAAAAGAAGATAAAGACAAGAATAATAACAAAAAGAATCTTTTAGTATATGGGGTTTCAATTTTAGCAGGAATATTAATTATAGCTCTTGCAGCTGTTTATTCTATAAATTATGGCAAGAAAGATGATAAAACACTAAGCTATACAGAACTTATTAAACAGATTTCAGCAGAAAATGTTAAAAAAGTAGAAATGACAACAGGATCATCTACTATACAGGTAACTTTAAAAAATAAAATAGAAGACAAAGAAAAAGAAGCAAATGAAAGTAAACAAGAAAATATAGAAGAACAAGAAAATCAAAAAGAAGAAGAGCAAGTAGAGCAAGGTGAAGAAGAAAATAGCAATAATGAAGGAAATATTGCTGGAAAAAATGAAGAAAATAAGCAAGAATCACAAGAAGAAAAAGTGGATCCAGAACTTTTGAAAAAAACTATAGTTCCAAATACACAGAGTTTTATAGAATTAATTCAAACAGAAGTAGCAAATGGAAACAAAATAGAACTTATTCAAAAAAGTCCAAATATATTAACTACAATTCCATCTTATATAGTATCTTTTTTACCTACAATAATTATGGTTGCACTTTTTATTGCTTTATTTAAAATGCAAGGACTAGGCGATAGAGGCGAAGTATATGACGAAACAGAAAGAAAAACAAAAGTTAAATTCGAAGATGTTGCAGGATTAGAAGAAGAAAAACAAGAAATGGTTGAACTTGTACAGTTTTTAAAAGAACCTAAAAAATTCATTGAAATGGGAGCAAAAATTCCTAGAGGTGTTTTATTATATGGAAAACCAGGAACAGGTAAAACTTTAATTGCTAAAGCAATTGCAGGAGAAGCAGGAGTACCTTTTATTTCTATGAGTGGATCTGAATTTATAGAAATGTTTGCAGGTTTAGGAGCTTCTAGAGTTAGAAAATTATTTGATAAAGCAAGAAAATTATCTCCATGTATTGTATTTATTGATGAAATAGATGCAATTGGTTCCAGAAGAACAAGTGGAAGCGGGGCTGAAACAGAAAATAATCAAACATTAAATCAATTATTAGTCGAGATGGATGGATTTTCTTCAGAAGAAACCATAATAGTATTAGCTGCAACTAATAGACCAGAAATGCTCGATAAGGCACTATTAAGACCTGGTAGATTTGATAGACAAATAACAATACCTGCACCAGATAAAAAAGGAAGATATGACATTTTAAAAATCCATAGTAAAGATAAAAAATTAGCAGAAGATGTGGATCTAGAAAGCATAGCAGAAGACACAGCAGGATTTACAGGCGCAGAACTTGCAAATATATTAAATGAAGGTGCAATTATTGCTACAAAAAATGAACATAAGTATATAACAAATGATGATATAGAAGAAGCAGTAAAAAAAGTAACTGTAGGACTAGAAAAGAGAGCAAGAGTTATATCTGACAAAGATAAAAGACTAACAGCATATCATGAAGCAGGGCATGCAATAGTAAGTTGGTATTTACCTACACAAAAAAAGGTAAAAGAAATATCTATAATTCCTAGAGGTATGGCTGGCGGATACACAATGTACAAAACAGATGAAGACAAGTCTTATATATCAAAAACAGAAATGGAAGAAAAACTAATTGCTCTATTAGGTGGAAGAGCTGCTGAAAAAATAGCATTAGATGATATTTCAACAGGAGCAAGTAATGACATAGAAGTTGCAACACAAATTGCAAAAGATATGATTGTAAAATATGGTATGAATGATTTAATAGGTCCTATTTCACTTAAAAATGAAAATGGTGAATATGAACTTGATATGTTCGGAAAAGAAATGAGTGACAGAATTGGAATTGAAGTAAAAAAATTAATAGACACTGCATACAGAGATGCTCAAACTATTTTAAAAGAACATATGGATAAATTAGAGGCTGTTGCTGAAGATTTATTAGTAAATGAAAAAATTAATGAAACTAAATTTAAAACATTTTTTGAATAATAGAGGAGTAATTTTGAAACAAAACAAAAAGAATAAAGTAATTGTAATTGTCGGACCAACAGCCTCTGGAAAAACATCTTTATCAATAGAACTTGCAAAAAGAATAAATGGAGAAATAGTATCTTGTGATTCTATGCAAATATATGAAGATTTGAATATTGGATCTGCAAAACCAACAACAGAAGAAATGCAAGGTATAAAGCATTACTTAGTGGGTGAAATATCTCCAACTAAAAGATTTAGTGTTGCAGAATACAAAAATTTAGCAGAAAAATATATAGAAGAAATTATCAAAAAAGGAAAAACACCTATTGTTGTTGGGGGAACAGGCTTATATGCAAATAGTTTAATTTATGGTATAGAATATCAAGATATTGAATTTGATGAAGAATATCGAAATAAATTAATGGAAATTGCTCAAACTGAAGAAGGACTTAAATCATTATATGAAAAAGCAAAGGAAATAGATGAAAAAGCTGTAAATCTAATTAGTAAAAATGATAAAAAAAGAATTGTAAGAATATTAGAAATATACAATTCGACTGGAAAAACAAAAACTGAGCAAGAGATTGAGTCTAGAAAAAATCAAGTAAAATATGAGTATTATGTTTTTGCTATAAATATTGATAGACCTATATTATATGAAAGAATCAACAAAAGAGTTGATATTATGATAAATAATGGATTAGTAAATGAAGTAAAAGATTTATGCAAAAAATATTCAAAATTTCCAACAGCAATGCAAGCAATTGGATATAAAGAGATTGTACAATACTTTAATGGAGATATAACTCTCGAAGAAGCTATAGAAAAAATCAAGCAAGAATCAAGAAGATATGCAAAAAGGCAAATTACTTGGTTTAAAAAAATTGAAGGAATTAAATGGCTAGATGGCTTAAATTCAACAGATGAAAACATAGAAAAAATTTTGGAGGAAATACATTGAGTCAAATAATTGATTTTAATAATTTAAAAAATAAAAAAATTAGTAAAAAACATATAATTTATTTTATTTTTGCAATTATAATTTTGTATATTTTTTACTCAATATTTTTACTTGTAAAAACACCTACAGATACTGTAACAATAAAGTCTGGGACTTTAACATTAGAAGAAAGCACAAATGGATATATTATAAGAGAAGAAACTGTGTTAAAGGGTGAAAACTATAAAAATAATTTAACACCAATTGTATCAGAAGGGGAAAGAGCAGCTAATGGACAGACTGTTTTTAGATATAGTAGTGATGATGAAGATGAAACAAAAAGTAAGATAGAGGAATTAAATATAAAGATACAAGAAGCGATGCAAAGTCAACCTCCGATTTTTTCAACAGATATAAAAAATTTGGACAAGCAGATAGATGAAAAAATATTAGACTTACATATAATTACAGATATGCATACTATTTCTGAATACAAAAAAGAAATTGAAGAAATGGTAAACAAAAAAGCAAAAATATCTGGTGAAGCTAGTCCAAAAGGTTCATATATTAAAGAACTTATAAAACAAAAAGAACAATATGAAGAAAAACTTAAAAATGGATCAGAATATATAACTGCTCCAGTATCTGGAGTTGTATCATATAGAGTTGATGGATTAGAAAGCATTTTAAATGGATCAGATTTTAGTAATATAACTGAAAAAAAACTTGAAGAATTAGGAGTAAAAACAGGTAAAATAATTTCTACATCACAAGAAGAGGGAAAAATAATAAATAATTTCAATTGTTATCTTGGAGCAGTTTTAAATAGTGATGCAGCTAATAATGCAAAAATTGGAGATAGTGTAACTATTACATTATCAAAGGGAAATGAAATAGATGCTAAAGTAAAGCATATTTCAAAAGAAGAGAATAATAAGGTATTAGTTATATTTGAACTTAAAACATTAACTGAAGAACTAATTCAATATAGAAAAATTTCATTTAATATTACTTGGTGGAGTTATTCAGGCTTAAAAGTACCGAATTCCTCTATTTTAGAAGATGAAAATGGTTTAAAATATGTAGAAAGAGTAAAAGCTGGAGAAATACAAAAAGTAATAATTAAAGTATTAAAACAAAATGATCAATATTCAATTGTTAAGTATTATAATGATGAAGAACTAAATTCTTTAGGGATAGATAGCAAAAATTACAAGAAAATCACACAATTTGACAATATTTTAGTATATCCATCTAAAATGTAATATTACAATTATATTACAGAAATATTAAAATAAAATAACATTTCAAGGAAACTATTGACAATTTTTGTTAATTGTTAGATACTAGTTTTGTATTTAAATTAGAAAATAGTAAATGATTTTAGGAGGAATGAAAATGGCAAGCGCAATAATGAGTAAAGTTTGGAATTTATTTGGAATGGATCAAGCTGATGAGGAAGAATATGACGAAGATGTATATGATTATGAATATGATGAAGAACCTGTTGAAGAAAAGAAAAGTTTTATAAAAAGAAATAATAAAGTAGTAGCAATGCCACAATCTCAATCAATTAGAATGGTTATTTCTCAACCTACAAGCTTTGAACAATCAGAAGAAATATGCGGTTTCTTAAAAGAGAAAAAATCAGTTATAGTAAATTTAGAATATGTTAATAAAGATGTTGCAAGACGTATTGTAGATTTCATTAGTGGTGGAGTTTATTCATTAGATGCTCATATTCAAAAAGTTTCTAATTCAATATTTTTAATTGCTCCAACAAATTATGAGATTACAAATGAAATGGCTAGAGAAGAAATAAAAAATAAACTATCAGTTTCTTGGTTAAACAAAAACAGTATAAATTAATTTGTTTATTTAAGTTAAGTAAGGATTAACCAACAAATTGTTTTAGTTTAATTTAATAAATATACATGTATGGACAAAAAGGAGGTAAGGTTATGCTTACACCATTAGATATAGAGAATAAAAAATTTTCAAAACAACTTGTTAATGGGTATAATGTTGATGAAGTTGACGATTTTTTAGACGAAATAGGTGTTGATTTTTCTAAAAAAAATAAGGAAGCGCTTGAAGCTACAAAAGAAGTTGAGGAGCTTAAAAAAAGCTTAGAACACTATAAAAATATTGAAGCAACATTACAAAATACTTTGTTAATGGCTCAATCAACAGCAGAGGAAGTTAAAAATGTTGCAAGACAAAAGGCTGATCAAATTGTAAATGATGCAAAAAGTTCAACACAAAGAGAAGTTGATAATTTACAAAATCAAATAGTTATAAAACAAAAAGAATTAGACGATATTAAAAAACAATTTGATATATATAAAGCAAAGATGGAATCACTTTTAATATCACAACTAGAATTAATCAAAGAAATTAATAAAAATGATAATGAATAAGGCTCTATTTTTAAGAGCTTTTTTTGTTTTTTTAAAATTGGGGACAGTCCCGTTTTGAAATGGGGACTGTCCCGTTTTCAAAATGGGACAGACCTTCTTCAAATTTGGGACAGACCTTAAAAATCTTCATTAAAACCCTTGAATAATTATATGCTAATGTGATAAAATAGGTACGAAATTTAGTCATGAACTGAAATTTTATGCTTAATTAGCAGATTATAACTAAATGCAGTGTTTATTTTTTAAAATTATAATAATGATTTTAAAATTAAATTAAGTTCAACTTAACTTAACTTAACTTAATTTAATTTAATTTGATTTAGTTTAATTTGATTTATTTTAATTTGATTTAGTTTAATTTAATTTAATTTAATTCAATTTAATTCAATATATATGTTAAGACTTAATAATAAATTAGGAGATGTAAATTTTTTATGAAAGAAGAATTAAGTAACGATAAAATAATTGTAGATAATGTAAATAAAACATTTAATGTTTATTTAGATAGAGCAAATACAATAAAAGAAAAACTATTGTTTTTATTTACTAGAAATAGAAAAGAAAAAAGAGAAGTATTAAAAAATATAAATTTAAAAATTAAACAAGGGGAAGTTGTTGCTTTAATTGGAACAAATGGAAGTGGAAAGTCAACTCTTTTAAAACTTATGACCAAAATTATTTATCCAAATAAAGGAAAAATAATTACTAACGGAAAACTTACTTCTTTATTAGAACTTGGGGCGGGCTTCCATCCAGACTTTTCTGGAAGAGAAAACATTTATTTTAATGCATCTATATTTGGATTAACAAAAAAACAAATTGATGCAAGAATAGAAGATATTATAGAGTTTTCAGAACTAAGAGAATTTATTGATAATCCTGTAAGAACTTATTCTTCTGGTATGTATATGAGACTTGCTTTTTCTGTTGCAATAAATGTTGATGCAGACATATTGTTGATAGATGAGATTTTATCTGTTGGAGATGAACATTTTCAAAAGAAATGTTTTGATAAAATGAAAGAATTAAAAAATCAAGGGAAAACAATGGTTTTTGTTACTCACAATATGGGTGCTGTTAGGGAACTATGTAGCAGAGCAGTATGGCTTTACGAAGGACAAGTTAAAATGGATGGAGATACTGAAGAGGTAATTGAAAAATACATAGAAACAACCGCATAATATAAAAATTGTATGTTATATAATATAAAGTATAATTATTAATAAACTTTATTTTTCATATATGTAAATAAAGATTATATGTGAAAAATGATGGGAAGGAAAAATATAATGACTAATATTTTTAAAAATATGTATCAGTATAGAGAATTATTAAAAACAAGTGTAAAGAAAGAAGTTAGAGGAAAATATAAGAATTCTTTTTTAGGAGTAATATGGTCTTTTTTAAATCCATTATTACAAATTGCAGTTTATGCAATTGTGTTTCCTTTAATACTTAGAAATAATCAAGAAAACTATGTTATATTTTTATGTTGTGGATTAATTCCGTGGACATTTTTTGCTACATCAATAAACAGATCAGCGTTTTCATTTATAGAAAATGGAAATATACTGAAGAAAGTATATTTTCCAAGAGAAATAATTCCAATTTCAGTTGTTACTAGTGAAGCAATAAACTTTATGATTTCAACATTAATCATTTTAGGTTTTGTGATATTTGGTGGATTAGGTATATCAAAATACATTGTATTTTATCCATTAGTTTTACTAGTTCAATATTTTGTAGTTTTAGCTATATCTATTATTATTGCAAGTATATGTGTATATTTAAGGGATTTACAACATTTTATAGGGGTGGCACTTCAATTATTATTCTATGTTGCTCCAGTTGTGTATTCTCCAAATATGATTCCTGAAAAGTTTCAATGGGTTTTAAAAATAAATCCAATGACATATATCATAAATGCATATAGAGATATATTTTATAACAAAACCATGTTAGAAATAAAACCTTTAATGACTGTTTTTGTACTAGCTATTATTGCTTTTGGTATAGGATATTTTATTTTTAGTAAATTACAAAAAGGATTTGCAGAGCAATTATAAAGCAATTTAAATGAAGAATATATATTAATTTTCATTTGTTAATAGGAGGTACAATGAAAAATATTTTGTTATGTTCTAATAGTATGGGAATTGGTGGAGTAGAAACCGTAATATTAAATCAAGTGACAGCATTTTCAAACAAAGGACATAATGTGTTTGTTGTTGCAAAAAAAGGTGAATATTCAAGCAAGGTAGAAGAACTTGGTGGAAAGTTTATTGAATTAGATTTTCCAGAAGAAAACACTATAAACGTAGAAAGAATAAATAAAATAATAAACATAATAAAAGAAAAAAAAATTACTGAAATTCATATTCATAAATACCAATGTATTCCAACAGTTTTAATTGCAGCATTTAGTACACAAATACCTTACTTTGCGTATGAACATAGTATTATAGATAGTAAAGAATACTATTTATGGAACTACCCAATATATAAATCTCTATTTCCTATTTATTATAAAAATGCATATAGAGTAATTGCTATTACGCCTAGAGTTATAGAGGAAATAAAAAAAAGGTATGCTTTGAATGAGGAAAAATATAAAATTATACATAATGGAATAGACTTTGAAGGTTTTAAAAATGATAGCTTAAATAATAATAATAATAATATTACACAAGCATTAATAGTTTCAAGATTAGATAAAGATAAACTATCAACTATTTGTAATGGAATAGATGCTTTTATAGAAATACAAAAAATATACCCAAATGCAAAGTTAAACATAGTAGGTGGAGGAAATGCAGAAAAAGAAATTATTGAATATTTAAATAAAAAAAGAATACAATACGCATACAATGACTCAAAAGCTATTAATGAAGAATCAACAACAGTAAGGCTTTTTGGAAAGCAGGTTGATATAAAAAGCTTTTTAAAAAAATGTGATATTTTTTTAGGAGTGGATAGATGTGCATTGGAAGCTATTGCTATGAAAGTACCTGTAATAATTACAGGATATAAAGGAATAAACGGACTAATTACAAAAGAAAATATGGAATTAGCAATGGAGGAAAATTTTTCAGGATTTAATATGCAATCAATTGATGAAGAAATATTAAAAAAACAACTAATAGAGTTAGAAAATAATAGAAAAAAAATAATTGACGAAGTATATTATATTGCAAAAAATAATCTAGACTGCTATAAAAACTATATTAATATACCTGAAAATGAAAAATTAAATATAAATTGGATAAGCATTTTTAAAATAATAGAAGAAAATTCTAATAATATAGAGGAACAATCAAAACAAATAAAAGCACAGTACGAATGGATACAAAAGGTCGAAAAAGAGAATAAAGATTTATTAAAGGCTAATCAGGAATTAACCTTAAATAATCAAGAAATATTAGAGAAAAAGAAAAAAGAACTAAAAACAAAAGATACAGAAATAGATATGAAAAAGCAAGAAATAAAAGAGATTTATAATAGTAAAAGATGGAGATATGTTGAAAAATTAACAAATCTATTTCATAGAAATAATAATACTAAATCGAAACGAGGAGATATGAATGATAAATAATAACAATAAACAACAAAATGAAAAAAAGATTTCTATAATAGTACCTGTTTATAATGCTGAGGACTATTTAAATAAATGTTTAGACTTGCTAACAACACAGTCATATAAGAATATTGAAGTTATAGTTGTAAATGATGCATCACCAAGAAATTGCAAGGAAATAGTGCAAAAATATATGACTAAAGATAATAGAGTAAAATATGTAGAACATGAGAAAAATAAAGGATTATTTCAAGCAAGGCTTACAGGATATGCAAATTCTACAGGAGACTACATTGCTTTTGCAGATGCAGATGATTATATGCCAAGAGACTATTATAGAGAATTAATAGATAAAGCAGAAAATACAAAATCTGATATAGTAATCTCAAGGACAGTATTAGACTATGATAATGACAATAAAAGAGAATACAATCTATTTCAGTTTCCTTTTTCAGAATTAAATGGAGAAGAATGTATAGCAGAGTATTTTAATCAAGAAGGATTGAATTTTGCTTGGCATGTAATATGGAATAAGATTTTCTCAAGAGATATTTGGGAAAAAGCGTATAATGATTTTAAAAAGATAGATAAGCACTTTATTATGACTGAAGATTTTGCATTTTCAAGTGTTTTATTTTACTATGCAAAAAAAGTAACAAAAGTCGACAGAGTAACATTTTATTATTCAAAACATGATGGGGCATCTACTTCTGTAAATGATATAGGTTATAAAAAATTAATGAAAAACTTAGATGATTTAGCATTATCATTTTCTTTTGTTGAAGAATTTCTAAAAAATAAAAAAATATATGATAAATATCAAAACAAATTTGAAAGATGGAGAGCTCTTTATTGCCAAATGCACAAATCATATATTGCTAATAATAAATTTACTGAAGCTGAAAATAAAGAAATCGAGGAAAAATTCAAAAAATTTTGTCCAAAACAATTTGAAATTAAAAACTCTGAGTTCTTTACTTCTGTAAGCACACAATGGAATGATGGATTAGACAAATTAAAAGATGAAATAATGGATGAAAACACTAAAGTTGTAAGTTTTGATATATTCGATACACTAATAGTAAGACCATTTTTATATCCAAAAGATTTATTTGCATTTTTAAATGATGACTATAGAAAAATGTCAAATAATTTAGCTATGGATTTCTCAAAAATAAGAGAAGATTGCGAAATATTTGCAAGAACAGAAAGCTTTAAACAAAAAAGAGAAGAAGTTACTTTAGATAGAATATATGAAATAATAGAAGAGCAATATGATGTTCCAAAAAATATTATTGACTATTTAAAGCAAAAAGAAATTGATTTAGAGTTAAGATTTTGTACAAGAAGAGAAACTGCTTATTCACTTTATAAATTAGCAAAATATTTAGGAAAAAGAGTTATTTGTACATCTGATATGTATATTCCAATTAAAGATATAGAACAAATATTAAATAAAAATGGATACAATGAAATAGATAAAATTTATTTATCATGTGAATTAATGAAAACTAAGGCAACAGGAAGCCTATATGAATATGTTTTACAAGAAGAAAAAGTATCTGCCAACAATGTTGTTCACATTGGAGATAACTATAATTCAGATTATGAAGCTGCAAAAAATAAAAAAATAAATGCAATTCATTTTCCTAAAGCAACAGACGTAATGCTTGATAGAAACATAACAAATAATTTAACCCAAATGTTAACAAAAAATATGCCTTTTTGGAGAGACAATGGTGCAAGTATGCAATTTATAGGAATAAGATGTATGCTAGCTATTGTAGGTAACAAATTTTTTGATAATCCATTTGTAACATATAATGGAGAATCAGATTTTAACATAGATCCATATTTAATAGGATATTATCTTGTAGGTAGTTATATGTTTGGTACCGTAAATTGGTTATTAAGAGAAACTGAGAATAAAAATTATAAAAATCTCGTATTTATGGCAAGAGATGGATATTTACCTATGGAAATATATAACATTTTAAAAAAATATTATAATAATGTTCCAGAAGCTAAATATTTAAGAGTTTCTCGAAAAGCATTAATATCAGTAATGATAATAGACAAAATTGATTTGTATAAATTAACAGATGTAATTAATATAGATAATCATACACCTAAATATATAATTAAATATATAAAAGAAAGCATAAAAGACTGCTCAGAGGATGAAATAAAACAAATTATTGAAAAACATGGAATAAAGTATGATGAAGATATAAAAGAAAGACAGAAGTTTAATAAATTAATAAGAATAATATCAGATAATCTATTTGATGAAGAAAAAAATAACAAAAAGATAAAAAAATTAAAAGAATACTTTGGACAATTTTTTGAAGGAAATTCAGCTACTTTTGATGTAGGATATAGTGGTAGACCAGAATTATATTTATCGATTTTATGCAAAAAACCTATAGATACATTTTTCTTAAATATTAATCAAGATGAAGCTTTAAAATATTCTAGAATTGCAGGATATAAACTAAAAACATATTTCGATGCAAAACCAGCAGTTACAGGATTTGCATATGAATCAATTATTTCAGAATTAGCTCCTTCTACAATTGGATATGATTTAAGTGGAGAAAAAGTTGAGCCAATTTTAGAAAAGTATACTAAATCATATCAAGAAGAATATGTTATTAGCATGATTCAAAAAGCTGCACAAGAATTTGTAAAAGATATGGTAAAGACTTTTGGAAGTGAATTTAAAAATTTATACTACCAAGATTATTATATGTCATTACCATTTATGTCATATATTAATTCTTCTAAGCCTATTGATATGTTGATTTTTAATTCAATTAAATTTGAAGATACAATTAGAATTAAAGAAACTAAACCAATTACAGAAGATTGGATGAAGGAACGAAGAAATAAAAATCAACATAGTATGGATTATTTAACTAACACAAATATAAAGGAATCAAATATTGATTACAGCTATTTGAATTATAATAATGTTGATTTAGAAAAACATGGTAAATTAGTCAGACTTATTTATTATACTCTATTTGATAGGCAGACATTAAAAAGAAGAATAAAAGAAATATTAAAAAGATAAAAGAAAAAACTCCATTTTTGAATTTAAAATGGAGTTTTTTGATGCAATTATTTTTTATTAAAAACTATGTAAAAACTATTTATTAAAATGACTTGTTTTTTATTAATAATATGATAAAATGAGGATAATAAAAAAGGAGGTATTTAAATGAAGATATTATTAACAGGTGGTGCAGGATATATAGGAAGTCATACAGCTATAGAATTATTAAAACAAGGAAATGAAATAGTTATAATAGATGATTTCTCAAATAGTAGTAGTAAAGCATTAGATGCAATAAAAAAAATAACAGGAAAAGATTTTAAATTCTATGAAATGGACTATAAAGATCGCGAAAAATTAGAAAAAGTATTTGAAGAAAATAAAATAGATGCAGTTATTAACTTTGCTGGATTTAAAGCAGTTGGAGAATCAGTTAAAAAGCCATTAAATTATTATATAAATAATGTATCTGGAGCATTAGTATTATTAGACACAATGAAAAAGTATAATTGCAAGAAATTTGTATTTAGTTCTTCTGCAACTGTATATGGGAATCCTGAGAAGGTTCCTTTAACAGAAGAATGTAGAGTAGGAGGAACATCTAATCCTTATGGAAGAACCAAATTAATGATTGAGTATATTTTAAAAGACATATATACTTCAGATGATTCATGGGATATATGTATTTTAAGATACTTTAACCCAGTTGGAAATCATGAAAGTGGATTAATAGGAGAAGAACCTAGAGGCATTCCTAATAATTTAATGCCATATATAGTAAGAGTAGCATCTGGTAAATTAGAGCAATTATCTATTTTTGGAAATGATTACAATACTCATGATGGAACAGGAGTAAGGGACTATATACATGTTGTAGATTTAGCAAAAGGACATGTTAAAGCTATAGAAAAACTTGAAAAAGAAGGAAAAGGATTATATATCTATAATTTAGGAACAGGTATAGGATATAGTGTTCTAGATATTGTAAATGCATTTGAAAAATCTACTGGGCAAAAAATTAATTATAAAATTACTGAAAGAAGGCCTGGAGACATTGCAGAATGCTATGCAGATTCAAAAAAAGCAAAAGAAGAATTAAATTGGATAGCAGAGAAAAACTTAGAAGATATGTGTAGAGATTCGTGGACATATATTAAAAACCAAAAACAGGAGTAAATATATAATGAATTTAAACGAAAAAACAAAAGAAAATATAAAAGTATTTATAGGAATTATATTTTTTAATAGCATTATATTAGCTAATTTTTTAAAAATGCATTATGCACAAGATACATATTGTGTTATTTCATATGGATATAAAAAGATATCTAAAGTTGCATTTTTATGGTCTGGAAGACCAATAACAGCGATAATTTTTTATATAGCAAATTTTCTAAAATTAAATGTTGAAACTTTAGTAGGTATAATGTCGATAATTAGTTTATTTACTTTAAGTATTTCTGTATTTATATTATATAAAAATATACTAAAACTTCATAAAAATAAAAAATTAATTGAGTTATTAGCAGTGTTGGTTATATCATATATTACTATAATTAATTTTACTACAATGGATTTATTAGTATTTGTTGAATCAGGTGTATTATGCATTGCATTGTTACTTTGTGTACTTGCAGCTTGTGAGTGGTTAAATAATCCAAAACCAAAATATTTAAAAATTTTTATATTATTATATATAGCAGCACTATGCCATCAAGCAATTTTAAATATTTATGTTCCTTTAGGATTAATGTTTGTAGCGTTTAAAAATAAAGATGATGTAAAAAAAGCGTTTAGAGAAGCGTTTTTAGTATTATTATTTTATGGAATAGCTATTATTTCTGGTATAATAACATCTAATATAATTAATTCAATTTTTAATATTGGAGCAAGAGAAACGATTATACCTTCAATTCCTTTTATTTTTGAAACATACGGTAAATATTTAAACTTAATGGTTGTAGAAACACTAGGTGTTGGACCTAAATGCTGGTATATTGTTGTTATGTCAATAATTACAGCGGTATTTTTAATCAATAATATAAAAAACAAAGACAAAAAAATAAATCTATTTTATTATACTGCAATATTATTATCAGCAATACTATTACCAATATTACCTGTAACAACGCAAGAAAAAACTGCTCAATATTTAGAATTTAGAATGGCTTTGTCGTTTGGCGCCAGTATAGGAATAATGTTGCTTTATACTTTATTATCAATTAAAGAAACAACGAATAAAATTTTTAAATTTATAATAGCTTTTTCATGTTTGATTTTTATATTTAATGGTCAATATATTGTGAAATCATCAGGAGAAATGGTTGCAACAAATTTAATGGATAGAAATTTTGCAAAAACAATTATATATAACATAGAACAGTATGAAATAAAAAACAATACGCAAGTAAAAAATATAGCTATACAATGTGATTTAGAGCCAGAATTTTTTTATGATGGAAGTGAAAAATATAGATGCCTTAATATAAAATCTATTGCGACAGATTGGGATTTAATTGAAATGCTTGAAGTATTTAGTGGCAGAAAGTTTGAACCTAAAAAAGTAACTGAAGAGGCATATAATAAATATTTTGCAGGTAAAAATTGGAAATACTTTGATGAAGAACAATTAGTATTTGTAGATGATACATTATATATATGTATATATTAAAAATATTTAATTTAATTTTAAAAGATTTTCCAAATTAATGGTATAACTTGCGAAAGGATTATAATAATTATGAAAAACATATTTGAATTTTTAAAAAAACAATATTTAAAATATAAAGAAATAATAAATTATTTAATATTCGGAGTGTTAACTACAATAGTAAACTTTGTAGTATATATTATATTTGCTAGATTATTACATACAAATGAAACTATATCAAATGCAATAGCATGGATTATATCTGTGCTATTTGCATATATAACAAACAAAATTTATGTATTTGATAGCAAAGAAAAAAAATTAAATAAAATAATTAAAGAAATAATTGCATTTTTTGGATGCAGAGCTTTTTCGGGAGCTGTAGATATAGGATCATTTTATTTATTAGTAAATAAAATGGGAGTTAATGACATAATATCAAAAGTATTAATTGCTATATTAGTTGTAATATTAAACTATATCTTCAGCAAATTATTAATTTTTAAAAAAAGTAATAATAAAACAAATGAAATAGGGTAATAAGAAGTAATTTATAATACAATATAAGGAGTAAATATTAGAATGGAAAAAATATCAATAATAGTACCATGCTATAATGAAGAACAGGTAATACTAATGTTTTATGATGAAATAAAAAAGATATTAGAACAAATAAAAAATAAGTATTTGTACGAATTAGTTTTTATTGATGATGGAAGTAAAGATAATACTTTAAATATTTTAAAAGAATTAAGAGAAAAAGATGAAAATATTTCAATAATTAGTTTTTCTAGGAATTTTGGAAAAGAAGCAGGGATTTATGCAGGATTAAGTAATTCTACAGGAGATTTAGTAGTTTTAATGGATGCGGATTTACAACATCCTCCAAAAATAATTCTAGAAATGATAAAAGGAATAGAAGAAGGTTATGATACTGTAACAACTAGAAGAGTAAATAGAAAAGGAGAAGGTGTTGTTAAAAGTGCGTTTTCAAGATTGTTTTATAAAATAATGAACAAGATTATAGATTTTGAATTAGTTCAGGGTGCTCAAGATTTTAGAATGATGAAAAGAAATGTTGTCGATGCTATACTTTCATTAAAAGAATATAATAGATTTTCAAAAGGAATATTTAGTTGGGTAGGATTTAAAGTAAAATATATTGAAATAGAAAATACAGAAAGGGCAGCTGGAAAGACAAAATGGAGTTTCAAAAGCCTATTTAAATATGCAATTGAAGGAATTATTTCTTTTTCAACTGTTCCATTAAGAATATTTACTGTACTAGGATTTTTAATTTCTTTTATTTCAATGATTGCAACATGTGTTATTATTATTCAAACACTAATATATGGAAAAAGTGTTCCGGGATATGCATCAATAATAACAGCAGTTCTTTTTATGGGTGGAATTCAACTTTTATCAATTGGAGTAATTGCTGAATATATTTCGAAAATGTATATGGAAATAAAAAATAGACCTAATTATATTATAAGGGAAAAACTATAAAAATATATAATCTGTAAGCAATAAAAGTAAATAATTTCCACCTTTTTTTATATAAAAAACAATTGATAAAACATTTGCCATAATGTATAATAAAAATGAATAAAAAGAGAGCTTATAACTTATGGAGGAAAAGATTAGTAAAATGAAAAAGATAAAGTGTATAATAATAGTATTATTTTATTTATTAATTATTTGTTATGGAAATGTTTTTGCAGCCAAGATGGAAAAAAATTTGACTGTAAATTATTTAAAATTAGGGAATACAAATTATGGTGGGGGATATTTATATGGTGAAATAGTATCAGAAAAAAAACCAAATATAGTTTTTAAATCAGCAGATGGTACAATAAAAAAAGACGTTTATATAGAATATAGAGGAAAAAATACATATTATTTTGATAGACATTTAGTAGAGATTGATAATTCAAAAAAATATATATTTGAAATAAATGATAATAATCAAATTTATAGATTAAACTTAGGAAGTAATAGAAATATTGGAATTCATATAGATTACAGTGTAGAAGTTAACAACAATGAAATTGAAATAAAAGATTATACTCCTCAAATAAAACTAAATAAATTAAATTTAGGCAAAACAAATTATGGGGGAGCCTATGTATATGGAGAATTAGTTTCTGCTCAAAAGCCTAAAATAGTATTTAAATCAACAGATGGAAAAATAATTAAAGATGTATATTTAGAATATAAAGGAAATAATATCTATTATTTTGATAGACATTTAATAGAAATTGAGTTAGAAAAGCAATATGTATTTGAAGTAACAATAGGGAAAAGTGTACAAAATATAAATTTAGGAAAAAATAGAAATCTAGGAACAATAGCTAAAATTTCGGCTTCTATAAGTAATAACACTATTAATGTAAATGAATATAAATATATAGGAAATCCATATGTAAAAACAAAAAGTATTGAAATAGGAACTACACAAACTGGAAGAAAGTATATTTATGGTGAAATAGAGTATTATGAAAAAGAAGGTGGAACATTAAAAACAACTACGATATCACCTAAAATAGTGTTTAAATCAACAGATGGATTAGAAGAAAAGGAAGTGTATATTAGAAAAATAGATGAAAAGACATATTATTTTGATAGACATATTATAGAATTAGATATGAACAAGCAGTATATATTTGAAGTAACTTCAGGAGATAAATCTAATAAAACAACAGAAAAAACAACTATTACACTCGGAAATCATGATTTTGGAATAAATCAAAATAAATATAAAATATTAACGCAAAATAACAAGGTAAAATTTACTTTAGAAAAATATCTTGGGGATCCAAAAGTTGAGCTAGTGGAATTTAAAATTGGACTAACTAATTATAATAATAGCTATGTTTATGGAAAAATAAAATATAAAGAACTAGTAAATGGTAATTTAAGAAATACAACAGATATACCTAAAATAGTATTTAAATCAATAGATGAAGAAAAAGAATATGAAGTTTATATTCAAAAAATAAGTGACGATATATATTATTTTGACAGGCATTTAGGTCAAATTGATTTTACAAAAGAGTATTTTTTTGAAGTATCTTCAGGAGATATAAGAAACTCTTCAGAAAAAAAAGAAAAAATAAGCTTTATGAACAAGGTAAAGAAATATGAGAATCAACAATACATTGTAGATATTTCAAATAATACAAATTTAAAAATAAAAAAGATCACATATTCAGGTGAATTATACTCTAAAGTAAAAACATTTGGAATATCATTAACAGAATGGAAAACATCATATTTGCATGGAACAATTGATTATAAAGAATATGTAAATGGAAAAGAAAAGAAAGTAGAATTTAATCCAAAAATAGAATTTAAATCTACTGATGGGGAAAAGACATATGAGGTTTATGTACAAAAAAGAGAAAATGACACATACTATTTTGATAGGCATTTGATAGACTTTGATAATACAAAAAAATATGTATTTGTAATTAAATCAGGAGACGTAAGTATTTTAGCTAATACTAAAATACTAGATTTTAGTTCAGAAAACAAAAAATATTCTACTTATCAATATAATGTAGATATAAATAATAATGAATTTTCATTTAAAGCTCAATCATACTCAGGAACATTAAATGCTAGCATTACAAGAATTATAGCTAATAAAAATAGTTGGGGTTATTGCTTAAATGGAAATATCGATTGCTATGAAGTTGTAGATGGTAAAAAAAGAAATATATTATTTAATCCAAAAATAGAATTAGTAGCAATAGATAATTCGGTATCATATAATTGCTATGTAGATAAGCCAGCTTCGAATAATCGGATATAATTATTATTTTGATGTTTATTTAAGCCAGGTTGATATTGGAAAAGAGTATAAAATAAAAATATCAAATTTAGATCAGAGGAATACTAATGTAAAAAAAGTAAAAGAGTTGGAATTAAATAACAAAAAAATAGGAAAATATAATGAATATGAAGTAAAAGCACAAAACAATAAAATATCTTTTGAAAGGTTTTTTACTGAGGGAACATATGGGTCAAGTGGATTTAAAATAAAAGGAGATTCTAGAGGTTCAAATTTAAAATATTATAAAATAGGAAATGGGCCAAATGTCTTTTTTGCAACATTTGCAATACATGGTTGGGAAGATGATTTTGCTTTTGATGGACAGGAGTTAACAAAAATTGCAGAAAGCTTTAAAAATAAATTATATGAAATGCAAGATTTTGAATTTACAGATAAGTGGACAATATATATTTTTCCATCAGTAAATCCAGATGGAGAATATTATGGGTGGTCACATAATGAAGAAGGTAGAACCACATATTATTCTGCTGCGCCAGCACAAAATAAAGCGCCAGCACATAAGGGAATCGACATGAATAGAACTTGGAGCACAGAATGGACAAAGTATTCTTATAGTAGCTCTACAGGATTTAGAAATTATAATGGAACAGAACCATTCCAAGCATATGAGGCAAGAGCATTAAGAGACTTTCTTTTAAACCATAGAGCAACTAAAGGACAAACAATACTTGTAGACCTACACGGTTGGTTAAATGAAACATTGGGTGATAATGATATAGGTTGGTTTTATAGAAATGAAATGGGGCTTTCTAAACACATAAGCTCATATGGCAGGGGTTACTTGATAAATTGGGCAAGAGCAAATTTAGGAGCAAATGGTAGAACTGCAAGGTCTTGTTTAGTGGAATTACCAGAAGCATATAGTGCAAAGCAAGTATCAGATTGGGGATTTTCTAACAAATATACAGAAGCTACTATAAAGATGTTAAAGAATATCTTATAAAAATTACAGCGTTTTAAATCTTTCTAATCTGTTTTCACATTATGAAAGGAATGGTGTAAAAATGAAAAAAAGAACTATTTTTACTCTTATTGTTTTATTTTTATCTATTATAATTTTGACGTTGTTGATTATTAATAAGAAAAATAATAGAAATTTAGTAATACAGAATAATCCTATTAATTATGAAGAAAACAAAAAAGATGAATCTGCTGAGGACAAAGAGATAATAAAAGAAATTGCAGAAGATAAAGGAATAAATATTAACAACAGTTACAATGAAAATACTAGTCTTTATGAAGTAAAAAAAGAATATGATGGGAGAGAATATATTACTGTAAAAGATAGTATTAAGTTTAAAGTAGCTCTTGCAGGAATTATAAAAAAGCAAAAACCTGAACTGAATAAATTAGATGAAGAACTAAAAAAAGCACCTAAACATACTGGCATTTGGATTGAAGAGAGTTCAAGAAACGAATTTTTAAAAATAATTAATGAAATTACAAATGCAAATTATTCTATTGATGAAGATGGTTTTTTAAGACAAGAAGAAAGTTTTATTATGAATAACTATGATAAGAAAATAAAGAATATACTTTTAAAAAATGAATTATTTGTATTTGCAATAAATTCAGAATGTTATATTTTAGATGAGGTAACAGGTGAAATTACATTATATCCATTTGAAGAAATGGATCCACATCAAGGAGCAGAAATATTTGAATCTAATGATAAATATATATATGTAATTAGTCAAAACAAAAAAGGAAAGACTAATATAAAAGAAACTATAGAAAATATTATAAAAAGTTTTTAAAAAAAATTAAAGCATAAAAAACATTTTAATTAATTGAAAGGAATGAAATTACCTATGAAATTAAAAAGGTCGATTTATATTATTTTAAGCATAATATGTTATTTTACAACTTGTTTTATGATATATAAGGTTAATGCTCAAACCTCATTTAGTGCTAGTAATCTAACCTTAGCAAAATCATCTTATGGTGATGGATATATTTATGGAGAAATAGTATCTGAAAAGAAACCTAATATAGTGTTTAAATCAACAGATGGATCAATAAAAAAAGAAGTATACATAGAAAAAAGAGGAAATAACAAATATTACTTTGACAGACATTTAGTTGAAATAGATTTTTCTAAGACCTATATATTTGAAGTTGATCAAAAATACAAAATAAACTTGGGAAGTAATAGAATTTTAGGAAAACATATTGATTACCAAGTAGAAATAAATAATAGTGAAATAAAGTTAAAAGATTATATTCCTTTAATTAGTTTAAAAAGTTTAAATTTAGGAAAAACATCATATGGTGGAGGATATATTTATGGAGAAATGACATCAGAATATCATCCAAATATAATATTTAAATCTGTAGATGGAAAAATAAAAAAAGAAGTCTATTTAGAATATAGAGGTAATAATAAATATTATTTTGATAGACATTTAGTTGAGCTTCCTTTAGGAAATAATTATGTTTTCGAGGTTAGAATTGGAAAAAGTGTACAGAACATAAAATTAGGTTCAAATAGAGTATTAGGTGTTCAAGATGATAAAAAGGTTACAATAAAGAATAACCAGCTAGAATTAGTAAAATACGAATATAATGCTATACCAAAAGTGAACTTAAAAAACATAAATTTGGGGACAACTGCATCTAAGTCAAAATACATATATGGTGAAATTGAATACTATGAATTAGAAAATGGAACAAATAAACTTAACAATAAATTACCAAAAATTATTTTCAAATCAACAGATGGAACAGAAGAAAAAGATGTATATATACAGTATAAAGGAAATAATGTTTATTATTTTGATAGACACATTATTGAATTAGATATGAATAAACAATATATTTTTGAAGTAAAAACTGGGGAAAAGTCTAACACAAACAAAGAAACTACTAATATTATATTAGGATACCATAATTTAGGTTTAAATACGAACGAATATAAAATTTATACACAAAATGATAAAGTAATGTTCTCATATGAAGATTATGATTGTGTGCCACAAGTAACTTTAAAAGAAATACATTTAGGAAATGCTCAATATGGAAACCAATACATTTATGGAAAAATTGATTATAAAGAAGTTGTAAATGGAAGTGCTATTAAAAATATTTCAACTCCTAAAATTGTTTTTAAATCAACAGATGGGAGCATAGAAAAAGAGGTTTATATAAATAAAATAAATGATACTACATTTTATTTTGATAGACACATAATTGAACTAGATTACAATAAACAATACAGTTTTTATATAAAATCAGAAACAAAAAGAAACAAAAATCATGAATATATAAAAATTAATTTAGGAAACCGAGATTTAGGAATTACAAATAAATACAGAGTAAAAGTAAATGGAACAAATGTATATTTTACAGAAAACAAAGATAGATACAATGGGATTGATGTTTCATCATGGCAAGGAGATATAGATTGGGCAAAAGTTAAAAAAGAAAATATTGATTTTGCAATTATTAGAGTAGGATATAGAGGGTACGGAACAGGTAAACTTGTTGTAGATAAAAAATTCGAACAAAATATAGTAGGTGCAAAGAATAATAATATTAATACAGGTGTGTATTTTGCAACTCATGCAATTAATGTAAATGAAGGAATAGAAGAAGCAAATTATACTATTAACAATATAAAGAAATACAATATTACAGGACCTGTTGTTATAGATACAGAATCAAGTGGAGATAATGGACGAGCAGATAATTTATCTAAAAGCTTAAGAACTCAAATAGTAAAAGCTTTTTGCGAAACAATAAAAAATGCTGGATATACACCAATGATTTATGCAAGTAAATACTGGCTAAGAGATAATTTAGATATGTCACAATTAGGATATTATGATGTTTGGCTTGCACATTATACTGGTTCAAAAGATAAGCCATCAGATTATAATGGTAATTATACAATTTGGCAATATACCAGTTCAGGAAGAATAAACGGAATATATACTAATGTTGATATGAATGTTGGATATAAATCTTATTAAAATATCTAATAGTATTTAAATTAGATAAAAACACGCTTTACGCAGATTATAATAACTTAAAATAATAATAACGTAAAATTAACGTAAAATATAATTCTTTGTGAAAGGAACAATGTAAAATATGAATTTTGATTTTAAACTAGAGCCAGGAAGAACTTTAAAAAAATTAGATGCAGAAAAATGCGATAAACCAGAGATAACAGTTATAACACCATTTTATAATACAAAGAGAGAATATATTGAACAAACTGCAAAATCTGTATTAAATCAAACATATACATGTTTTGAATGGATTATTGTTGATGATGGTTCAACAAATGAAGAAAGTTTAAAAGTTTTAGAAGATATTGAAAAACTAGATGATAGAATAAGAGTATTACATAAACAAAACGAAGGATTATCTTTAACAAGAGATTATGGAGCAAAAAATGCTAGTGAAAGTTCAAAGTATTTATTATTTATAGATGATGATGATTTAATAGTACCAACATTTATGGAATGTGCATATTGGACTTTAGAGACTAATCCAGGTGCATCTTGGGCATATAGTGATTCAATAGGATTTGATGCACAAGAATATGTATGGAGAAAAGGGTATAATCCTATAAGACAAAAAAAAATAAATAATTTAGTTTCCGTTAATTTTATTAGAAAAAAAGATTTTTTTGAAGCGGGTGGTTATGAATTAAGAGAAAAAGGGGTATTTGAAGATTGGAATTTCTGGCTTAAATTAATAGCTAGAGAAAAATATCCTGTAAGAATGAGCTCAATTTCTATTTGGTATAGAAGAAAAGCACAAACTGGAGAGTTAGCTAAAGCAACAGCAAATAGAAAAAAAGCAATGGAATATATAAATGCAACTGTAAGTACAATCAAAAAAGTAAAAAAAGGAATTCAATATCCAAAACAAGATTATGATTGGGATATCATACCAGACCAAATAGATACCATAAAAAGACCAATTTTAAAGAAAAATGAAAAAATAAAAATACTTATGATGGTTCCATGGATGATTACAGGAGGAGCAGATAAATTTAATTTAGATTTAATAAAAAATGCAAATAAGGATAAATTTGATTTTATAATAGTTACAACACAACCTAGTAATAATGAATTAAAACAACAATTTGATGAATATGCATATTGTTATGAGTTACCAGCGTTTTTAGACAGAAAATATTGGATAGCATTTATTAATTATTTAATAAAAAAGAACAATATAAATCTAATATTTAATACTTGTAGTCAATTTGGATATAACTGTTTACCATATTTAAAAGGACAAAATCCAAACATACCAATAATAGATTATGTTCATATGGAAGAATGGTATTGGAGAAATGGAGGATATTCTAGAGATTCTGCAGCATTTGGAGATGTAATAGATAAAACACTATTTTGCAATAAGAATAGTGAAAAAATATTAGTGGAACACTTTAAAAGAAATAAAAGTGATGTTGATACAGTTTATATTGGAGTTGACGAAGAACAGTATAATCCAAAAGATTACAATAAAAAAGATATTTTAGATAAACTAAAAATAAATGCAGAAAATAAGTATATAATTTCATTTGTATGTAGAATAGCAAACCAAAAAAGACCACACTTAATGATAGATATAATTAATGAATTACACAAAAAACGTCAAGACTTTATAGTTGTCGTTGCCGGAGATGGACCAATGCTTGAAGAAATCAAGCAAAGATCTAACAAGCTAGGTTTACAAAATTGTATTATATTTTTAGGTAATTGCAAAAACACACAAGAAATTTATGCAATTTCAGATATGAATTTAAATTGCTCTATAAAAGAAGGAGTAGCTCTTACATCTTATGAATCACTAGCAATGGGGATACCAGTTGTTTCAAGTGATGTCGGAGGGCAAAAAGAACTAATAGACAATTCTGTTGGAAAAATTATTAAATGCTATCAAAAAGAAACGGAAATTAATAATTTTAACTATTCAGATGAAGAAATAAACGACTATGTAAATGCAATAGAAGATATATTTAATAATCTTGATAAGTATAAATTAAAATGCAGAGAAAGAATTATTGAAAAGTTTTCTTTGAAAAATATGGTTTTAAATATGGAAGAAATATTTGAAAATGCAATAAAAAAACCTAATGAGGAAAAGACTAAAAATGGACTAAATTTAGGAAAAATGAAACATTTAACAAAAGAACTAATAACACAATATCTTATAACTACAAAAATAGAGTATGACTGGTTGTGCAGTGAATTTAATAAAAAATATGTAGATGGTGATTTTGAATTTGATGTAGAAAATGAAAAAAGAGCATATTATGAGCAAACATTAGAATACAAAATTAAACATGTAATTGTAGTTATCTTAAGAAAGATAAAGGTTTATGATTTTTGTAAAAAATTAGTTGGAAAGAAATAAACTCAGAAAGGGAATGTATGAAGAAAATTACGATAATAATACCAGTATTTAATGAGGAAGAAGCTCTTCCTACATTGTATACTAGATTAAATGAAATTTCTAATATGATAACTAATTATGAATTAGAATTTTTATTTATTAATGACGGAAGTAAAGACAATTCTTTAGAAATAATAAAAGAATTAAGAAGTAAAGATAAAAGAATAAGTTATGTAGATTTTTCTAGAAATTTTGGAAAAGAAACAGCAATGATTGCAGGAATGGATTATTCAACAGGAGATGCAGTTATCTTTTTAGATGCAGATTTACAAGACCCACCAGAATTAATTCCAGAGTTAATAAAATACTGGGAGCAAGGTTATGATGAGGTATATGCTAAACGAAGAAGCAGAAGGGGAGAAACATTATTTAAAAAATTTACATCTAAAATGTATTATAAAGTTTTACAAAGTTTAACAGGAATAGAAATTCAAAGAGACACTGGTGATTTTAGACTATTAGATAAGAGATGTGTAAATGCTTTGAAAAAAATGAGAGAATCTCAAAGGTGTTCAAAAAGTATGTTTAGCTGGATAGGGTATAACAAAAAAGAAGTATTATATGACAGAGATCCAAGAATTGCAGGAAAAACTAAATGGAACTATTCAAAACTTATGGATTTAGCAATAGATCGGAATAACATCATTTACAACTTCACCTCTTAGAGTTGCAAGTTATGTAAGCATTCCAGCATTTTTCATTTTTTTAAGTTATTTGATTTATATATTAATAAAGTATTTTAGATTTGGAACAGAAATTCATAGTTTACAAATTATGATGTTAATTTTATCTTTATTTTTTACTGTTCAATTTTTACTAATAGGAATAGTTGGGGAATATTTAGGTAGAATTTTTAATGAAACTAAAAATAGACCATTATACTTTATTAAAGAATATAATGACATAAGGGAAGAAAATGAATAATTATAAAATAAAATAAAATAAAATAAAATAAAAAATAAAATAATAAAAAATAAAATAATAAAATATATAAAAAAATGTAAAAAAAAGAAGGAAAAAAAATTTTTTTGAAGAATAATATATTAGTGCATAAAATTATGTACATATTACTGAAAGAAAGAGGTGCTTAAAATGCAAATAACTGACGTACGTTTAAGAAAAGTTAATTCAGAAAACAGAATGAAAGCTGTTGCTTCTGTAACATTCGATAACGAATTTGTAATTCATGACATCAAAGTTATCGAAAGCCAAAATGGATTATTTATTGCTATGCCAAGCAAAAAAACTCCAACAGGAGATTTTAAGGATATAGCTCATCCAATCAACCCAGAAACAAGGGAAAAAATTCAAAATGCTATATTAGAAGCTTATAACGCTCCAGATGCAGAAGAAGAATCAGCTGCTGAATAATATATATAGTATATAAAAAAGTTATAAGGAAGAACTTAAATAAGAACAGAATTATTCTTATTTGGTTCTTCCTTATTTTATTTATGTTTATACAGTTCGATATTATTATTAAATTTCTAGTATTAAAAAAAGGGTGAGTAGATTTAGTTTTACTCACCCATAAATAAATTGTATAATATTAAAATACGAATTTCGATAATAAAAGTAATGCTATTATTATAATAGAAAATACTATTACAGTTATTACTTTTACGGTTTTATTGATTTTTTTATTTAATATAACAATAAGTCCTATAATAAAAAGCATGATTGATGCTACAATTGAAAATATTTGCCCTCCAGTTAGTGTAGAAATACTTGGGTCTGGTGCAGGACCATATACTGCAGGTTGTGAAATATCTATTATAGTTTCGCTGTTTGTGTCTGATGGAGGACCATATACTGCAGGTTGATTCATCGCAAAGATTTTTGATTGTGCGCTAAGTATGAACGAACTAATAATTCCAAATGTTCTTTTTACTAATTTTTTCATAATTACTATTCTCCTTTTTCATATAATAAATTATTTAAACATAATTTAGGTTTATTATTTTCAAAATCCCATGTATGTAAAGAGTCACCTCTACAATACTTCCAATCGCTACATGTAGAACATTTTCCAATTTTAAATTTATCTAAATCTCTAAACCATTCAAAACGATTAAACCATATATCTGCAAAATTGTCAATTTTTACATTACCTTGAATTAATTCTTTTCTTCTTTCTACATCTGGACAAACATAAATATCTCCATTATAAAGTATACTTGCAATAGTAAATCCAGCAAAACAAAAGAAACCAAAATTTCTAATTGAATATTCTCTTTCTATTCCAAGATAATGTGCACATCCATAAGTAATTTGAAAATCTGCTTCTTTATTTTTCTTTTCCATAAAGTCAAATAAATGTATGTAATCATTCTTGTCTAAAGATAATTCATCATGGTCTTGTGCTCTTCCAATTGGATCCATATTAATTATTCTCCATGAATCAACTTCTAAATCTTTCATTAATTGATACATTTCATCTAACTCACTAATATTCATTTTGTTTACTACTGTTGTAATTTGAAATGCTTTTAGAAATTTATCATTTTGTAGTTTTTTAATATTATTAATTGTTTTAACAAAGGCTCCAGGAACACCTCTAAAATTATCATGTGTTTTTTCCATTCCGTCAATGCTAATTGACATTGTGGCTAAACAAGTTTTTTTCATTTTCTCAATAATCTCATCATTAATTAACAACCCATTAGTTGTAATTCCCCATCTAAAACCTAATTCGTTATGTGCGTAATCCATTACATCGAATAAATCTTTTCTTAATAATGGTTCTCCTCCAGTTACATTAATTAAAATATTATTAGGATTTATTTTTTCAGAAATATCTTTAAAAGCTTTTTTTATTTCATCTGTTGTTAGTTCTTCTTTTAATGTATCATATTCACCAGCTCTACTTCCACAGTGCTGACATTTTTCGTTACATCTTAAAGTAGTTTCCCAAAACAAATTCCTTAAATCTGGATGAATAGAAAGTTTTTCTTTTTCGCTATTTAAAACTTCAGCTTTTCCATAATTAATTATTTTTTTTAGCATAATAAAACTAGCCCTTTCTTATTAATACTATATATTTTATCATACAAATTAAATTATAACAATAATTTTGATTATTTTTATATTAAGCTATTTTTTTCTATTAGAATTGATTTTTTAGCAAAATTAGAGTAAAATAATAACTATATTTTGATATGGGAACAGACCTTAATAATACAAATATAATTAAAATGGAGATTTATTTATTATGGAAAAATTAGGAGATATTGAACAAAAGCAAAATAAAGTTATAAAGTTTTGGGCATATAACAAAAGAGTATCTGTTATGTGTATTGATTCAACTAATATAGTAGAGGAAATTAGAAATATTCACAATTTAACACCAACAACTACAGCAGTATTAGGAAGAGTTGCAACAGCAGCTATAATGATGATATTTATTGATTTGAAAGAGGATGATGATAATATAACAATTCAAATAAAAGGTAATGGACCAATAGGTAAAATGGTTGCAATAGGAGAATTAGAAAGTAATAATAAGGCTATTTTAAAGGTTTATGCAGATAATCCAAATATCGAATTACCTTTAAAAGAAGATGGAAAAATAGATGTAGGTGGAGCCGTTGGAAATATAGGATATTTAAATGTAATTAGGGAAAATGAATTAACAAAAGGAAAATACAATGGGATTATTCCATTAGTTACAGGAGAAATTGCGGAAGATTTTACAGAATTTTTTGCAAAATCAGAGCAAAAGCCAACTGCACTTGCTCTTGGAGTTTTAGTAAATAAAGATGGAGTTAAAAAAGCAGGTGGATATATTATTAATTTAATGCCAGATGCAAAAGATGAAGATATAACAAAAATAGAACAAGCAATTTCTAAAGCAAAACCAATTTCAGAAATGCTAGATGAAAACATAAGCCTAGAAGAGATTGCAAAAATAGTTACAGGTGATGAAAATATTGAATTAATGACACAAGATTTAGATGTAAAATATAAATGCAATTGTTCAAAAGAAAAATTTGAAAGAGGAATAAAATCACTTGGAAAAGAAGAAATTCAAAAAATAATTGATGAAGATGGAAAAGTGGATACAGAATGCAATTTCTGCCATAAGAAGTATCATTTTAGTAAAGAGGAACTTTTAAAAATTTTAGAAAAGAATTGTTAATTGTGAGAAAAATTTAAATAAAAATGTAGATGTAAATATTTAATGTTTGTTATAATAAAAAATGAATTAATAAAAAAATTATAAGGGGAAAAATAAATGGATGATGTTTTTGATAAAATATTTAAAGTTAAAACTAATTATGTTTTAATTGGAATGTTAGTTTTATTATTAATTTTAATTAACTTATTTTTTATAAAACCTATCAAAAAAATTAAACTCATAAAAAATCAACCAATTCTTTATTATACTGATATTAAAGAGAACAAATTGAATTTAAAAGAAATAGGGGAAAAGAGAGTTAAGTTAGATAATAAAATTTTAGATAGATTAAATAAAAAAAGTGATTTAGAAAAAGTAAAAAATGAGATAAGCAATTTGGATAAAGAGGAAAAAGCTATATATAAAAACATAGACGAAGATGCTACAAGAATACTTTCAAAAGCAAACGAAATACGTAAAGAAAAAGGAATAATAATTATAGGTATTTTTGTTATTATTGTATATATTATTATATGCGTTTTTTTTCTAAAGATGAAATTAAAAATAGATTTAAAAAATAATTAATATAATATAAAAAATATTATATTTTCTAAAGCAGGTAACAGAATGTAAATAAACTGAAAGGGGTCAATAATATGTCAAATTGGTTTAATAAAACTGTAGAAGAAGTAACAAAAGAATTAGTAACAGATATAGAAAAAGGGCTTACACAAGAGCAAGTCAATGAAAAGCAAGAAAAATATGGATTAAATGAATTAAAAAAAGAAAAGAAAAAATCATTATTTATTAAATTTTTAGAACAATTTAAAGATTTTATGATAATTATTCTAATAATAGCAGCTGTTGTATCTGGAGCAATATCAATAGCTCAAGGGGAAGCAATAACAGATTCTATAATTATTTTAGTAGTTGTTATTGCAAATGCTATAATTGGAGTTGTACAAGAAGCAAGAGCAGAAAAATCACTAGAGGCACTTCAAAAACTAAGTGGACATGAAGCTAAAGTTTTAAGAAATGGAAGTGTAATAGTTGTTCCTGCATCAGACTTAGTTCCAGGAGATATTGTAGTATTAGATACAGGAGACTATGTTCCAGCAGATTTAAGAATAATTGATGCAGTAAATTTAAAAGCACAAGAAGCATCATTAACTGGAGAATCTGTACCTGTTGAAAAACAAGCTCAAAAAATTGAAAAAGAAGAGGTTCCAATAGGTGATAGAGTTAATATGTTATTTTCATCTAGCTTAATAACATATGGTAGAGGAAAAGCAATAGTTGTAGAAACTGGTATGAATACAGAAGTAGGTAAAATTGCTGGAATGTTATCATCAAGTGAAGAAAGAGAAACACCACTTCAAGCAAAATTAAATAGTTTAGGAAAAACATTAGGAATAGTTTCTTTAATAATTTGTGCTGTAATATTTGGAGCAGGAATGCTTCAAGGGAGAGATGCAATTTCAATGTTTATGACAGCCGTAAGTTTAGCAGTTGCAGCAATTCCAGAAGGATTAGCTGCGGTATCAACAATAGTTTTAGCAATTGGTGTTCAAAAAATGGTTAAGAAAAATGCAATTGTAAAAAACTTGCCAGCAGTTGAAACATTAGGATCTGCAACAGTAATATGTTCAGACAAAACAGGAACTTTAACTAAAAATCAAATGACAGTTTTAAAAATGTTTGTAAATGATCATGTATATGATATGTCAGATTTAGATGATATTGTAAAATATGAAAATGCAAATCAAGAAGTAAAGCTACTTGTATATAATGGTATGTTATGTAATGATACAAAAATTGCTGAAGATGGGACTTTAACAGGAGACCCTACAGAAACAGCTCTAGTAGATATTGCATTCAAATTAGGATTTACTAAAAATCTTTATGAAACAATGCCAAGAGTTGATGAAATCCCATTTGATTCCGAAAGAAAACTAATGACAACAGTTCATAAGGTAAATGGTAAATATTTAGTATTTACCAAAGGTGGAATAGATGAGTTATTGGCAATATGTAATTCACACATCGAAGATGGAAACGAAAATGAATTCTCAAGTGACTATAAATCAAAAATTAGCGAAATAAATGAAACAATGGCAAAAGATGCTTTAAGAGTATTAGGTTTTGCCTATAAAGAATTAGACACCAAACCAAGTACAAAAGATTTAGAAAAAGATTTAACATTTGTTGGAATGTATGGAATGATAGATCCTCCAAGAGAAGAGGCAAAGGCTGCAGTTGAAAAATGTAAAACAGCTGGAATAAAAACAGTAATGATAACAGGAGACCATAAAATTACAGCAACAGCAATAGCAAGAGAGCTTGGAATACTAGAAAATGAAGAAGAAGCAATTACAGGAACAGAATTAGATAAAATATCTGATGAAGATTTAAAGAAAAATATTAGAAACTATTCTGTTTATGCTAGAGTTGCTCCAGAACATAAAGTTAGAATAGTAAATGCATGGCAATCACAAGGAGAAATTGTTGCTATGACTGGAGACGGAGTAAATGATAGTCCTGCTTTAAAACAAGCTGATATTGGTTGTGCAATGGGAATTGTTGGAACAGATGTTGCAAAAGAGGCAGCAGATGTAATCTTAACAGATGACAATTTTGCAACAGTTGTAAGTGCAGTAGAAGAGGGAAGAAGAATATATGACAATATATTAAAAGTAATACAATTTTTGCTTTCTTCAAATATAGGGGAGATAGTAGTATTACTTCTTGCAACACTTGGAACATCACTTTTTGCAAAATGGTTTGGAATAACAGACATTGCACATTTAGAAATATTATTGCCAATTCACATTTTATGGATTAACTTAGTAACAGATTCTTTACCTGCGCTTGCTTTAGCATTTGACCCAGCAAGTAAAGACATAATGGAAAGAAAACCAATAAAAACAAAAGGAATATTTACAAAATCTATGACATATAGAATAGTATATCAAGGAATAATGATAGGAATTTTAACTTTAGTTGCATTTATGATAGGATTAGCTACTACAACTACTCCAATAGAAGGTTTAACATTAGATGAATCAAAAATTGAAATAGGACAAACTATGGCATTTATGGTGCTTGCACTATCAGAATTAACACATGTATTTAATATAAGAGATAATAAAAAATCTATATTTAAAACTAATATTTTTAATAATATGAAATTAATTGGAGCAATAATTCTTTCTGCAATATTGATGTTCTTAGTATTATTAGTCCCAGCATTAAGAACAATGTTTAGTATACCAATGCTTCCAATGAATAATATTATTGAAGTAATATGCTTAGTATTTGCTCCTATTGTTATAGTTGAAATATTAAAATTATTTAAACTAAATGGTGAAAAATAGGTGGTAGTAAAGATATAAAGAATTATATATAAAAACATAAAAAAAAGAATAATAAAAAATAGCGGTTTTATAAAAAATATAAAAGCGCTATTTTTTACTAAATATTACTTTGTAAAATATTTGATAGCTCAGTGCCATCAATATAATCTGCAATACAACAATAATCAATCATTCCATCTAAATTTAGGGAAGTATATATTTTATTTGTATAATCCGACATTTGTTCATTTTTATTATTATTCCTTTTAATAACCTAATTCTTTTAATAAAGAATCAACTGTGCTTTTATATTTATCACTTACTCTAGCGTATATTGCTGTATTATTAATTCTTGAAACAACCATATAATCTCCGTTTGTAGACATGGTAAATTTCGAAGAATTTTTTAAATTAACATTTGATTGAGAAGAGAGTGTTCCTTTCGATTCTTCAAATTTAGATACATTGTTATTATAAAATTGTACAGCATAAGAACTATCTTTTAATTCATAAAATTCAATTTGAAAATTATTATTTGGTTCTAATGCCATATAAGCTTTATTAATATAGTCATATTCAATAAATTGACTTTTTGCATTAACGACTGCATAGTTTTTTTCAGACATAATAGAAATAAACTGATCTGATGTAATAGATGTTTTTTCCTTATTAAATATTGAAAATAAAATACCGAAAAGTGCCACAATAGATACAATTATTAATGTTATAATTATTGCAATTATTATTAATACTTTTTTCATACTTTACTCCTTTAAATTAATTATTTCAACTAGATTCAAAATTATATTAGAAAAATTATCTTAGATCATATCCACCAGCAACCTCTATAATTTGACCTGTTATAAAAGATGCTTTTTCTGAGGCTAAAAATGAAACTAAATAGGCTATTTCCTCAGGCTTTCCTAACCTTTTCATCGGTGTGTTATCTATTACCCAATTGATTAAACCTTCTCCAGCACCTTGTGTCATATCTGTATCAATGTTTCCAGGAGCAATAGCATTTACTGTAATATTTGGAGCAAGAGCTTTTGCAAATGCATTTGTTAAAGCATTAACTCCTGATTTAGCAACTGAATAGGCAATAACAGGTGGGGCGGAAGATATTCCAACAGTTGAGCTGATATTTATGATTCTTCCAGCCATACTTTTCTTTAATAATTCTGAAAACATTTTTGTACAGTCAAATACACTTTTTAAATTAATATCAAGAGTTTTTTGCCAATTTTCTTCAGATATTTCTTGCCAATCAGCAGGCCTTATAATTGCGCCAGCGTTATTTACTAATACATCAAGTCTATTATATTTTTCTCTAATTAAGTTATACATATTAGTAATGTCATTAATGTTACTTACATCTGCTTTGATGATATAGCCTTCAGAATATAAATTTACTTCTTCTAAGACTTGTTTGGCTAATTCTTCATTTTGGTTATAGTTAATTACTACTATAAAATTGTTTTTAGCAAGGTCAATTGCAATTGATTTTCCAATTCCTCTGCTAGCACCAGTTACAAGAGCTACTTTTTTTTCCATATATTTTTCTCCATGTTTTAATTACATAATTTCAAAAGATAATATCTAATGGTATCTATTTGAAAGATATTTATTATTATACCATTCTATCAATTTATTGCAATAAAAAATTAATGAATTCTAGTATTATTTTAATAATTATCTATACTTATATAAAAAAAGCATCATAATGCTTTTATTATGATACTAGTATAAATCAACCGTTAGTTGACCATTGTAAAATAATTAAATATATTAAAATATTGAAGACTATATATACTTAACATTGTGACTAAACCTGGATGTTTATGAATTTAGCTGTTTGATTTTTAAAATCTAATTTTTTATCAATTTTATTTTTTCTTTTTCTTTTTAGAATATTTATTAATTTTTTAACAAAATAAAAAAATCAACCATTTCTGATTGATTTCATATCTATCTGTTCTATAAAGTTCGAACAGATACGTCGTTGGTGCGGATGAAGGGACTTGAACCCCCACGTCGTTGACACTGGTTCCTAAGACCAGCGCGTCTGCCAGTTCCGCCACATCCGCATAAATTAAAATTACGCTATTTATATTAACACAAAATATTTTTAAATGTCAAGTATTTTTGTGAAAAAAATTAAAAAAATTATTGACATAATCCTAGAAATTTGATAAAATCAACATATTGTAAATTAAACTAGCGTAATTATGCGCTATTATTTCAAATTAGATAATTTTTAAGTAGGAAAAAGAGGAATTAAAGTTACAAAAAAGCAAAGTTTAATAATTGAAAGCAGGCAATTAGAAAAATTTGCTATTTATTTTTGTAATATTTAAGAAGGACTTTTTCTAAAATAAATTATTTGTTTTTTCTGCTAATATTTTTTAGAGGTGATTTTTTTGAAATTAAAAGAAGTAAAATTTGAAAAAGCTTCAAGAAAAGACTTTTCAAAAGTAGGAGACTACATTGAAATGCCAAACCTAATAAAAGTTCAAAGAGACTCTTATGACTGGTTTGTAGAAGAGGGGTTAGGAGAAGTATTAAGAGATATATCTCCAATAGAAGACTACTCTGGAAATTTAGTTCTAGAATTTTTCGATTATTACATGGAAGACAAAACAAAATACACTCAAGAAGAAGCAAAAGAAAGAGATGCTACATACTCTTCAAGACTACATGTAAAAGTAAGATTAATAAACCGTGAGACAGGAGAAATAAAAGAGCAAGAAATATATCTTGGCGATTTCCCACTTATGACAGATAGTGGTACTTTTATAATAAATGGAGCAGAAAGAGTTGTAGTAAGTCAGTTAGTTCGTTCACCTGGATGCTATTATGAAGAAGTATTTGATCAAAAAACAGGAAAAAGAAATTATACTTCAACAGTAATGCCTTTAAGAGGTGCATGGATAGAATATGAAACTGATAGTTCAGATGTATTTTATGTTCGTGTAGACAGAACAAGAAAATTACCAGTAACAGTTCTTTTAAGAACACTTGGTTTGGGAAATGATGAGCAGATAAAAGAATTATTTGGTGATGAAACATTAATTAATACAACATTAAGTAAAGATACTATAAAAAATGAAGAAGATGCTATAATAGAAATTTACAAAAAATTAAGACCAGGAGAATTACCTACAGTTGAAGCTGCAAGAAGCTTATTTAATGGAATGTTTTTCGATAATAGAAGATATGACTTAGCAAAAGTTGGTAGATACAAATTTAATCAAAAACTAAGTTTAGCAAGAAGAATAACAGGGCAAATAGCATTTGACGATATAATAAATAAAGAAACTGGAGAAGTATTTGTAAATGCTGGAGAAGTAATATCAGAAGATATAGCAGAGGAAATACAAAACTCTGGAATAAATATAGTTGATATAAAATTTAATGATAAAAAATTAAGAATTATAGGAAATGGTACTGTAAATATTTATAAATTCTTACCTGATGTAGACCTAAAAAAAGTACATTTTAAAGAAAATGTAAATTATGCAGTATTACAAAATATAGTTGAAAACACTGACAAAAAAGATTTAGTTAAAGTAATAAAAGAAAGAGCTAATGAATTAGTTCCTAAACATATTACAACAGAAGACATAATTGCTTCAATTAGCATGATGTTAAATATATATAATGGTTTAGGAAGCGCAGATGATATAGACCATTTAGCAAATCGTAGAATTAGATGTGTTGGAGAATTATTACAAAATCAATTTAGAGTTGGTTTAGCAAGACTTGAAAGAGCAGTTAGAGAAAGAATGACAGTTCAAGATTTAGATATAGTAACACCTCAGTCTTTAATTAATCCAAAACCAATTGCAGCTGCTATAAGAGAGTTCTTTGGAAGTTCACAATTATCTCAATTTATGGATCAAACAAATCCACTTTCAGAATTAACACATAAAAGAAGAATTTCTGCATTAGGACCTGGAGGATTATCTAGAGAAAGAGCAGGATTTGAGGTAAGAGACGTACATTATACTCACTATGGTAGATTATGCCCTATAGAATCTCCAGAAGGACCAAATATAGGTTTGATTTCTGCATTATCATCATTTGCAAGCATAAACGAATATGGGTTTATAGAAACACCTTATAGAAAAGTAGACCCGGAAACACATAAAATTACAGACATTGTTGAAAATATGAGTGCAGATATGGAAGACAAATACTATATTGCTCAAGCATCAGAGCCACTTAATGAAGATGGAACATTTGCAAATGAAAGAATCAGAGTTAGACATCAAAATGAAATTCTAGAGGTTGAAAGAGATAGAGTTCAATACATAGATGTTTCTCCAAAACAATTAGTTTCAATTGCTGCAGCAATGATTCCATTTTTAGAGCATGATGATGCAAAACGTGCCCTAATGGGAGCAAACATGCAAAGACAAGCTGTTCCACTTATGATTACAGATAGCCCAATGATTGGAACTGGAATTGAATATAGAGCAGCAAAAGATTCAGGAATATTAGTTTTAGCAGAAGATGATGGAGTTGTAGAAAAAGTAACTTCAGAAAGTATTACAATTAAATATAAAAGTGGAAAAACAGTTACACATAGACTTCTTAAATTTAAAAGAACAAATGGTGGAACATGCATAAACCAAAAACCAATTGTTGTAAAAGGTGAAAAGGTTAAAAAAGGCCAAACAATTGCAGATGGACCTTCAACACAAAATGGTGAAATGGCACTTGGAAAAAATGTATTAATTGCATTTTCAACATGGGAGGGATACAACTACGAGGATGCTGTGCTTTTAAGTGAAAGACTTGTTAAAGAAGATGTATTTACATCTATACATATTGAAGAATATGAATGTGAATGTAGAGATACAAAATTAGGTGCAGAAGAAATAACTCGTGATATTCCAAATGTTGGAGATGATAGTTTAAAAGACTTAGATGAAAACGGAATAATAAGAATCGGTGCAGAAGTGAGACCTGGTGATATTTTAGTAGGAAAGGTTACTCCAAAGGGAGAGACAGAACTTACTGCTGAAGAAAGATTACTTCGTGCAATCTTTGGAGAAAAAGCAAGAGAAGTTAGAGATACATCTTTAAGAGTACCACATGGAGAAGCTGGAACTATTGTTGATGTTAAAATATTTACTCGTGAGAATTCAGATGAATTAGCTCCAGGAGTACAACAAGTTATAAGATGTTATATTGCTACAAAAAGAAAAATATCAGTTGGAGATAAAATGGCTGGACGTCATGGTAACAAAGGTGTTGTTTCAAGAATATTACCAGTTGAAGATATGCCATTTATGCCAGATGGAACACCAATAGATATATTATTAAACCCATTAGGTGTACCTTCTCGTATGAACTTAGGACAAATTCTAGAAGTTCATTTAGGAATGGTTGCAAGGGAAAATGGATGGAAAATATCTACACCAGTTTTTGATGGTGCAAATCAAGAAGAAATAGAAAAATTACTTGTTGAATCAGGACTTTCACAAGATGGTAAAACAATACTTTATGATGGTAGAACTGGAGAACCGTTTGATAAGCCAGTTACTGTTGGAGTTCAATACATGTTAAAACTTCACCACTTAGTTGATGATAAAATACATGCTCGTTCTACTGGACCATACTCATTAGTTACACAACAACCTCTTGGAGGAAAAGCTCAATTTGGTGGACAACGTTTTGGAGAGATGGAAGTTTGGGCATTAGAAGCTTATGGTGCTGCTTATACATTACAAGAAATGTTAACAGTAAAATCAGATGATGTAGTTGGAAGAGTTAAAACTTATGAATCAATAGTTAAGGGAGAAAATATCCCAGAGCCAGGAATTCCAGAAGGATTTAAGGTTTTAATTAAGGAATTACAATCACTAGGATTAGATATTAGATTATATGATAATAATAAAGAGCTTGAGATTAAGGAAAATATAGAAGACGCTGTAGACTTTAACTTAGAAGAGCATAAGAAAATGGTAAGCGGTGAAAAAGAAGATGTTGTAGTTGAAGGCGAATTATCAGAAAACTATGTAGAAGATGATTCAGAAACCTATGACACAATGCAAGATGATGAAGAAGAATACGAAGAAGATTATGAAGAAGAAAGTGATGACCTATTTTCAGATATAGAAGATGGAGAATTTCTTTTAGGAGATAGTGATTTAGCTGAAGACAATATTAATGAAGATTTTGATATAGATGAATAAAATAAGTATATTATAATTTCATATTCAATCAAAAAGCTTTAGATTTCATGAGGGAATTGTTCGAGCGGTGTTTAAATTTAAAGCTTTAGATTGAAACCAAAAACAAAACCTAAATAAAACTGAAAGGGGCATAAAAGTTTAATGGAAGATTTAGAAACTTTTAATAAGCTAAAAATAGGAATTGCATCAGATGAAAAAATAAGAGAATGGTCTAAAGGAGAAGTAAAAAAACCAGAAACAATAAACTATAGAACATTAAAACCAGAAAGAGATGGTCTATTTTGTGAAAGAATATTTGGACCAACAAAAGACTGGGAATGTCACTGTGGAAAATATAAAAGAGTAAGATACAAAGGTGTTGTATGTGACAGATGTGGTGTTGAAGTTACAAAATCAAAAGTAAGACGTGAAAGAATGGGACATATTGAGCTTGCTGCACCAGTTGCACATATTTGGTATTTTAAAGGAATACCTAGTAGAATAGCTTTAGTATTAGATATATCTCCAAGAAATTTGGAAAGAGTTGTGTATTTTGCTTTATATATTGTTACAGATAAAGGAACATCAGGATTAGAAAAATGCCAATGTCTAACAGAAAAAGAGTATAGAGAAGCAATAGAAAAATATGGTAGAGGTTCATTTAAAGCTGCTATGGGAGCAGAGGCTTTAAGAACTTTACTTGAGGAAGTAGATTTAGATAAATTATCTAAACAATTAAGAAAAGAACTTGAAAACGCTAGTGAGCAAAAGAAAGCAAAAATAGTAAAAAGATTAGATACAATAGAATCATTTAGAATTTCTGGTAATAAACCAGAATGGATGAT
>CAMVJW010000005.1 GCA_947167965.1 uncultured Clostridia bacterium | reverse complement strand
ATTTCTTTTAAGATTTCAGCATAAAAATACATAGTTATAATATCTTCTGGTCTAACGAATAAAAGCCATAATTTACTTGCTTTATCAATAAATTCTTCTGCTATTTCAATTGTATTAAAGCCTAATTCTTCTATATTTTCTTCATTTTTAATTATTGTAATATCATTATATATTTTATTTATTTCATTTAAATTCCAAACTTTTTTATAATATATTCCATTCATAAAAGTATACTCTAATCTATCTGCTGATAACCTTGGAATGTTATTATCTGCAATTGGATAAATCTTATAATAACATACTTCTTCAAGTTTTATATTATCTCTTTTTAAAAGGCTCATTATTTGTTTCGAATTTTTGATTACATCTTTTGTTTGTTCTTCTGTAGATTCTTGTTTTTCAGCATCTCCATTTAAATAATCTATACAATGTTTAAAAGCTGGACTTGATATATCATGAAGTAATCCTGCTATTGTTTGTTTTTTATCATGTGTAAAGTTCCAAATTATTAATGCCACTCCAACACTATGTCTCAAAACTGAATACATATCTTTATATATATTTTTCTTTCTCCAATAACCTCCACATATTTGATTAATTCCATCTAATTTCAGCATCTCTGGTGTATAAATATAATCATTTAAAAAATCTGGAAATTCTTTTGAAAGAATACTAAAATATAATTTTATATTTTCATTTTGTTCCTCTAAATAATTGTTCAATTTATTATCCTCTCTTATAATAATTTTTAAACACTATAATGCATCAAATATTATAAATCAAGCCAAAAGTTAAACTTTTTATATATAAATATTTTTATTATTTTTCTCAAAATTGTAGACTTTTTTTTATTTTACTGTATAATAAACTTGAGGTGATTTTTATGCTATTTTTTTCTGATAATATTATAAATGATAAAACTGCTTGTTCTTCACTTATTTCAAAAGAAATAGAATATATTTATTCTATAAAAAAATCCTTGAATAAGCAAAAAGATTTTATTTTAGCATATATGCAAAAATTTGCAGAAACAACAAACCCTATAAATTCAATTTCTGCTTCTGAAGTAGAAGCATTTTTAAATGATTTAAAAAATCATCTAAATAATGTTAATGAAGATTTATCATTGTTAGATGATATTATAATGAAATTAAATAGTTTTAAAGAACAAGAATCATCCTTTGAATTCGAAAAATATAGTGAGACCTATTCAGATAATTTTAAAAAAATATTTCAAGATTTATCAACAATTGAAAACTTCTTAATAACTATTTTTAACAATTATTTTGATTTTAAAATATCAGATTCTATCGAAAGCGAAGAAAAAAGCAATAATTCTTTTGGTTTTTTTAGTTTTGATGGGACAACAGAAAACACATCTACTCCAGTAACTGATGCTTCAGAAAACTCAAGCACTGAAACTACTTTATCAAATGACGAGTTAAATAACTCTACTGATGATGCTACAAAAAAAGTAGATACTGTACAAAATGTTTCTATAGATGATTCAACAAAAATAGTAGATACTACATTAATTCAAAATTCAAGCAAAGAACAACAACAAGAAGAAAAGAATACATTTTCAGAAAATACGCTTTTAGTATCAGAATCAAAAGGATTTGTATATTTGCCTTTCTCAAATGAAGATATCTCTAAATTACAAACTAAATATTCAGATTTATCAAAAAATGATATAATTAATAAATTCTATAAAAAACCATATAAAAGTTTTTCTAATCATCCAGTTTCACGTTTTAAAGAAGGCTATTTATTAATGAGACATAAAGAAAATGCTTCAATTAGAGAATCATTTGATTTAGGAATGGAATTATTTTTTAATTCATCACTTCATCCTGCTATAATTAGTGCATGTAAAAATTTAGATGAACTAGATATTTACCTAGATTATTTAGAAGAAGGAAAAACAGATAATTTTAAATGTTTTAACATTGTTTTTGATGTCGCACCAATTGCAATAAAAAGCAAATAATAATATAGAAAAAGCTAGGATAATAAAAATTTACCCTAGCTTTTTTGTATTATTTTTTATTATAATTTATTATAAATACATATATTTAGTCATTTTCTAGTTTTATATTATTCTCTCCATTTAAATAGTTTATTTCTATTCCTGGTTGCACATTATATACATAAACATTGAAACATACCCCTTTTCCATTATCTTCAACAGAATATGCCTCCATTTGGACTCCACTTGCTACTAAATTGTTGTTTTTAAAAATTGGAGTTACTCTATATAATACATGTTTGTTTTCATTTTTCTTTTGAGTTTTTATATAATTTGCCACTTCATTTTCAAATGGTAGCATCCCTTTTGTATTTAAATATCTTGTTCCTGTAATTAAATTTTTCTCATTTGCATTTTCACCTGCTAGTTGAAATCCTATTAAGTGACATCTGTTATATAAATATTTTCCTTCAACTATATTGTATTTTGAAATTTTCCAACCTGATGGTCTAACATTTCCAATCTCCCCTCTTGGTTCTGTTGGCATTAGTTCTTTACATATATTTGCATAAGCTACTCCGCATCTTCCCAAACTATCTAATTCAGAATATTTTTCAAAAGCTATTTTTATATAATCATCTTCAGAAAAACTAGGAATATTATTATTTATATATACAAATGGAGAATCTGAATACTCTGGAATACTGTCTAAATCAAATGAAGTTACTGTAGTAGTAGCTCTTACAGTATCTGCTCCTATTACATTTTTAAAAGTATTTTCTAAATTAGGATAATAATATGAAACTAAGATTGAGCATATTATTAATACAATTGCTAATATGTACTCTTTTACATTTTTCTTTTTTCTTTTTGTCATAAGTTTTTCTCCCATAATATGTCTATAAAATTTGTTTACTGTATAATATTTTTTTTATTAAATCTTTTTTCTTAACATTCTTAGTGAATTAATTATAGAAATAATTGAAACTCCAACATCTGCAAATACTGCCCACCACATATTGGTAATTCCAAATGCAGTTAAAATTAATATTAATACCTTAACCCCAATTGCAAAAACAATATTTTCTTTTACTATTTTCATATTTTTTTGAGCAATTTTAATTGCAGTTACAATTTTTGAAGGTTCATCAGTTAAAATAACAACATCAGCAGCTTCTATTGCGCTATCAGACCCCAATGCTCCCATTGCAATTCCTATATCTGCAAGTGCAAGTGAAGGTGCATCATTTATTCCATCTCCTGCAAATGCAACTTTTTTATTTTCTGTTTTATTATTTAATATATTCTCTAAATTTGATACTTTTCCCTCTGGAAGTAATTCATAATATACTTCATCAATTCCAACCTGTTTAGAAATATTTTCAGCAACTTCTTTTTTATCTCCTGTAAGCATTACTGTTTTCTTTATTCCATGTTTTCTTAAATCTTTAATTGTTTTTACTGAATCTTTTTTTATTTTATCTGATATTAAAATAGATCCTTCAAAATTATTATTAATAGCAATATAAAGAATAGTTCCAATATCTTCTGATTTTTCATATTTAATTTTATTTTCTTGCATTAATTTTTCATTTCCAATTAATACTTCTTTTTCCTCAATTTTTGCAAATATTCCCTGACCTGGTATTTCTTTTATTTCAATAATTTTTTCATTATCTATCTTTTTACCATAAGCCATTTTTATAGATTTTGCAATAGGATGGTTTGAATAGTTTTCTGCATAAGCTGCAATTTCTATTAGTTTTTCCTCTGCAATTTCTAAACTTAGTACTTTTTGAACTTCAAATACTCCTTCTGTTAAAGTTCCAGTTTTATCAAAAACAACAGCTTCGGTTTTACTAAGCATTTCAAGATAATTACTTCCTTTTATTAAAATTCCATGTTTAGAAGCTCCCCCTATTCCTCCAAAAAAGCTAAGTGGTATTGATATAACTAATGCACATGGACATGATACAACTAAAAATGAAAGTGCTCTATAAATCCATTCTGTTACACTAACATCCTTTATTATAATTGGACAAATAATAGCAATTATTAAGGCAATTATAACAACAATAGGTGTATAATAGTGTGCAAATTTTGTGATAAAGTTTTCTGATTTAGATTTCCTACTACTTGCATTTTCTACTAATTCTATAATTCTATTAAATGTTGAATCTTCAAATTCTTTTGTTACTCTTATTTTTATTATACCATCTAAATTAATACATCCACTTAATACTTCATCTCCATTATGAATTGTTTTAGGAACAGATTCTCCTGTTAGTGCTTTTGTATCTATCATAGAATTTCCTTCAACTACAACTCCATCTAATGGTACCTTTTCTCCAGGCTTAATTATTATTGTGTCACCTATACTTACAGTATCAGGATCGACTTTTTCCACTTCTCCATCTTTTATAAGATTAGCATAATCTGGCATAATATCCACCAAACTAGAAATTGATTTTCTAGTTTTATTTACAGCATAACTTTGAAATAATTCACCAATTTGATAAAATAGCATAACAGCTACTGCTTCTGCAAATTCTCCTATTACTATAGCTCCTAATGTTGCAATTGCCATTAAAAAGTTTTCATCAAAAACTTTTCCTCTAATTATATTTTTAAATGCCTTTTTTAGTATTTCTAATCCTACTATTAAATAACTAAATAAAAACATAATTATATTAATCCACTTTAATTCAGGAAATTTAAACTTGAAAATTAGTGCTATAAAAAAAAGTATTGCTGAAATTATAATTTTATATAATCTTTTTTTCATTTTTTTATAGGATGCTTATCCTTCCTCCTTTTTAAATTTCTTCTATAGTTACATCTGGTTCTTCTTTTTTAGCTACTTTTCTAATGTTTTCCATAATCTTTTCTTTTTCGTTTTCTTCACATTCAATTATCATTTTTTCTGTCATAAAATTTATTACAACACTTTCAATTCCTTCAATTTTACTTAAAGCTCTTTCTAATTCTCCTGCACAATTTGCACAATCTAAACCTTTAATCTTACATTTATATCTCATTATTGTTCCTCCTTCTATGCTCAATATGAGCAATTCCAATTTCAAATACTTGTTTTACATGTTCATCATCTAGCATATAAAAAACTTCTTTACCACTTTTTTTACTTTTTACAATTCCATTTTCTTTTAAAGTACGTAGCTGATGTGAAATAGATGATTTTGTCATACCTAGAACATTTGCTATATCACATACACACATTTCATTTTGGTCTAATGCATATAATATTTTTGTTCTTGTTGTATCTCCTAATACTTTAAAAAATTCTGATAAATCAATCAATAAATCTTTATCCGCCATTTTTTTTATTGTATCTTGTACAACATCTTGATGTATTACATTGCAGTCACAAATATATTCATTTTTAGACATTACTACCTCCTTTTAGCTTTAGTTATAAAACTCATTTTATATATTAAAAACCGAAACCAAGATTTTGTACGCATTGTAAATGCTACAAAATCTATCTTCCGCCATATTTATCCTCTACGTCAAGTCTATCGTTTTCAACGATGACTTTCCTAGAGTATAAAAATAAACAAATTTTCAAATATATAAAAAAGAATATCTATTAAACTATTTATAGTATAGTTGAATAGATGTTCAATTGTCAATATTAATTAAAAAATTTATTCATATTTTTTACATCCCTGTAAGTGGTAATATTTTATATATTTTTGTCTTCCATTTTGAAGTTTTTTCTAAATTATATCCTTTATAATTTGATTTTAAATTAACTTTATTTTCAAATTCACTGTTATTTGCCACTCCATCATTTACTATGGCATATAATTTAGTTGTATTTTCTGTTTGAAATCCTTTTTCCACAGTTCCAAATTCTAATTTTAAATTTGTAATATATTCATTATCAGCTAATTCTTTTTTTAAGTCTATTACTTCACTGTTTTTCGTACTAATGTTTTCTAATAATAATACATATTCATCATTAAGATTTGTTTTATAATACAAATTGTACTTGTTTTCTTGATTAAATGTTCCTAAATTTATTTTTGTAATTCTTATATAATCAGTTGGTACTTCATCTTCCCATGTAAAATTGTCTAAATCTACATTTCCAGTATTTTTGATTTCTATATTATATTCAATTTCTTCATTTGCTGTTGCTACATTAGGTCCTGTTTTTTTAATTTCTTCATCTGGAGTAGCAGGCTTATTTCTAAGATTTATTGTAGTTATTTCATTATTTTTAGTAATTCTAACAGTTTGAATCTTTTCATCTAATAAGAAATATTCATTAGTTTCTATCTCTTTTATATTATAAATTCCTTTATCTAGGCTTTTTGTATAAGCAATTCCTTCATTATTAGTAGTTACTGTATCTACTAAATTATTTTGTCTATCATATATTTCAAATTTTACACCCTCTATTGGGTCCCCTTGTTTTATTCCAGATATAGTAGAATCTTTATCTGCGGTTTTTATAATTTTTATTTTTCCCTTAATTTTTTCATTTTCAAATACTATATTTTTTATTTGATTTTCTTCTATTTCTACTGTTTGAGGTTCCTCACTTAAAACATAATTTTCTCCTGTTTTGTTTTCTTTTAAAATATAATTTTGATCAATTGGTAATAGACTACTTATTGCTTCTCCATTATCATCTGTAACTAATTTTTCTACAAATAACCCTTGTTCATTTAACACTTCAAATTCAACATCTTTAAGTTTTACTTCATGATTTTCTTTGTCAACCTTTATTACTTTTATTTGTCCCTTCTTTTTTTCGTTTTCAAATTCAATGTTTTTTATTTGATTTTCTTCAAGTTTGACAGTTTTTACTTCATCACTTAATTTATATATTTCATTTGTTTCTATCTCTTGAATCTTATATTCTTTATCAATTGGTAATAGTTTTGTTATTGCCTCTCCATCATTATTTGTAATTATACTTTCTATAATGTTTCCTTGTTCATCCATTACATTAAATTTTACATTTGGTATTTTTGTCTCGTGATTATCCTTATCTACTTTAATTACTTTAATCTGACCTTTCTTTTTTTCATTTTCAAATTTAATACTTTTAATTTGATTTTCTTCTAGTTTAATTTCTGAAATATTTTCATTTAATTTGTAATTTTTATTAGTTTCTATTTCATGAATTATTATACTATTATAATCCCTTAATGCATATTTTGATGTTAAAGCTTCCCCCTTTTCATCTGTAGTAATTGTTTCTAATACATTTCCTTTAGTATCTTTTACTTCAAATTTGACACCTTTAAGTTTAATTTCATTATTATCCTTATCAACTTTAATTACCCTAATTTGACCTTTTTTTAATTCATTTTCAATTGTAACTTTATTAGTCTTGTTCCAAGTAACTTTTACATTTTTATCATCTGCTAAGTTATACCATTGATTAGTCGATATTTCTTTAATTTTATAATTTCCAATTCTTAAATTTGATATTTTTATTTCACCATCTTGATTTGTATAATATGTTCCTATAAGTTTTGATGTATCAGTATTATATAATTCAAATCCTACATTTCCTAATGCAATTTCTTTATTATCTTTATCAATTTTTGAAATAGTTATATTTCCTTTTTTATGCTCATTTTCTATATTTATAGTAGATGTTTTATTATAATTTACATTAACATCATATTTTTTATTTTCATCTAATACATATTTTTCATTTGTCTTTGTTTCCTTTAGATAGTATTTTCCTTGATATAAATTTGAAAAATAAGCTTTTCCTTCTTTATTAGTTACAGCTTTACCTACAGATTTATTATTAGAGTTAAATAGTTCAAATTCAACTCCTTCGATTCCTTCTTTTGTCTCCTCATCTGTTTTTACTATTTGAATTTTTCCAGTATTAAGCTTTAATTTTAAATTTACATTTTTATTAATATTATTGTATTCATTAGCAGTTAGTAAATAATTTTGAGTTCCTTGTATTCTAGTTTTTCCATAAAAAATTGGATATGATTTTAATTTAGCTGAAATATTAATATTTATATTTTTATCTGAATTTAAATTTGATTTTAAAATTTTGACTTTAAAATTTTCATTATTATTAAAAATTGTTTTTACATTTCCATTTTCATCTGTAATTAAATCTCCATTATTTAAACCTTCTATTTTTTCTATTTTATACTCTGATATTGAATTTTTAGCACTTACATTATAAAGAACTGAATAATAATCTCCATCTTCTATAAATTCTGAATATTTGTTTATTTTTATTTCCTCATTAAATGTATCTGTTCCATATAAACCAATATCTACTAAATTGTGCAAAGCTTGTAGCATTGCTTGTCCTTCTGCATCACCATCATCTGCTGAATATAAATTAATATCAGCTTGTCCAGTAACACAATATACCGCAAATTTAGTTACAGCAAATGCATCAAAATCAGACCATACTCCCATTTCAGATGCAGTTTTATATGGATATCCATTTTTAACTACTCTCCAAACCTGATTATCATCTATTAAAGAATCTATATCTACAGAGTAATTATCAACTGCTCCAACTCCATGTAAATCTCTATTTAAACAATATGCAGGATAAAAGTTACCATCTTTATAATAACCAACTATGCTACAAATTGCATAAGTATCCATTCCTTTTGCTTCTTGATAGTATTTTAAATGATATGGAGCTTCTCCTATTTTTTGAATATATGCATCTGATATTTCAAATGCTGCCATTACTGTATTAAAACAATTTGATAAAAGCAAAATAGAAACTAATAAAATTAGAATTATTTTTTTTAAAATCTTTGACATAAAACCTCCTATATTTAGGAGTTAAAAATTTAAAACTATTAAAATTACCAAAACAAATATGAATTTAATGATATTATAATATATTATTTTTCAGATTATGTCAAGTAGTTTTATGTTTTTTGTGTTTTATGTTTTTGTTTTTTTATTAACCTATATATTATTAGTACTAAAAATATTCCAAAAATTACTCCTAAAGTATCTATTAGTACATCAGTTGCTTGTGCAGCTCTTCCAGGAATAAATGATTGATGAATTTCATCAGATATTGCATAAATTAGACCTAAACTAAAACTTATACCTATTCTTAATAAATTTTTTATTTTAAATGTGAGCATTAAACTTATTAGTAGAATTCCACACAAAGCATATATTGAAAAATGGGCTAGTTTTCTTACTACATGTTCTATCTTTTTCAAACATTTTTCTTTATTTGAATTCTCCATTTTTTGAATATATTCTATTTTATCAGTTAGTATTTTTGTGATTTTTTTACTAAGACTTCCAGAATCTGTACCATTTTGATTTGAAAAACTAAATATAATATTTAATGTAAATATTAGCATAACTATTAATATAGCTCTTAATATATTTAATTTCATAAATTGTTTCTCCTCTCAAGTTTTTACACATTCTTTAATTGTTAATTATTTCCTTTGATTATCTTTTGATATTATGTTAACATATATTTAAGTATATATATGGAGTTAAGATAGCTTATGAATAAACTAATTTTATTATTTAATAATTTAGATAAACAAAGTTTAAAAATTATGAAATATGGAATTAATACTTGCTTTTTATTTATTATTATTGCAACTATAATTCTTTTTAATTATTTATTCTTTTTACATATAATATTTTTCTATTCACTAGGTTTATTTATTTTGAAAATTTCTTTATACTTTATTATTGAATTTATTATTTGTGGGTTTATTATTGATAAAATAAAAAAAGAGTAGCCTTACTACTCAAATTTTTATTATACTATTTAATTGTGTATAATGCCCCTAAAGCAATAGATAGTATTACTAAAACAATTCCTAAAATAATTGTCCATTTTTTTTGTTTTCCTTCTTTTGTTTGAGCTTTATTTTTTTCAAAAAAGTTATTTGTAGATGAACCTGTAATAGTAGAAGATAAACCTGGATCTTCTTTTGATTGAATCATTGCCAAAATAACTATAGCTAAACATACTATAAAATAAACAACAATTAATATACCTTTTACTATTTGCATTTATTTTTCCTCCTTAGGGATTAGTCGTTATTTTCTTTTTTTTCTATGATTTGTTTTCCATCATAGTATCCACAATTTGAACAAAGTGTGTGTGGTAATACTGGTTCTCCACAATTTGGGCATTTTGCGTATTTTGGAGCTTCCAATTTCCATGTTGAACGTTTTGTATGTGTTCTTTGTTTTGACCATCTTCTTTTTGGTTGTGCCATTATTAATCCCTCCTCTTGTTAACTCTTTTATGTATTATTTTCCATAATTAACTGTTTTTAAAATCATACCATAAGATTATACATTCTTTTTTGTAATTTGTCAACCAAAATAACATAAAGTTTTATAGTTTTTTTATTTAATCTTGTAAATCTTTTTCTAAAATGCCTTCATCAACCCATTCTGGAAAATTAATAAATACCATGTTTTCATTTTTTACTGGGTGCATAAACTCTACCTTATATGCCCATAGTCTTATTTTTTTTCGTTTTCCTCTAACACCATATTTTTGATCTCCATATAATGAATGCCCACAATTTGCCATTTGAACTCTTATTTGATGGTGTCTTCCTGTTTCTAAATTAATCTTTACTAAACTTAAATCACTTCTTTCATCATAATCTATAACTTTATAATTTAGCTTAGCAAGTTTAGAATTCTTTTTTTCTTTACTTACAACCTTTGAAATATTATTTCTTTCATCTTTATATAAATAATCTTCTAGAACCCCATCTTTTTCATCAAATTTACCATCTACCATTGCAAGATATGTCTTTTTAAATTCTTTATTTCTAATTTTTTCACTTAATCTTGAAGCTGCTTTTGAAGTTCTAGCAAATACCATTATTCCACCTACTGGTCTATCTAGCCTATGAACAAGCCCAATATAAGCCTCTCCTTTTTTATTGTATTTGATTTTTACATATTCTTTTACCATAGTTAATAAATCTATATCCCCTGATTTATCTGATTGTGATGGAATATTTTGAGGTTTCACAACTACTATTATGTGATTATCTTCGTATAATACTTCCACTTAAATTCCCCTACCTTTTTTATTATTTATTTTCCCATCTTCCATATATTCCACATGGTAATACTAATTTAGAATTTTCCATAGGAAGTCCTATTTCTCCTGATGTTACATTTCCATTATTTTTCTTATTAATACATAAATTCAAAATATTTCCAAGTACACTACTAGATATTCCAGTTGTATAAGAGTTTATTAAAAAGAATAGTGGATTATCTGACAATACCTTTTCACACAATTCTACCAAATCATAAATATTGTTTTCAAATTGCCATACTTCTCCTTTTGCTCCTCTTCCATATGATGGTGGATCCATAATAATTGCATCATACTTATTATTTCTTCTTATTTCTCTTTGAACAAATTTATTAACATCATCTACTATATATCTTATCTTTTTATCTGCTAAACCTGAACTTTGTACATTTTCTTTTGCCCATTGTACCATGCCTTTTGAACTATCTACATGACATACTTCTGCACCTGCATAAAGGCATGCTACACTTGCACCTCCAGTATATGCAAATAAATTTAAAACTTTTATTGGCCTATTAGCTTTAGTAATTTTTTCTATCATCCAATCCCAGTTAACTGCTTGTTCTGGAAATAAACCTGTATGTTTAAATCCCATTGGTTTTATATTAAAAACTAATTCTTTGTATTGTATTTTCCAATTATCTGGTAATTTTTTGTTGTATTTCCAAGAACCCCCTCCGGTTTTTGATCTGCTGTAAACAGCATCTGCTTTATCCCATTTTTCCGGATAAGTTTTGTTATTCCAAATAATTTGTGGATCTGGTCTGCTTAATATAAATTTACCCCATTTTTCTAGTTTTTGGCCATTTGCCATATCTATTATTTTATAATCATTCCATTTATTTGCTAAAATCATTTTTTTCTCCTATTTTTTCCTATATTATATCAGCATTTGTTGAGTTGTCAATAAAAGATATTGCATAATTCTAAGGATTTATTTTTTACTAAATATTAATACATTTTGCTTGAAAACTGTAAAATACTAATAAACTTGTGTATAAGCCAAATATTCATGCTAAAACAACTGATAATAATAAATATCATAGATAAAACAAATCTGTTGCTTAAAAAAAATTTTTTTACACTGCTTGTCCATTTTTTTACTTTACTTTCATTTTTTGATAAATAACAACAATACTTTTTTCCAAAAAAAATTTCTTTCATATATACATCCTCCTTTAATATATGTATATGAAAGAAATTATTTTTTAGAACTCTTTATTTTCTATTATTAAGGTATGATACAATATTACTTTCTCTTTCATTATAAACCATGTAATAATTTGCTTTTCCATTATCTAAATGTAAATAAATTTGTTCTAGCACGTGTGGAATAATATCATCGTTTCCGGTTTTATCCATAAGCCAATATTTATTTAGCTCATCTCCAACTACAATTACGTCACATTCTGGAATTATCATTGCAGGGTAAATATTGCTTCCACTTTTTACAGATTGACATCCTATATTTGTATATATAAATCCATTAGTTACAAATTTTTTATTCTTAATGCTGTAAAATCCCCATTTTCTGTCTTGTTTTACAGGAATAAGATCATCTAATAAAATATATCCATTTTTTATGTTATTAAATGAGTAATCACTTATGTCTATTCCTATGTTTGAATATTGAGGATATATCACATTTTGTCCGTTTTCATCAACTACTCCATATTGTTTATTAATTCTAACTCTGTATAAATTGGATTCTTTTCCCATTGAATACATTTCTTCATAAATCATATTAATTTTACGTTTTCCTTCCTTTGAGAATAATCCAACCTTATTATTACTTTTTACCAAAAAGGTTTTTGAAGAGCTTATATATTCTATATCATCATATTGTGGTTCTAAGATAAATTCAGAATAATCTGTTTTTAGTATTCCATATTTTTTTTCTGATGTTCTTACAACCAGCATTTGTTCAAATACAGTTTTCCAATTGTTATGATTATCTTCATCAATCTCCAATGTACCATAGTTTGCTAAATTTTTACTAGCAATATCGGATGAGTAGCTTTGAATCAAAGTGTCCAATGTAAATATTCTAATTGTTTTTGTTTTTTCATCAAAAATAAATCTTACATTATACCCTTTTTCTATTCCTTCTACTGATGTATATAAATCTCCATTATTTAAAAAAGAAGGTTTCTCAATGATATGTTCTTCATATTCTGAATTATCTTTCTGTAAATTTAATTTATATATAGTATTTGATTTAGCAGTAAAAATAGCAACCTCAAATTCGTTTCTAATAATATAACATTTGTTTTCATCTTCAGTTTTTGGAAAATAGTCTCCTTTATATGTTTTATATTCAAAAGTACTGTCGACTTTATTTAAATATGCTGCAAAATCTCTAATTTTAATATATATTTGAGTTTTTCCATTTTCATCTGTTTGAATATCTAATATTTGGTTAAATCCTTTTATCTTTTGTCCATCTATATATGTTACTATTTCGTTTGGATTTCTAACTAAAAAAACAATTAAAATTGCTAGTCCTATAATTAACACTGTTAATGCTATCATTGATATCAATATTATTTTTTTTAATTTTTTATTCTTTTCTCTCTCTTTCCTCATTTTTTCGCTATCTACAAAATTCATTTAAAAACCTCTCTTTTTATTTAGAATATCCATATTTTTTATAAAATTCATTTTTAAAATTAATTAAATTATCGTTTTCAATCTCTAGCCTTACTCTCTCCATAAGCTTAGTTAAAAATCTAAGATTATGTAATGATAATAATCTCATACCCAAAATTTCATTTGTTTTAATTAAATGTCTTAAATATGCCCTTGTGTAGTTTTTACATGTATAGCAGTCACATTCGTCATCTAAATGATTCCAATCTCTTGAATATTCGTTATTTCTAATTACTAATTTACCTTTTGAAGTCATGGCTGTTCCGTGTCTTGCAAGTCTTGTTGGTAACACACAATCGCACATATCTATCCCTGCAAGAGAAGCTTCAATTAAATAATCTGGGGAACCTACACCCATTAAATATCTTGGTTTGTTTTCTGGCATTAAAGGTGCTGTATAATTTAATACTTCCAAAAATTTTTCCTTTGGCTCTCCAACACTTATTCCACCAATTGCGTATCCCGGAAAATCTAATTTAATTAAATCTTCAGCAGATTTTTCTCTTAAGTCTTTATAAAATCCTCCTTGAATTATTCCAAATAGCCCTTGATTCTCACTTTTATGTGCTTCTTTACAACGTTTAGCCCATCTTGTAGTTCTTTCCATTGATTGTTTTGTATATTCATAAGTTGAAGGATATTCACAGCATTCATCAAAACTCATTATTATATCTGCACCAAGTGCTTCTTGTATTTCCATTACCTTTTCAGGAGTAAACAAATGCTTGCTTCCATCTAAATGAGAATTAAACAATACTCCTTCTTCTGTTATTTTTCTAAGTGAACTTAATGAAAAAACTTGAAAACCTCCACAGTCTGTAAGTATTGGTCTATCCCAATTCATAAATTTATGAAGTCCACCTGCTTCTTTAACAATGTCATGTCCCGGTCTCAAATACAAATGATATGTGTTTGACAAAATTATCTGTGCTTTAACATCTTCTTTCAATTCTTCTGGTGACATTGCCTTTACAGTGGCTAGTGTTCCAACTGGCATAAATATTGGAGTTTGTATATCCCCATGTGGAGTATGTACAACTCCTCTTCTAGCTCCTGAATTTTTATCTACATGTAATAATTCATATGTTATTGCTGCCATTTAATTTTGCTCTCCTTTATTACTCTATCTTTTTGATAATTCTTTTATGCCTTCTCTTATAAGTTCCTCTAAACTTAATGAAGCATCTAATTTTTGAATTACTTTTTCTATTTCTTTATTATTGTATCCTAATACTTGAAGCGCAGTATATGCTTCATCAAATTTTTCATCTTTTTTAATATTTATAATTTGTTTAGTTGCATTTGTTAATTCTTCAACTTGTCTTTCTTTCTTTAACTTATCCTTTAGTTCTAAAACTATTCTTCCCGCTGTTTTTGCTCCGATACCTGGAAGTTTTTTTAGTGTATTTATATCCTCTGTAATTATTGCAATAGCAAAATCTTCTGGTTCTATTGCTCCTAACATATTAATTGCTGTTTTAGCTCCAATTCCCCCTACCGATATTAATAATTCAAATAATCTTAATTCTTCTGCAGTGTTAAATCCAAATATGCTTATGTCATCTTCCATTACTCTATAATAAGTATGTACTTTTACAATATCTCCTATTTTTCCCACATTTTCCATTGCTAAATCTGACATAAAAACTTTATATCCAAGTCCACCTACATCAATTACAACATATCCCCTTGTTTTTGTTTCTAATATTCCTTTTATATATGCTAACATAATTCCTCCATTTATTGTAGAACTTTTCCTATATTTTTTGTTCTTGAATTTTTCATTATTTTAAGTTTTTCTAAACCAATACTAATAAAACTTATAAATCTTGAAAATATATTTTCTTTTTTATATACTACCAATCTAAACTCTTGGGATTTATTAGCTTCTATTTCAAGATTTGTAAATCTCATCTCTTTTACAGGAATTATATCTGAAATTAAATTACTTAATTCTATATTTTCTGATTTAACATTTACATTCATAAAATCTATGATATCATTATTCATATGCTTCCCCTCTTTTGTAGAATATAATATATTGTAATTATTATATTCTAAAGAAATAAAAATATCAAGATAAATCTTGATATTTTTGATTTTGATAATTTTATTTAATAAATTTACATCCCCATGTTTTTTAAAATTTTTTTACCTTTTTTTATCATTTTATTCTTTTTTATTGAATCAGTATACATTAGCACTACACCAGCTGAAACAATTGATCCTATCATAATACCTTTTGCAAAATTCATCATATAATAATTCCTCCTATTGCAATTAGTATTTGTTTTTTTATTATTTGTATACCAAATTCTTGTATTTTTTTATTTATGTATTTCAAAAACATCTTTGCTTTCTCCACATACTGGGCAAACCCAAGTATCTGGCAAATCTTCAAAGTTTGTTCCAGGTGATATACCTGCTTTTTCATTTCCAGTTTTTGGATTATATATGTATTTACATACTCCACATTCATATTTTTCGCCTTTTTCTTCTTTTTGCGTAATAAATGTTCTATATCCTAAGGCTAAAGCTGCAATTACCATTAGAAGAAAAGATACTGCTTTCCATATACCACTTTCTAATATTATTATCGCAAAAACTCCTAATGAGGCACTTATTATATACATTATTAATACTGTTTGTTTTTGAGAAAACCCTTTTCTTACAAGCCTATGATGCAAATGTCCTTTATCAGCCATAAATATTGCTTTTAATGATTTTCCTTTTACTAATCTTCTAATAATCGCCCATGTAACATCAACTATTGGTAATCCTAATGCTAGCATAGGCAATACAATTACAGCTATAGTGTATGTTTTTGCTACTCCAAGTATTGATATTATGGATAATAAGTACCCTAAAAAGTTTGAGCCTGTGTCTCCTATAAATGTTTTTGCTGGAGCAAAGTTAAATGGTAAAAATCCAAATAAAGCTCCTATTAGTGATGTTATAACTAATATTGCTATCATAGGAGAGTCATTTATTGCAAATATAATAAGAAGAGAAACACAAGATGTAATTGCAATTCCAGATGATAGACCATCTAATCCATCTAAAAAGTTTATTGCATTTGTAATTCCAACAATCCATATAATTGTAATTATAATTGATACAGTTTCAGACAATCCCATTTCTGCAATAAATGGGATATTAATGTTTCCAATTTTAATACCAAATGCAACCGCAATACATGCAGCAATTAACTGACCAATAAATTGTTGTAAAGGATTTAATGTTTTTGTATCATCTAAAATTCCAGTAATTGCAATTACCATAATTCCAAGTCCCATTCCTATAAGCTTTTTTAAGTACTCATTTTCATCAAACAGATTTATACTACCTTCAATGTAAGTAATCATAACTAAATAAATCAAAGAAATTATAAATCCAGTTATAACGGCTACTCCGCCTAATTTAGGCATTGATTTTTTTCGCATTCTTCTTTCATCTTTAGGTATATCAATTGCACCTATTTTTTCTGCTATTTTTATAGAATATGGGGTTGCCATATATGTAACTATAAATGCAAGTAAAAATGCTATTGCTATATTTCCCCACATAAGTAAACCTCCATTATTTTAATTTAATACTTCTATATTATAATCTATAAATAATCCGCTTTCTATTACTCCTGTAATAGTTTTTATTCTTTTTTCTAAATCTTTAGTTATTTCATTAAATCTCGTGTCTAAAATTAAGTTTCCATTTTCTGTAATAACAGGCCCGTCCTTTTTTAAAGCTAATCTTAAATTTATCTCTTTTGCACCTATTTTTATTAGTTCTTCCTTAACATAATTTAAAGATTTTGGAGTTATTTCTATTGGAATAGCAAACTTTTCTCCAAGCTCATCTACTATTTTACTTTTGTCAACTAATATATATGTTTTTTTAGCAGAAGCAATATTTAATTTTTCATTATACATTGCTGCTCCTCTTCCTTTTATTAGCCAATTATCTTTATTTACTTCATCAGCTCCGTCAAAGCACCAGTCTGGCTTTTTTTCCAATATACTAGATGTTGGAATTCCTAAGTATGCACATAACATTTGTATCTCGTAAGATGTTGGTAAAGCAATAATATTTAGTTTTTCATTATTTATTCTTTTTCCAATTTCTATAGTTGCTAAATATGATGTTGAACCAGATCCAAATCCTATTACATCTCCATCTTTTACTTTTGATGCTATTATTTTAGCAATTTTTTCTTTTTCTTCTCTATTTGAAATTTCTTCTTTCCATTCTATTTTTTGTAAAATATCTTTTTCCCAATTCATAGTAATATTATATAGTATTTTTAATAATACTATTTTCTCCTTTCTAATCTTTTAGAAAAATCCATTTTCCATTTGTTTCAATATATCACACTTTAAATTACAATTCAACCAAAAATAGATTTTTTTAAAAATTCATTTATAAAATATTTAACTTATATATTTAATAATATTTAATAATTTTTAATAATTTTTAATAATTCAAACAATTTAAAGATTCTTGACTATAATTAAGGATTATGCTAATATAATTCGGTAATTACAATGTAAATAATTTTTTGAAAATGCATATTTATATAGAATAAAAAATATAGAAAGGTGAAAAAATGAGAAAATATTTTGGAACAGATGGAATTAGAAGAATAGCAAATACAGAGCTTACTCCAGAATTAGTTTATAAAGTTGCAAAAGCAGGGGCTTATGTTTTATCAAAACACTCAAGTCATGCCCCATTAATTTTAATTGGAAGAGATACTCGTATATCAGGCACTTTAATAGAAAGTGCAATGGTTGCTGGTTTTTTAAGCTATGGTGCTAATGTTAAACTATTAGGAGTAATGCCTACCCCTGCTGTAGCATATTTAACTCGAAAATTTAAAGCTGATGCAAGTGTTGTTATTTCTGCATCTCATAATACTTATGAGTTTAATGGAATTAAATTTTTTAGTAATAAAGGTACAAAAATTCCAGATAGCTTAGAAGAAGAAATTGAACAAATAATGGATTCTGATGAGTTATATAAACTTACTGCAGTAAATAATAAAATTGGTGTTTCTGAGTATGCTTTAGAACTAGAAGATGAATATGTTTACTTTTTCAGAAAAATCTTTGATGACATTATAGAAGAATATAATAGAGATGACTTTGTTGTTGGTATAGATACTGCAAACGGTGCTACTTATAAAGTTGCCGAAAAAGTATTTAAATCATTAGGAATTAATTACAGAATAATTAATAATGAACCAAATGGTATTAATATTAATGATAATTGTGGTTCAACTCATTTAGAAGCTATAAAAAAATATGTTATTGATAATAAACTAAGTTTAGGAATTGCATATGATGGTGATGGAGACAGATGTTTAGCTATAGATGAAAATGGAGAAGAACTTGATGGGGATAAAATACTTGCTATTATTTCTAATAATTTAAAAAAACATCAAAAACTTAATAAAGATACTATTGTTGCTACAGTAATGAGTAATCTTGGCTTAAATAAATATGCTAGAGATAATGGCTTAGAGCTATTACAAACAAAAGTTGGAGACAGATATGTTTTAGAAGAAATGTTAAAAAATGGATTCAACCTAGGTGGAGAACAATCTGGGCATGTAATTTTATTAGATTACAATCCAACTGGAGATGGTATACTTACATCTTTAATGTTAATAAAAACTTTACTTGAGGAGAATAAAAAGGCTTCTGAATTAGGCGATTTAGTTAAAAAATATCCTCAAACACTTATTAATGCAAAAGTTGATTCAAATAAAAAATATGATTACGAAAAAGATAAAGAAATAAAAAACGCAATAGAAAAATTAGAAAAAGAATTTGCTGGAAATGGTAGAGTTTTAATTAGACCTTCTGGAACTGAACCTTTAGTTAGAGTTATGATAGAAGGCGAAGATCAAGATTATATTTCTAAAAAAGCAAACGAAATTGCAAAATTGATTGAAGAAAAGTTAAACTAGATATATAATTTATAAAATAAAGAAGGACATAATAAATGATTGATAATAATAATAATAATAATAATAATAATAATAATAATGATAATAATAGTAATCTCAATATATATAGCAATTGTTCTCTAAATATTTTGAAATATTTAGAGAACTTAGCAAGAGATTTTAAATCCGATTCATTTTTAGTAACTGCTAGAATTTCCAATATGAACTATGCAACCCCTTTAAATACAAGTGTAGTTGATTTTTTAAATTCTTTAATAACACTTTTTAGAGATAATAATCCTCGGTATAGTTATGGTAGAATCAGAAATATATAAAAATTTAGAAGAAATAAGCTCTAATTTAATTAGACTAAGCTATTCTGAACAAGAAAGCAGCTACACAAACGCTATAAAAAATGGCACAACTAAATGTAAAAGCTTTAGATTTAAAATTCATGTTGACCCATATGAAATTACTAGTGCAAATTTAGCTAACGCTTTAACAACAGTCATTTTTAAAATATTTCCAGAGTATAAGAGAAAATTTAAAAGTTATTCTCTTTATAATGCCAATCACACTAATTCGAAATTTTCCCCTCATGATTTACTAGTTTCATAGAAACAGCAAAAAATATCTATTTTTCCTCTTGTCAAATAAACTTTTTTGTGGTAGAATGTTATATGTTATTTAATTGTGAGTACTAAAGGAGGTGCAAAAATGCCAAACATAAAATCAGCTAAAAAAAGAGTTAAAATAATTGAGAAAAAAACTTTAAGAAATAATATGATTAAATCTGGATATAAATCAGCTATCAGAAAATTCGAAGAAGCTATTGAAGCTGGTAAATTAGAAGAAGCTAAAACTCTATTTGTTCAAGCTACTAAAAAAATAGATCAAGCTTGCACAAAAGGTGTTATAGTTAAAAATACAGCTGCTAGAAAAAAATCAAATTTAGCAAAAAAATTAAATGCAGCTAATGCTTAAAGCAATTATTTAAAAAATTATGCATAGTTTTTTAAAAGCGAAACTTTTTAAAAGTTTCGCTTACTTTTTTTGTTAATTAAATTAAAATAAAAAATGAAGTATAATAACAATTATTACTCCTGGTATTCCTAAGAATCCAACAATAAGTGATGTAAGCCAGTTTATATCTAATGCAATAATTCCTGTAAGATTAATTAAAAACAAAATAACACCACCTAAAAATGCATTTACTAATAATTTAACTATTATTTTTACTGGTATAGATATTATTTTTAATATTATATATAAAACAATCATTGCACCAACAAAAGTTAAAATCTCTGTCATCTTTATCCCCTTTTTACTTAGAATTTTTATATTTTTTGCTTTTATAAATTCCAGGTAGATATAATAATCCATAAAACAATTTATTTAATTTGTCTTTAATTATTTTAGAATTGTACTTATTATTTGTTAAATATCCAAATAATATATAATGTTTAATAGCATAAAGCCTTTTAGAAAATAAAACGCCTTTCATATTTTTTTCTAAAATTTCTTTAAAGTACATATAATATCCATAAGGATTTTTCAAATAAGTTTTTTGTATGTTTTTTGTATAGCCATCAGCAATATAGCTTCCTTGTTCAACCGCTTCATTAATAGCTAAAAGCTTATATTTATCATCCATCTTATGATACATTCTTGCTTCTGTAATAAACTTTTCATTATGTTCTAATTCATGATGAAATTTTTTTCTTATATTGCTATTATATACAATTATTTTCTCTCCACCTATATCTTCTTTAAAATATAAGTCAAACATTGTAGTTTCATATTCATATTTAGGAAATTCTTTACCCGAAAAAGTTCCATCTTCTTCTTTTTTTAAAAATACCATTCCATAATACAAATTCTTTTCAAGTATTTTACTTGCATTTTTTTCTATTATCTCAAAACCATTTTTTGTAAAATAGTCATCTGAATCACAATCTACAATTAAATCTCCAGTTGCAATCTTAACAGCTTCATTAATAGCAGCCATTTTTCCGCTATTTTCTTGATACTTATACTTTATTTCTATTATATTTTCGTTAATAAAGCCATCTACTATTTTCTTTGTATCATCAGTAGATCCATCATCTACAATAATCCATTCTGGAATTATATTATATTTTAAATTCTCTTTTATACTTTCATATAATTTTTTTAAATAACTTGATCTATTAAATGTAGCAGTTAATATACTTAATTTCATTTTTAATCTCCAAATAAGACTCTTATTTTATTTAATAATTCTTCATTTTCAAATTCTGTATCACTATCATCAAATATAACATTTTTTTGTAAAACTTGTTTTAGTCCTTCATATATAGCATCTTCTGTGTTTTCTAAAATAAGTTTTTTGGCATATCCTTTTACTGCCTCTACTGCTGCAGTTTTTGTTATAATTATCTTTTTATTTAATACTTTAGCCTCATCTATTACCATTCCATAGCCTTCAAACTCAGATAATAAAGCAAAATAATCTGCTTGTTTTAAATATGGATAAGGATTTTCTCTTTTTCCCATTAGTTTAAATGTATCTTCAACTTTAAGATTCTTGATTTGTTTCCTTAAATTTTCTTTTTCAGGTCCATCCCCTATTACATAAATATTGTGATATAATTTTTCATCTATAAGTCTTTTATGGACATTAATTAATCTATCTATGGCTTTTTGTGGTACCAATCTTGCAATAGTAATTATTGAAGGTAATTTATTATCTATATATTCCTGCCCTATTTCCATTTTAGCTTTTTCTAAAATCTTATCTTTGTCAATATAATTATAAATAATCTCTTCCCTATTTTCTAATTCTTTTATTCTAAATAAATTATTAAATACATCTTTATTGTCTTTACTTACAAATACCAATTTATCATATTTCTTGTATGTCTTTTTATCTACACTCAGTTTGATTTTAGATTTTAATCCTTTTCCAAATACTTTTGATATATCATTATGTATCCACACAATTTTTTTTGTATTTTTTCCATATTTAAAAATTCTAGTAATAGGACCTTCTAAAAATGATACTTGTATATCAAATTTCCCCTCAATATATTTTTTATAAATCTTTTTTCCACAAGTTAGCACTTTTATGGGGATAACTTTTTTATTAAATTTACTCATCTCATTATAAGAAAAATCATATAATTTTATGAGCTTTATTTTTTTATCAAGCTCACTTTCAAATGTACCATTTCCATATAATGTAAAAATTGTAATATCAAATTCATCTTTTAATTTATTTACAATATCAACTAATACTCTTTCTGCTCCACCAATTGTTAAACTTGTTATTCCAAATACAATTTTTTTCATTATAGTTCTTTTCCTCCACTTTTAACAACACTAATAAAATAATTGCCATTGTCATACTTGAAAAATTAAAATATACATATCCAGAAATTGATGATAAAATTACAGCAATTAAAGATCCAAAAATATACATAATTGAATCAAAACTAATAACTTTTCTTTGAATTATCAAATATCTTATTCCATTTATTAAAATCAACAAAATTGGTCCAAAATATAGAACAAATCCTATCAATCCAAAATTACAAATTAATGAAGGTATTTCCATTTCCATTACTAATTCCCCAGTTTGGTTTTTATAACCATTTCCAAATAGAAATGTAAATATATTTTTTTGTTCTGCTACTAGATATATATTATATATTAACTGCTGAGTTCTTAAGTTTACATTAGATAATTTGTGTTTTTCTGAAAATTCACATAACTTAACAATTGCATTTCTTTCAGCTTCAGACATGTAATTATCACTTATTTCTCCATTTTTTATTTTTTTGTATATTTCTAATATATCACCAGTTACATATCTTTGAGTATTTGTTTCTATATCTATATTATTCATCTCATTTTGTTTTAAAAGTTTTCTTCTCTCTAGAGTTTTACTTCCAAATATAATAATTAAAAATATAAAAATCAAGGTGCCAATTGCAATTGCAACCATTTGCTTTTTATTTAATTTTATTTTTTCTCTGATTCCTACATAAAATTTTCCTAAACAAAACATTCCAATAGTTAATCCAAAACCATATAGCCCTGTTCTCATTTCTGAAAAAATAACTAAATATAGTCCAGCAAATATTATTAGTAGAATCTGTTTCCATTTTTTTATATTAATATTTGCCAATAATATAATTACTTCTAATATTAGTACCATGCATAAACTATTTCCAGATTCAAAATAGCCCTTAAACCCAATTCCTTCAATATATGTTGATGATGATGTCCTAGTTATTATTGAAAAAAACAAGCTAAATACATATATTGCCAAACTAATACTTACTGCTTTTTCTAATTTACTTTTTTTAAAACCAATTTGATGAAATAAATATAAGTTTATTATTAAAAAAGAATAATTTATAATATACTGTAATTCATTTTTATAATTACCATATGAACTCTCATTATGTAATAATTGAAATAGATATAAGTGTACTATTGAATATACAGCATAAATTCCAAAACAAATAATTTTATTTTTTTTATTCTTCTCTTTAAAAAATAGAATAGTAAATAAAACAACTGGAATAATTGGTCTAATTATTGTTGCTGGAGAATATGATATATTATAATTTTGTCTAAACAAAAAACTTGCTATATCTAATATTGGGCATAGTATAATGTATAAATATAATAAATGCTCTAATCTAATATTTTTTTTACTTATTATTTTCACTGTTTCATTCTCTCTTATTATAGAATTATTATCTTTCAGCTATTTCAATATCTATCGCTTCAATATAACCTGAATTTGATACCTTCATAGTTACATTATACCTATGTTTATCATTTATAGCTTTAGAAATTTGATTAACTTTTTCTTGATTTTCTCTTCCTTCTTGTATATAAATTCTAATTTGCTTTCCACTTATTACTTTAAAATCTGACATATTTCTACTTACTACTTCTAATAATTTGTTAACATGAGTATAATCTAAATCTGTTCCTTGGTATAGCTTAAACTTATTATTAAATCTTTCTTTTTTTAATTCTTCATTGTTTTTTTCTTTTTCGATGATTTCTTTTTCTCTATTATCTATCCAAATCAATATATTATTTAATAATTTTGTATTAATCTTTGATTCTTTTTTTTCTAAATCATTAATTACACGATTTTTTAAATTATCTAGAATTTTCTTTATTTTTTCTCCATCATAATCATTTAACACTATATTGTTTTTATTATTGAAAAAAGGCTGAATATTTTTATTTCCATATGTATATTTTATACTTGAATCTGTTTCAATTTTAGAAACATTTTCTCCACTATACAAGGTATTTATTCTGAAATTCATTTCTTCGTTACTTTCTTTCATATCAACAATTGCCTCAAATTTCTGATTTGAATCAGTATATGAGAAAGTTCTAACCATATTAGCTTCTTCTTTTGAAATCTTTTTACCAAGCAAATATTGCTCTGTATCTGTACCTTCGGGTGTCATTTTATTGATTTTTAGTAAAACTTTTTTACCATCTTGCTCAAATGTATCTATGATATACTCTATTTGATCATTTTTTAGTGATACTCTAACCGTTTTTCCCTTGTTTGTATAAATAGAAAATACATATTTTCTATTGTCTGTTCCTTGATATTCTATTGAATCATGTTTTTCTTTTAATTTAGCTATATATTTTTCTTTTAAACTTTGTCCTTCAGGTTCATTAAATCCTAATTCTTTAATCTTATCATCTAATTGTTCTATTTTGCCAAGTATTATTTCATCATTAATTGCTTGGTTTAATACTCTTTTATATATTTTATCAATATCATTTTTAGTTAAAGTTAAATTATAATTATTAACTGTTATGCTTTCTCCACTTCCTAATGTTATCATTGCATTATGTTTAGAACTATATAGACTTTTGTCTATATCATAAAATATTAAATCACTATATCTAGATGCTAAAGTTTGTATTTCTTTATCTGAAAACTCCATAATTTTTGAAACTGTAACTTGATCTGAATTCATCTTTTCAGAAAAATACTGCCCATCATATCCTAAGCTTGACACTAAAAATGATATGCTGGAATTCTTTATACTAACAAATTGTTCAACTAAACTTGCAACTCTTAATCCATATATTTCATCCTTATTTAATAATTCTAGTGAAATTATATTATCTTTACCATAACTTAAATCAATACTTCTAAAAGCCTCTTTTTTTGAATTATTTGTTATACCTTGATTTTTTAGCACATATAATTCTTCTTGATCATTTTGCTTTTCTAAGTATTTAATTTGTGTATTAGCATCTACTTGATAGTCTTGTTCCCCAAACTGATCGATAATATTTTTTTCAACTGAAACATCTATTACATCATAAACATTTTTTACATCTTGCATTAAGTATTTTTTAAATAAAACTGATTCTGATTTTAATAAATCAGTTGCAAAATATAAAACACACCCAACTATTCCAACTATTAACATTACAATTAATAATATAAAAATAATTATCCTAACTCTTTTTTCGACCATATTCTTCCTCCAAATATTAATCTCTTTGTTTAACTATTTCATATAATATAATTCCTGTAGAAACAGATGCATTTAATGATTCTATTTTCCCATTCATTGGAATCTTTACAAAAAAGTCGCAATTTTTCTTTACTAAATCACTTATACCTTTTCCCTCATTTCCAATAACTACAGCTATAGGTCCTTTTAAATCTTGGTTGTAATAATAATTGTCAGCTACCATATCTGTTCCGCAAATCCAAATTCCATTTTTCTTTAACTTGTTTATTGTATCATTTATATTATTTACTCTTGCAATATCAATGTATTCTGTTGCACCAGCAGAAACTTTACTAACAGTACTATTAACAGAAGCAGCTCTTCTTTTTGGTATAATTATTCCGTGACACCCAGCTGTTTCGGCTGTTCTAATAATTGCTCCTAAATTGTGTGTATCTTCAATACCATCTAATATTACAATAAATGGATCTTCATTTTTTTTCTTTGCATTTTCCAATATATCTTCAACATCTACATATTCAAATGGTGGAACAATTGCTATAACTCCTTGATGATTATCACTTCCTGCCATCATATCAATTTGTTTTTTTTCTTTTTCAACTATTATAACTTTCTTTTCCTTTGCTAATGCAATTATTTTGTTTATTGAACCTTTTCTTTCTCCCTTTGCAATGTAAATTTTATTTATATCTCTGTCACTTTCAAGCAGTTTTAAAACAGCATTTCTTCCTTCAACTTGATCATCAAAAAGTCTATCCATTTTTTCTAAAATATTATTTTCTTTTTCCTTTATATCTTTTTTATTATATTTTTTTTCATTATTGATATTTTTTTTATTCTTTTTAATATTTTGTTGCATAATATTATATCTCCTAATTTAATTGTTTTATATTATACTAATTATAATAATCTTTTTCAATATTTTTTGATTTATTTTTATCATTATTAATCTATAGTTTCTAATATATCTTTTTCTTTTGTACCATATAGTTTATTAATCTCAGCTCCACAAAATATTATATAGAAACAAGTATATACCCACATTAAAATAAGTAAAATTGTTGTTAAACTACCATAAGTTGTCGAAAATCCCTTAAAAATTTCTAAATATTTTGAAAAAAAGTGAGAAATTAAATTTAAAAATACTGAAGCAAATGCTGCTCCTAAAATTTGTTTTCTAAGTTTAATCTTATGATTTGACATAAATTTATAAATAAATAAAAACACTATAAATGTAACAATTATTGCAATTAACCTTCCTAAAATGTGATCTAAAGCTGAATAATTACTAAATACCCCAAATTTTACTCTAGCTGTTGTAATAATTGATTTTCCAAATACCATACCAATTAATCCAATTGTTATTAATACTATAAATAATACAGTTTGTAATAAAGACATTATTTTTAAATAAATCCAAGATTTATTATTTTTATCAGTGTAATTATATATAAGATGTAGTTCTTTCGATAGCGCATATAATCCCCTTGACGCTGAATAAAGTGTAAATACTACTGAAATAGAAACTGTTCCTATTGATTTAGAATAAACTTCTTGGATAATTCCAAGTATAAAATCATGCATACTATCAGGAACTATATTTGATAAAAATTTGATTAATTGAGCTTGTTCAATAGATGTATATTGGATTAATGTAACCAATAAAATAATAAAAGGTATAAATGATAAAATTACATAATAAGCACATTCTGCTGATGATTCACTAATGTGATCTTTTGAAAAATTTTGAAATAATCTTTTGGTAGAATTTAATATATTTATTTTCAATTTTTCCTCCACAATACAATCAGAAATATTTGGCGGAGCAAGAGGGATTCGAACCCCCGCGCCAAAAAATGACCTACCAGTTTTCGAAACTGGACTCTTCAACCACTTGAGTATTGCTCCAAATATAAAGAAGTTGGTAATTTTTTTTTGCACCAACTTCTACTTTTACTACTATTAATTATTTACCGAATGTGTAACCATTGGAGTTTCATCTGAAATTTTTCTAAAAACATATCCATTTTGTTTTCCATAGTCTATAACTCTTTGAAGTGCACCTATTGTTGGTGTGTTTTTAGTAAAATCGTGCATTAAAACAACATTATTTCTATTAGGTTTTAATCCCTTTATAAAATTATTGTATACAACATCACTATTTTTTGGTTTTGTTGCATCTCCTGAGTCTACATTCCAGTCAAAATATCTAAATCCATTCTCAACAACTTTTTTAGTTAATTCTGTCATTACTCCTGGGCAGTATTTCCTACTAACAGTATTTGAACTTCCTCCAGGAAATCTAATTATATTAGATTTTTCCCCTGTAGTTTGATAAACCTGATTTTGTATTTTCATAAAATTATTTAATGCCGTATCTGCTGATTTATATATTTCTGAATATGTATGTGAATATCCATGTAGAGCTATCTTATGCCCTTCGGCCTGTTCTCTTTTTATTAAATGTTCATTTTCTTCGCTGTAGTGAAGTACAAAAAAAGTTGCTTTAATGTCATTTGCTTTTAATATATCTAATATTTGTGGAGTAGAATCTGCAGATGGCCCATCATCAAATGTTAAATATATAACTCCTGTTGCATTTTGTTCTTCTGCTTTTTCCTTTTCTTTTTTGGCTTTTTCTTCTTGTTCTTTTCTTTCGCGTTCTATTCTTTCTTCTTCTTCTTTTTTCTTCTTTTCTTCTTCTATTCGTTGCTCTTCTGCAATTCTTTTTTCTTCTGCTGAGGCAAGAGCACTGTTTCCCTGATTTTTCATTTTTATAGCAACTGAAATTGCTACAACTATTATTATAAATAATACCAAAATAATCATATTTTTGTTTATTTTTTTGCTCTTTTTATTCATTTTAATTACTAATCCCCTTGTTTTTATCTTATATTATTTGTTTCATTCTACCGTAAACTAAGTCAACCCATGAAGGTGACGGGCAATAGTTAGTTTGTACCCCTTTTAATGTTTTTCCATGATAAAATTTCCCACCAGGTGTTAAATAATTATTGTGCAACTTTTGTACTGCAACTCTTAATCCTTCTTCTACTGAAGAATATTGAATTAGTTTTCCGTTTTTCATTAAACTTATATAATTATGTGTAGATCTATGGTTTCCAGCTATATTCCATCCTGATTCTGCTGAAATTAATCCACAAAAGAATATTTCGTTGATTGAATATTGCTCACATAAGTCATAAATCATTCCTGCATTTTCTTCAAAAAATCCTGATGTATCTGCCCTAACATTTGATATTAATTTAATAAAGTCATTTCTTGATAACCCTGTTCTAATAGTTAAATCCATATTTTTTGAAATTTGTACATCATTAATTGAAACAAATTTTTCTGTATCTTCTTCTGTTTCAACAACTTGATTTTCTTCTACTTCTGTTTCAGCTTCAACATTTTTTGTAGATTCTTCTTCTACCTTTTTTTCTTCATTTTCTGAATTTTCATTTATTGGTTGTTCTTCATTTTTGGTTTCTTCGTTATTTATTGTAGCTTCTTCAGTGTTTTCATTGTTTTGAGTTTTTTCTTCATTGTTGTTTTCTTGTTTTTCTTCTATATTAGTATCTTTTCTTACTGTATCTCCAGATCTTGCTGTTACCAAAGTATTATTTTTTCTAGCAATCTTTTTATCTTCTGCTGCATTATTTACAAGTCCAATACTTTTAATATTTGATTGTGAATTATTAATCTTTTTTATTCCAAATGTAATTAATGAAACAATTAAAATGATAAATAATACAACATATATTAGTGGAAATGTTATCGCTTTGTTGCTACTTGATTTCATATATATATTTCCTCCTTTAACCTTATCTATTGTACCACTTTTATTCCAATTTTGTCAAATTAATTGCAAAGATTTAAAATCCATGTTAAAATGTCTTTTGAAACATTAAAGGAGGCTATTTATGGCATTTGATGGAATTGTTACAAAAGCTATAACTTATGAATTAAAAAATCTTATTGGATTTAAAATTGATAAAGTTTTTGAACCTGATAAAAATACAATTATTTTTGGTTTATATGGTAAAGGAACTAATTTTAATCTTTTATCATGTATCTCTTCAAATAATTGTAGAATTCATTTAACTACACATCAATTTCAAAATCCATTTTCAGCACCTAATTTTTGCATGTCTCTTAGAAAGCATTTAATTGGAATGAAAATAAAAGACATTTATTCAAAAGATTTAGAACGTATTATTTTTATTGATTTAGAAAATAGTGATATGTTTTCAAAATCTATTCGAAAAAAGCTTATAATTGAGCTTATGGGGAAACATAGTAATATCATTTTAGCTGATTCAAATGATATTATTATTAATAGCATGAGACATACGTTCATTGAGAAAAATTCAAATAGAGATATTTATCCAACCGCTAAATATTATTTTCCTGAAACACAAAAAAGAAGTTTTTTAAGCTTAAATAATTTTGATGAGTTTTACCAGCTAATAGAGCCCGACTTTACAAATTATCTATTAAAAAACAATCAAAATATTTCAGATTTATCTATCTCAAATTTTGGATTAGATAAAATAATTTCAAATACATTTAATGGTATAAGCTCATCATTTATAAAAAATCTAATAAATGAGCTAAACTTAGAGTATTTATCAAAAGATGCTCTTTTAGAAATATATAATAAAATAATAGAAATCATAAATCTTTCTAATATAAATATTCATTTAAATACTGTAACAAATGATTATTATTTATACTCTGATAATAATAATCTCCATGATTTCAAAGATTTTCAAATAAACTACTTTTTAGACGATTATTATTTTGAAAAAGAACAAAATGATTTATTTAAAAACTACAAAAATACTTTTTTAAATTACATTTTATCAATACTTAAAAAATACGAAAAGCGTTTAGTTAATATAGATTTAAAGCTTTCAGAATGTAAGGATATGGATAAATACAAATTATATGGTGAATTAATTACTGCAAATTTGTATAAAATGCCAAATTATAATATAAAAGAAATTAAACTAGAAAACTATTATGATAATAATAAAGAAATAACTATAAACTTAAATGATAGATTTTCACCATCATATAATGCAAAACTCTTTTTTAAAAAATATTCAAAACTTAAAAATGCAAAAGCAATTGTTAATATTCAAAAAGTTGAAACAATTGAGGAAATTAATTATTTAGAGAGTGTTGTTTATGAACTAAATTCTTGCCAAACATTGGATGATATTACAGAAATTTATGATGAAATCTCAAAAAATCCGATTTTTTCAAACCTACCAGCTAAAGGAATTAACACAAAACTAGCCAAAAAATCTCCAAAGTCTAAATTATTAACCAAAAATAAAAATGCAAAATTTAATCCAATAAAATATATAGTAGATGGTTATACTATTCTAGTTGGTCGAAATAATGTTGAAAATGATTATTTAACATGTAAATTTGCCAGAAAAAATGATATTTGGTTTCATACTAAAGATATCCCTGGAAGTCATGTTATTTTGAAAGTTGAATTAAATGAAATAGTATCTGATAATATTATATACGAGGCAGCTAAACTTGCTGTTAAACACAGTAAAGCAAAAAACTCATCTCATACTCCAGTTGATTATTGTACAGTTTCAGATGTAAAAAAGCCTCACGGTAGTAAACCTGGTTTTGTGATTTATAAAAACAATAAAACAATATATATTTAATTTTGGTAAAAATAAGCAATTAGTATAAAAGAAGGCTACTTATTAGTAGCCTCCGTATATACTAATTGTTTTTTTAATATTCATACCACAAGCCTTTTCTTTTTAATGTATTAATAGTATTTTGATGTTCTTCATAGTTTTCAGTAAAATATATTTCTCCATTTTTATCAGCAACAAAATATAAATATTTTCCTTGGGTAGGGTTTAATACAGCTTGAATTGAATCCTCTGAAGGATTGTCTATTGGTCCTACAGGTAGTTTTCCTGCCATATCAGGTCCTCTAGTGTTGTATGGATTTGCTGTATTTATTTCTTTTGTATATAAATTCCTTGTTCCCATATCTATTTTAAATGCGTAATATGTTGTAACATCACTACCTAAAGACATATTACTTGAAAGCCTATTATATATTACTTGAGCAATATTTGCTCTATTTGAACTGTTATTTCCTTCTAGTTCAACAATAGATGCTATTGTTAATATATCATGTACAGAATACTTGCTTGTTTCAATTTGTGTTTTATATTTTGATAAAACTTTACTCATTTGATCAAGCATTGCTTCAAATATAGTTTCTATTTTTACATTTTTATTTTCAAAAATATATGTATCTGGATATAAATACCCTTCTAATGGATAATATATATTCTTATTTTTTATGCTTTCATTTAAAAACCAATATTTATCTATTAAAGATGAAATATATGCCTCATTTTCTAAAACCTTATATACATCATTTGCAGAATGTGAAGTTTTATCAGCAATTTCACTTACTACACTTCTCATATTTTTGCCTTCTTTAAAAGTGATTTTTATTGTTTCATCCATAACATTTCCATTAATTAGCTTTTCCAATACTTGTGTTAAGTCATCTTTTCCAGAAAAAGAATATTTTCCTGCTTTTAAACTATTAATTTCATGTAATTTGATAAAGATTTTTGTTGCAAATTCACTTCTAATTATTTTTTTACTTTTTAATTCTTTTACTATTTCAACAGTTGATTCTCCACTTTTTATTTCAATAATTGTATCTGAATTATTTAAATTTGGAGCTTTTTGTTCAATTTTATACCATCCAAGAAATAACAATGCTATTAATACAATTGCTGAAAAAACAGATGCAATTATTATATATATTTTCTTTTCCATATGAACTATCCATCCTTTCTTGAAGCACTAATTAAGTTTAATTAATTATAATTCTACAAACTTTGTTCTTAATATTTTAAATATCTTATCATTAATTGTCTTTATGTGCAATATTATTTTTTAAAAACCACAAATAAAAAATTCCTATGATTCTAAACATAGAAATTTTTTATATTTATACTTTTTTATAATGCCTTACATTTTTCTAAATACACCTATAACTTTTCCTAAAATATTACAATCTGGAACAATTATAGGATCCATTGTAGAGTTTTCTGGTTGAAGTCTGATATGATCTTTTTCTTTATAAAATGTTTTTACTGTTGCTTCATCTTCAATTAAAGCAACAACAATTTCTCCATTTATAGCATCTTGTTGTTTTCTAACTAGTATATAATCTCCATCTAAAATTCCAGCTTCTATCATGCTTTCTCCTCTTACTGTTAGCATAAAGCTCTCTGAATTCCCAACAAAATCAATTGGTATTGGAAATGTATCAGATACATTTTCTACAGCTAATATTGGCATTCCAGCTGTAATTTTTCCAACAAGTGGAACATCTATCAATTCTTTTTGTGAATAAAAATCTTTTTGTGAATTTTCTATTTTATCTCCATTTCCACCTTTTAATAGTTTTAATGTTCTACCTTTTTTATCTTCTTTTTTTATAAATCCTTTATCTCTAAGTTTTGCTAAATACCCATGGACAGTAGCTGTAGAACTTAACCCTACTGCTTTACCAATTTCTCTAACTGATGGTGGATATCCATCTTGATTAATTTTTTTCTCAATAAACTTTAATATTGCTTTTTCTCTTTTATTTAATTCTTCTTTTTTATTCTTCATCATATCACTCCTCGCTATTAAATTTTAATAATGATACCATACAAATTTATATTTGTCAAACATAATTTTGTACAGTTTTGCAATTTTTTCTTTGTTTTAATTTTTTATATTTTTTTAATACGTATTTTATATATATTTAAATTCATTTTTTCCATCAAACTTAATTATTATAATTTTGGTATAATTGTCTGCACATGGTTGCCCAATCTTTTTAATAATAAGACTCCCTTTTGTTTTATTCAAAATTTCAAAAGTGTTCATAAACCCTATTCCGCTTCCACCTTCTTCTTTATAAGTTGTTACAGGAACTTTTCCAAGTTTTTCTATAATATCTTCTGAGAATTCTATTCCAGAATCATATATATAAATACTATAGCAATCTTCAAAATATCCTATCTTTACCAGTATACTTCTATTAATATTATTTGAGTGGTTTATTGCAATAATAGCATCTTTAATATGATCTGCAAGCAATATTTCTAATTCTTTTTTAGATATAAAGTTATTAACCATTTGAAATATATTTCCATTTATTAATAAATTAAATTCAATATTATTTTTCTGACATTCATATTGCATATATTCTAAAATATCATCTATTTCTCTAATACCTGTTTTGTTAAGTTCAACAGTATTATTGTTTTGAAATAAATCATTTGATATTTTTTCTAGGTCTTTTTTTATTTCATTATTTGCATCATTTTGTTCATTTTTTAATAATTTGTCTACCTTATATTCTAGTGCTTTTTGTTTATGTACCAATGAATGAATTTTTTTGTTTGAATTTAAGTTTTCAGATTCTAATTTTTGTATTTCTTCTTGCTTATTTTTCAAATCAATTTTGCTTTTATTTACTTCTTGAATTAATAATTTTTGCTTATAATAAAGTTGTATAGATTTGCTAATTATTTCAATTATAATAAATGAAAATATAATGAAACATATAAAAATATTTCCTGAAGCAATCACATTATTAATTGAAAATACTAAAGAACAAAATATAATTATAAGACTGCCATTCAATATCATTAAATCAAATAGTTCTGTATATATAAACTTGTTTGATATAAAACTAAATCCATTTTTCAATCTTTTTATTTTTGTAAAAAATAAAAAGATTATTAATTCTATTTCACCCATAATTATCATGTTAATTAGATCACTTCGAATTAATATTACTTTATTCAAAATATATACTGTTACCATTGAAATAAAAAAGAATATATAATTTATACCATATGAAATTATTAGAAAAACAACTGTACTTCCGATTTTTTTCTTAAAAGTATTTGCAGTAATTAAACTTAGCAAAAAAATCAAAAAAATAGTTCCGATATATGAATTACTTCCATATTTAATAAAAAAACATATTATAGATATAATAGCTACATATCCTATCATTATTATTTGTTCTACTTTTTTTACTTTTATATTTAATATCTTAAAATAAATCAATAAAGTAAATATGCTTGCAATAAAAGTTTTCAAAATATATATTTTGGTATTTATATTATCTAAATTCATATTTTACCTCTTTTTTTCTATTATAACAAAGTATTTTCAAAAAGAAAACCTAATTAAAATACTTTTTATTTCTTTTGTATAAGCTAAAAAATAAGAAGCAATTTAAATATGCTTCTTATTTTTTAGCTTATACAGTTAGTATTTTATCCTGACCATTTTCCAATCCATCTTAATAGTTCTTCCCACCAGCTCATTCTTTTCACCACCTTTATTTCTAACGTTCTTTCTCATATTGTTAAATAAAAAATATCATCAAACGTTATAAATAAAGCGGTATAACAAAATAATAAAATGTAGTATAAACTAGTAAAAGCTGAACGTTTATTTGGTTAGACGTTCAGCTTTTATTAATTTTTATTTATTATTAAATCTCTTTTTTAATTTTATTCACATAATAATACAAAAACTCCATAGGTGTTGGAATTCCAGTTTCGTAATTAATTCTTGCAGTATAATATTTTTCTAAATCCTCTATTGGACTAATTCTCCATGCATGAATAATTGAATTCTGTATTCCATTTGTAATTGTTGTTGCAGATTTTTTATATTTATTTGTAAGGTATTGTATAACACTTATTTGCGGTTTTTCATTTTCAATTAAATACTTTATACCATCAAATATATATTCCCTTCCTTTTAACTTAGAACTTATTCCAATTAAATCTAATTCCGCATCTATTAATTTAGAAACCTTTTCATCATTATTTCCAACCAGATAATTATTCATTCTTTTACTATAATCATCTTCTTTTTGAAAAATAATAAAATTATTAAACACATGGTTAGGAGAATATTTTGGGTGGTCTTTATATAAAATTAAATCAACTCCATTTCTATGTAAAATATCATATGTCTTTTTTGAATTTATATGTGTTGTAACTATTATAATTGGTTCATAATTTAAATTCATAGATTTTAATTCTTTCAAAAAATATAAAGCATCAGTATTTCCTGATACTCCATTATTAAGTTCTATATCTAGAATTATTCCATCAGGGTGTTTTGCTTTACAATACTTTAAAGCTTCATTATCAGAATCTGTTATTCCAACAATACTTATATCAGTTCTTTGTTCTGCACATTTTTTCAAGTATTCACATGCCTCTACATCATCTTCAATAACTAAAATATTCATCTTTTTACTTTTCATTTTATCCCCACCCTTTCAAAAAACATTAAATTCCTTCTTTATATTTCAAAATATACCATAAAATCCCATTAAAAACTATAGTACACATTTTTAATATCTAATTATTTTTAGTGTATTTTATTTTAAAATTTATAAATACTTAAACCTTAAAAGTAAGCAAAATCATTACAATCCTATTTTTAGATTTAAGGATAAAATGTGTAATATTGGAAGGAAAAATTTATGGTTATTAATAATGAAGATAAGGAACAACAAATACTTAGAGGATTACGAATAAAAAACATTAGAGAAAATGAACTTCACCTTAATAAAACTGATCTTGCTAGCAAACTAAAAATCTCAAGTCAATTTCTAGGCTTAGTTGAAAAAGGTAAAGGCAATTTAACATATAGAAGTATTAAACTTTTAAGAGATTTAAGTGGTCATTCAGCAGATTACATTATATACGGTTTAGATGATTCAATTATTTCTGATACAAAAAAATATCTAGAATATTTTTCTGAGGAAGATTTAATAAATGGTTTGAATCTTTTAAAAGATTTAATATATTTAATTAAGAATTCTAAACTTTAAAACAGCTAAATACAAAATAGCTGTTTTTTTCTTGATTTACAGAATTGATAATTCTTTATTGTCAATACTAATTATTAAACATCTGATGTTTAGTGTACAAAAAAGTGTTTCGAAGTATATTTAATTAGACTATTTTCGACATTTTTCTTGTTATACTTTTTTTATAAACGCATAAATAATAGAGGTGATTAGTTATGACATTGTCTGATGCTGTTCGACAAAGAATTAAATATTATTTAGAAAAAAATCATATGACCATATGGAAATTATTTAAGGCTTCAGGTATTCCTCGTTCTACTATTTGTTCATTTATGAATGGTAATACAGAATTAATAAAGCTTGATACTTTACTTCATATTTGTGAAGGTTTTAATATTACACTAATAGATTTCTTTAGTGACCCAATGTTTAATGAAGTTGAGCAAGATTAAAATAATATGAATAAAATTAAAGACAAAAATTTTCTAAAAATTGCTATTTTAAGAAAATATTTGTCTTTTTTAAGTTTCTCTTGCTTTTACAACAACCCTTTGTTTACTATCATTTGTACATGTAATTAATGTAACTTCTTTTTTACCATTTGTAAGTTGACTAGTACAACTTACATCTGTAGGATCTACTGTATATTTGTCATAAACTACATATTGTATAGTTCTATCAGATAAGTCTGTAATTTCTACAGTATTTCCAACAGTTAAGTTTAATACTTTACTAAAAAATCTGCTGTTTCTATAGTTGTGCCCTGCTATACATAGGTTTCCAACTTCATTAGGCTCACATCCCCAAAACTTACATACAGAAACTTTTAATAAAGCATCTGTTGTTTCATCCAAAATTGGATAATTAACATTAATTGATGGAATGCTTATTTTTCCAACCATAGTATATGTTCTTCCATTTGATGCAGTATATTTATTATTTACTTTTTCTGTGTTTACAGGATTACTAGGATTTTCTTCAACTGGTGGTGCTGGTTGCACATTATTACTTTCAGAACCATCAAGAGCTATTATCCATACATTGCTATCTTTGTTAATAGTAGTATTATCTTCTGATGTCATTCCAGCTAAAATATCTTGTGAAATATCTTCATTTTTGTTTCTATCATACTCTGCATAAGCATAGAAGGAAAATAACACAACAATTAAAAAAATTGATAATAAGAAGTTTAATTTATAAATCTTCTTTTTTCTTTTTAGTTCAGGTGTTAAATAAATTTTTTCTGTAATTAGAATCTGATTCATATACTCCCCCTTCGCAAACTTATAAAACATTATATCACTTTTTCAAGAAAAATTAAATAGTTTTAATAAAATAATTTGACAAATCCGCAAAGTCTTGAATTCTTAATTCTTCTGCTCTAACATTTTCGGGTAAGTTCATCTGTTTAAGTATATGTATTCCTTCTTCTTTGCTATTAAAAACTTTAGTATTAACTAAAGCATTAAGTAGTGTTTTTCTTCTTTGCATATAGGCACACTTTATTATTCTAAAAAATATCTTTTCATCTTTAACATCTACTGGAGGCATATTTCTGATATATAAATTGATTACCTCAGATGTTACATCTGGTGCTGGAATAAATGATGAACTATCCACCTCTCTTACTTTTCTGCCTTCACAATAATAATATACAGTATAAGTTATTGCTCCTGTATTTTTTCCACCTGGAACTTCTATCAATCTTTCTGCAACTTCTTTTTGTATCATTACAGTAATTGATTGAATATTTAACTTACTTTCTAGTAATTTCATTATTATTGGAGTAGTAATATAATATGGTAAATTTGCTACTATTTTAATATTTATAACATTTTGTTCTTTATTTTTTTCTTCTTCAATAATACTTCTTAAGTCAATTTTCAAAACATCTCCATATATTAGCTCAAAATTATTATAAGCAATAAATCTTTCGCTTAAAACTTTTATCATTTTTTTATCTAATTCGATACAAATTACCTTTTTGGCTCTTTCTAATAAAACTTGTGTCATACTTCCTAGCCCTGGACCTATTTCTATTACGACATCATTTTTAGATATTTCTGCGCTATCAACAATATCTATTATAACTTGCTTATCTATCAAAAAATTCTGCCCAAGATTTTTATTTGCTTTTATATTATATTTCCTCATTAACATTTTTGTTTCATCTAATAAATTCATTTTTATTTTATTCCTCTTCTAAACATATAAATACTTCATATTTATTATACAATCTTTTAATGAATTTATCTACTAATTTCTACATTTTTTAAATGATGAATAAAAAACTTATTTTTTATATAATACACTTCTATTACGTCAAATCTTATTAATTCATTAAATAAACTATTACAATATAAATAATTTTTGGCACTACTATATATATGTTTTTTCTTACAATTTGTTATAGCATCTATTGGGTAACCAAATTTTTTGTTTTTTCTTGTTTTAACTTCTATAAAAACATATTCATTTTTTTCTTTTGCAATAATATCTATTTCTCCTTGTTTACATACATAGTTTTTCTGAATTATTTGATATTGATTGTTTTCGAGATATTTACAACTAACTATTTCTCCAATTTTTCCAAGTTCTTTGTTATTATTCAATTTTATTTTTCCTTTATAAATATTTTTTTAATATAAAATATATCTATTCCCAGACACTTTTTTTATTTTTTCTTTTATTTCAAGCATTAATAATCTAGGAATTACTTCCTTCAAATTCAAACCAGTTTTATAAGCAATTTCGTTTATATCTTGTGGCTCATTATTAATTACTCTCAAAACATTTTTATATTCTTTTGGAACATCTAAATTCTTATTAAGAATTTTAGTTTTTTTATTGATATTATTCTTTTCTATTTTGAATCCATATTTTTTAACTATATCATATGGTGATGTTACCAATTCTGCATATTTTTTTATTAATTCATTTGTTCCATAACTTTTTGGATTATCTAAACTTCCAGGTATACAAAAAACATCTCTTTTTTGGTGTTTAGCAAATTTTGCAGTTACACTTGTCCCGCTTCTATAACCTGCTTCAACTATTAAAACTCCAATTGAAATTCCACTAATTATTCTATTTCTTTCTAAAAATTTTTTAGAATTTGCCTTAACATTTTTATCATATTCAGTAATAACCGCTCCTTTACTCATTAAAATTTTATCATATAGTTCTTTATTTTCTACAGGATAAATATTATTAAGTCCAGATGGTAAAACAGCAATTGTTTTTCCTCCACTTTCTATAGCTGTCTTATGTGCTATAGTGTCAATTCCCACTGCCATTCCGCTAACTATTGTTATTCCATGTTTTACAAATTCCTCTACAAAAAACCTACACCACTTTTCTCCATAAGAAGTAAAACTCCTTGATCCAATAATTCCAATACATTTTGAATTTAAAATACTCTCATTTCCTTCAATATAAATTCCATTAGGATTATCTTTTATTTCTTTTAATTTTTTTGGATAATTACTATTATTTAAATCAATATAATTCATCTATTTTCCTCTGTTATAGTTACTTTATTTTATTTTTTAAAGTCCACTGCTTGCTATCTAGGAAAAAACTTTCTATCTAAATTTCTATATTGAACTGCTTCTGATAAATGATTAAATTCAATTTTTTCTTTTCCATCTAGATCAGCAATTGTTCTTGCAACCTTTAAAATTCTATAATAAGCTCTTGCACTCATTCCAAGTTTTTCAAATGCAATTTTCAAAAAACTTTTACTATCATTATCTAAAGCACAATATTTTTTAATTAAATTTGGAGTAAGTTGACTATTAGTATAAAAACTATAATTTTTATATCTTTCTAATTGTATATTTCTTGCAGTGTTTATTCTTATCTTTATATCTTTAGATGACTCCGTTTTCTTTAATGAATTTATTTCTTCAAATTTAACTGGCTTAACTTCAATATGTAAATCCATTCTATCTAAAAATGGTCCACTTATTTTTCCAATATATTTAGATATTGCTTTCATACTACATTTACACTTATTATCATCAATTCCATAATATCCACATGGACATGGATTCATACTTGCAATTAGCATAAAATTTGCAGGATATTCAGCAGTAATATTTGCCCTTCTTATTACTATTTTTTTATCCTCCAAAGGTCCTCTTAGTGCCTCTAAAGTTTGTCTTTTAAATTCTGGAATTTCATCTAAAAACAACACTCCACCATGTGCTAAACTAATTTCTCCAGGCATTGGATTTTTACCTCCACCAATTATAGAAATAGTTGAACTTGTATAATGTGGTTTTCTAAATGGTCTATTTTTCACTACCCCAATTGTATTGTCTAATTCTCCAGAAATACTGTAAATCTTTGTTATTTCAATTGCTTCATCAAATTCTAAATCTGGTAAAATTGAGATTAAACTTTCAGATAGCATTGTTTTTCCAACTCCAGGACTTCCTATTAAAAGGCAATTATGCAATCCGAGTAGCCGCTATTTCTAATGCTCTTTTAGCATATTCCTGTCCTTTTATCTCAGAAAAATCAACTCCATAATAATTCTTATAAAAATCTGTTTTAATGTTAAACTTATTATAATTATTATTTTTTATAATTATTTTTCCATTTAAATATTCAACAACTTCTTTTAGACTACTAACTGGAATAATATCTAAATCTTTTATAATACTTGCTTCTTTTATATTCTCATTTGGCAATATTGCTTTTTTAATTCCAAATTCTTTAGCTTCTAAACACATAGGTAATACTCCACTAACTCCGTTTATTCTACCATTTAATGATAATTCTCCTAAGAAAACAAAATCTTTAATTGCTATTTCATTTATAATTCCAATTGCTGTTAAAATTCCTATTGCAATTGGTAAATCGAAATAAGTTCCTTCTTTTCTAATATCTGCTGGAGCTAAATTTATAATTATTTTTCTATTTGGGAACTCCATTCCTGAGTTTTTTATCGCAGACTTTACTCTTTCTTTTGCTTCTTTAACTCTAATATCTGGCAAGCCAACTATTTCAAAATTAGGAATTCCATTTGAAATATCAGTTTGTATTTCTACTATGTTTCCCTTTAGTCCAATTAATGAAATTGTTTTTATTACTGATAACAAATTTATCCTCCTTTATTTATTATTTAAGGTCTGAAAAGTAGAAACTTTCAAGCCTTTATGTACATTATTTTAAAAAAACGTAAATTATCACTTTAGCAATATAAATTTCCAAACTGAAATTTTTTTATAATTGTTGATTTTTAAACTCATTTAATATAAAATATTTGCAATGGTGATTATATGAAAAATGTAAAAAATGCTAAAAAAGCAAAAAGTAGAATTATAAAAGAAAAACAAAACAAAAAGATAAAAGAATTAAAAAAGAATATGGATATTGAAAATGTAATATCTACAAAAAAATTAAGAATATTTTTGTTAGTTTCTTTATTTCTTCTAATTTTTTTAATTGGTAGATTATTTTTTCTACAATTAATTGATGGTTCTCATTTATCAACTCTTGCTGCTAAACAACAAACAACTGATGAAAAAATTGCAAGTAAAAGAGGAAATATATATGATTCAACTGGAAATGCGCTTGCAATAAGTGAAACAGTTGATACAATATCTGTAAATCCATCTAAAATTAAGTCTAAAAGCAAATCAAAAGAATCTGATGAAGACCTAAAGAAAAAAATTGCTTTGTGTTTTTCTGAAATATTTGAACTAGATTATAATGAAACATTAGAAAAAATTTTACATCCTACTTCTAATTATGTTGTAATAGCTAGAAAAGTTGAAGAAGACAAAGTTAATAAATTAAAAGATTGGATTGATACTAACAAAATTACATCAGGAATAAATATAGATGAAGATTCTAAAAGATATTATCCATATGAAAGTTTAGCTGCACAGGTTATTGGTTCTTGTGGTACAGATAATCAAGGTCAATCTGGAATTGAAAACTCTTATGACTCAATTTTAAAAGGTGTATCAGGAAAAATAATAACATCTACAGATGCTTCACAAAGTGAAATACCAAATTCTCAAGAATCCTTTATACCAGCAGAAAATGGATATAATTTAACACTTACACTTGATATAAAAATCCAGTCTATTGTAGAAAAATATTTAAAACAAGCTGTTGAAGATAATTCATGTTCTAAAGGTGGTAATGCAATAGTTATGGATCCAAAAACCGGAAATATTCTAGCTATGGCATCAAATCCAACTTTTAATCTAAATGACCCAAGAACTCCAACATCATTTTATGCAAATAATTGGGATTCTTTATCTAATAAAGAAAAATCTGACAAAATAATTGAAATGTGGAAAGTACGTTCAGTATCTGAAACTTATGAACCAGGTTCTGTATTTAAATTAATTACTGCTTCTGTTGCTCTTGAAGAAAACATTACTACTACAGATAATCCTACTGATTTCTACTGTAATGGTGTAGAAAATATAAATGGAACACCTATAAGATGTTGGTATTATCAAGCACCTAATTATTCTACTCATGGAAGTGAATCATTAAGACAAGCTTTAATGGATTCTTGTAACCCATCATTTATGCAATTAGGTCGCCGTATTGGTACAGCAACTTTATATAAATATTACGATGCATTTGGTTTCTTCAATAAAACTAATGTAGGATTACCTGGAGAATCAAGTGGTATATTTTTTGAACAAAGTAAAGTTCGTTCTGTTGAACTTGCTACCATGTCTTTTGGTCAAAGATTTACAATAACTCCTCTTCAGATGTGCTCCGCTATTAGTGCTATTGCAAATAATGGATACCTTATGCAACCCAAAATTGTAAAATCTATGACAAATACAGATACAGGTGAAACTACAGAATTTAATAATGTTCCTATTAGACAAGTTTTATCTACTAAAACTGCAGAAAATGTTAAATCAATGATGAAATCTGTTGTTACAGATGGAACTGGAAAAAGAGCTCAAGTTGCAGGATATTCAATTGGTGGAAAATCTGGAACATCTGAACCTTCTAGTGCAAATGCAAATGCAGGTTATACTACTTCCTTTGCAGCTATATCACCAATAGAAAATACACAAGTAGTAGTTCTTGTAACATTATATGATCCACAAGGTTCTAGCCATCAAGGTGGTCAAACAGCTGCTCCAGTTGTTTCAAATATTTTATCTGAAATTTTACCTTATTTGGGAATTGAACCAGATCAAACATAATTATAAAATATAATATTATAATCAAGATGACATTTTTTTAATATGTCATCTTGATTTTTTTCTTATATTTATACTTTTATTTATATTTTTTAACTTTTAAATAAAATATATTACTATCTGTTTATAATACCAATTATCATTATTTGATTTATTTCAAAAAAATCCTCCCATCTTTTTTTAATTTTTTTATTTAAAAACTTTTCTACCTCAATAAAATATATTTCTAAATTTATTTTATTTTCAGTTTTAAGATTTGATATATTTACAGATACTTTACTAATATATTTATTTGTATTTTTTTCTTCTAATATTGTTATTTTTTTAAATTCTTTATTTGTATTATTTATTTTTTCGTAAAACAAATTACATATACAAAATAGTGATTCTTTAATTTTTCCTTTTTCAGTTAATTTTATAAAAATAGATTTAGTTTTAGCATCTTTTAATTTTACTATTAAATCAATTACACAAAAGTTGTATTCTGATATTCTATTTAGTTTTTCTAAATTTACTACATTTAAATCTATTAAATCTAAATTAATTGTATTTCTTATAAAATCTGCCAATATTTCTTTAAAATTTTTTTCTTGAATTTTTATTTTTAATTCTTCTTCTTTTGGCATTTGTATACTATTAATACATTCCTCCTTTATAGTTTAATTTAGAATTTGTATTTAATTGTTATTTTTCATATTTGATTTTGGATATTTTAAATGATTTTAAATCTTATCACCCTCCTATTTGATTTTTTAATTTTGGAATTTTAGAAATTCAAAATAAAATTTAGAATAAAACAAAATGAGTTATAACCCTTGTTTGAAAAAATATATTTTTAGAATGAAAACTAAAAATATTGTAAAATTATATAATTTATAAATTTAGTATAGTAGGCTATTTTTCATTTGTCAATGTTTTTTTGATATTTTATGTAACTTTTCATCGCAACTTTTGACATTTTATGATAGAAACTTTAATAAATATACAAAAAAAGAATGAATAAGATTTTTTTCTTAAATTCATTCTTAATTTATATCCTAATTTTAATTAACTAAGTCATCCATGTTGTAAAATCCATTTTCTTTTCCAACAATAAAACTTGCTGCCTTAATAGCTCCCTCTGCAAATACATTTCTTGAATATGAAGTATGTTTTATTTCAAATGTTTCAGATTCTCCAAAAAACATTACAGAATGTTCTCCAACTATATTTCCACCTCTAATAGATGACATTCCTATTTCTTTTGGATTTCTTTTTTCATGCTTACTATGTCTATCATATTCACAAACTCTATCTCCTCCAATTGCATTATTTATTGTATCTGCAAGCATTTGAGCTGTTCCACTTGGTGCATCAATTTTTCTATTATGATGAGTTTCTACTATTTCAATATCTGTATCTGCTAATTTTGGTGCAATCTCTTTTAATAAGTGTTGGAATAAGTTAATTGAAAATGACATATTAGCAGATTTAAAAATTGGAATGTATTTAGAATATTCTTTAATTTTCTCTTCTTCATCTTTTGAAAATCCAGTTGTAGCTATAACTATTGGTATACTATTTGTTTTGGCATATTCTAATACTTTAAATGTTGCTACTGGAATTGAAAAATCTATTATCACGTCTGGTTTTTCAGATATATGACTTAAATCTGTATATACTGGAAAATTTGTATCTCCATTATCAGCCATATCTACACCACATTTTACTATCATGTTTTCATTTTTTTCTACTAATTCTGAAACTACTCTTCCCATTTTGCCATCACAACCATTTATCATTACTTCTATCATAATTTTTACCTATTCAAATATATTAAATTCTATATATTATATATCCCTTTCTTATAAATGTGTTTTTCTTTTTCAATTTCTTTAATTTCATTATTACTCTTTATAAAGCCTTCAACTACAGCAAAATATTTATCTACAAGTGTTATTATGTAAGTTTCTTTATATTTTGGAAACCTTGGAGTAACTGGCCACATATGATTTTTTATTATATCTATTTCTTTATCATTTAAGTTTGTAATAGAACTTGCTTTTTTTAAAGCTTCTGTTGGATGTGTAAAAGCATGTAATCCTTTTCTGCCATTTTCTCTTCTTCTCCAATCATATAAAAATAAATCATGTAGTAATCCAGCCCTTGCAGCTGATATATAATCTAGATTATGCTTTTTACAAATTAAATATGTATTGTACGAAACATATAGACAATGATCATAACATGTAACTCTATGATGTTGCCTATATTTTCTCATCTCCAATACCAATTGATTATTTAATAAATCAGAAATTATTTCTATATACTCTTTATCTGAAAGTATTTTATTTAAATCCTTTATCAATTTTATTATCTCCCTTTGATCCTAGTACTGTAATTAATATTAATATGTCTATTTTAGTTCTTCTATACATTTACTTAATACTTTTTTATTTTCTTCACCTAGCTTAATAAGTGGTAAACGAGGTATTCCAAAATTATAACCTATAATATTTAATGCTTCTTTTACAGGAATTGGATTAACCTCTGAAAATAATACATTTATAAGAGGTATGGCTTCAATTTGCATTTGAGCTGCTTTTTCAGTATTTTTATTAAAAAATTCTTCACACATTTGATGTGTATATTTAGGTTTAATGTTTGATAAAACAGAGATTACCCCTATTCCACCAATAGATAATATTGGAATTATTTGATCATCATTTCCAGAATATATATTTAAATTATCTTTGCATAAATTTGCTATTTTTGCAACTTGAGATAAATCTCCACTTGCTTCTTTTATTGCTACTATATTTTCAATTTTTGATAACTCTAAAGCTGTTTCTGGCTTAATGTTTACTCCTGTTCTTCCAGGTACATTATATAATATAATTGGTAATTCAGTATTTTTTGCAATTTCAGTATAATGAGCAATTAATCCTTTTTGAGTTGTTTTATTATAATATGGAGTTACAACTAGAACACCATCTACTCCTAATTCTTCCACTTTTTTATTCATTTCAATAACTGCTCTTGTATTATTTGAACCTGTTCCTGCAATTATTGGGACTCTTCCATTAGATACTTTAACAGCACATTCTATTGTTTGTAATCTTTCTTGCTCTGTCATAGTTGCTGCTTCTCCTGTTGTACCACAAACTATTATGCTATCTACTCCCTCTTGAATTTGATTCTCTACTAACTTTGAAAACTCTTCAAGATTTACTCCATTTTCATTAAATGGTGTTGCTATTGCTGTTCCACAGCCTTTAAATATAATTTTTTTCATAATAGATTCCATCCTTTTTCTCTAACGAACACATAGTTTGGAAAAGAATTAAATTTTGGCAAGGAAAATTTTATTTAAAAGGCAAGGGCACATACTTTGTGTATGTAACCGCGTTTTGAATGAAATTTGACACAGCCAAAATTGTAATTATTTTTCAAACTACATTCCATTTCTTTTTACTATTAAATGTATTAATAGTAAACTTTAAAAATGAATTTTTCTTCTTTAAAAATAGCATAAATAGTTTATAATGTCAATTTAAAATTACGTTTTATAAACTTAAATTTATTCCATTTGCAACTATATCAGACATCTTTTCTATTAATTCATCAATTTCTTTTGGAGTTACAATCATATTATAAGAATATGGATTTAAAGTATCTTTTATAATTTCATAATTATTATCATTTTTAAGTTTATTTAAATATTCATTTGATTCAGCATCTTGTTGTAACTTTTCTATAAGTAATTCCAAACAATCATTAACTAATACCGCACTTTCAACAACAGTTGGAACTCCAAGTGCAATAACAGGTATTCCCAAAGTTCTTTTAGAAAGCTCTTTTCTTGTATTGCCTATACCAGCTCCTGGCACAATTCCGAGTATCTGAAATCTGAATTGAACTACTTATTCTTTCTATACTTCTAGATGCTAATGCATCAATTACTATTATTAGTTTTGGATTTGTCTTACTTATTATTCCTTCTAAAATTTCAAGCGTTTCTATTCCAGTAGTTCCTAACACTCCGGGAGAAACTGCACTTACAGATCTTGCATCTTTATCAATATATTGTGGTAAATATTTTATTATGTGTCTTGTAACATCAATCCCACTTATTACTTTGGGTCCTAATGAATCAGGTGTTACATATTCATTTCCAAGCCCTACTACTAGTATTTCATCTTTATTTGATACATGTTTTTTAATTAATGATTTTAATTTTTCAGATAATACATTTGATGCACTTTCAATATCATCTTGGTCAAAAATTTTTAATTTTTTTATATCAATTGTAATATAATCTCCAATAGGTTTACCAATTGTTTTTTCTCCATTTGAATTTGTTATTTTAACATTTGTAATTTTTATTTTTTCATTTACAATTTCTTCATTTGAAATTACTCCATCTATTTGTTTTGCTTGATTCTTTTTTAAGTAAATTTCACTTCTTTCTAAAGCTAAATCTGTTCTAAAATCAATATTTTGCATAAAAGCCTCCTTTTATTTTAGTATCTTATTCTTTTTACTTTTTATGCAAAAAATAGACCTACTTTTTAAAAGCAAGTCTAAATTATTTTAGAATATTCCTTCTATGTTTCCATCTTCATTTATGTATATTTTTTCTGCAGATGGAACTTTTGGTAACCCTGGCATTGTAAGTATTTTTCCGCTATATACTACAATAAAACCAGCTCCATTTTTTAGCCCTACATCTCTAACTGTAATAGTAAATGGTTCTTTACACTCTAGGTTTTTATCATCATCAGATAAAGAATACTGTGTTTTTGCAATACAAATTGGTAAATCGCTTTTCCCTAATTTTTCTAATAATTCAATATTCTTTTCTGCAGATTCTTCATATTTTACACCATTTGCTCCATAAATTTTTGTTGCAACTTTTTCTATCTTTGTTTTTATACTATCTTTGTCATCATATATATATCTAAAGTTCTTTTCATTTTCAACTATTTTTGTTAATTTTTGAGCAATGTCAATTGCACCTTCTCCACCTTTTGCCCATCCGTCAACTAAACTATATTCTATGTTTTTGTTTTGAAGCTCATTTATAACAAATTCTATTTCTTCCTCTAAATCTGTATTATATTTGTTTATTGCAACAATTACATTTAGCCCAAATTCATCTTTTAAATTTGATATATGTTTAAATAAATTTGCCATTCCCTTTGATAATGCTTCATCATTTTTTTCTAATACTTTTTCTTTCTCTGCTCCACCATGGTATTTAATCGCTTTTATAGTTGAAACAATTACCACTGCATCAGGTGAAATTCCCATTTTTCTACATTTTATATTTAAAAACTTTTCAGCACCTAGGTCAGATCCAAATCCTGCTTCGGTAATTACATAATCACCAATTTTTAAAGCCATTTTTGTTGCCCTTACTGAGTTACATCCATGAGCAATATTTGCAAATGGTCCTCCATGAACGATTGCAGGGGTATGTTCTAATGATTGAACTAAATTAGGATTAAATGCATCTTTTAATAATACTGTCATTGCCCCATCTGCTTTTAAATCTCTTGCATAAACAGGTTTACCCTCTTTATTGTATCCAATTATTATATCTCCAATTTTTTTCCTTAAGTCATTTATATCTGTAGCTAAACAAAAAATTGCCATAATTTCAGATGCAACTGTTATATCAAATCCATCTTCTCTTGGCACTGTTCTTTTTTCTCCTGATAATCCTGTTTGAACCACTCTTAATTGTCTATCATTTAAATCTAAACATCTTTTCCAAGTTACCTTCTCAATTCCTAATTCATTACCAAAGTAAATATGATTATCAATCATTGCTGATAATAGGTTATTTGCAGCTGTTATAGCATGTAAATCTCCAGTAAAATGAAGATTTATATCTTCCATAGGAGCAATTTGTACTTTTCCTCCCCCTGTCGCACCACCTTTCATACCAAATACTGGTCCTAATGATGGTTCTCTTAATGCTAATATAGCATTTTTATTAATCTTTCTTAATCCATCAGCAATTGCAATTGATACTGTTGTTTTTCCTTCGCCTAAAGGTGTTGGGTTCATAGCTGTAACTAAAATTAATTTTCCATCTTGGTTTTCTTTTAGTCTTTCAAATGCCTTTTCTGAAATCTTAGCCTTATATTTTCCATAATTTTCAATCTCATCTTCTTTTAATCCACATTTTTTACCTATACTGTTAATATCTTCTAATTTTGTATTTCTTGCTATTTCAATATCAGTCATGCTATCACCTCTAACTTTCATATTTTTTTAAATACTGTTTTCTTTAGTAATATTTGATGATGTATTTTCTTTTTTGGTGTTATTTACTGATGTATTGTCTTTGCTTGAGTTAGTATTAGTTGTAGAATTTGTGTTTGAACTTGTATTTGTATCATTTGTTTTATTATTTGTATTATCACTTGGTTTTACAGTGTTAGTGTTAGTATTTGTATTAGTATTAGTATTAGTATTAGTATTTGTATTTGTATTTGTTTCATTTACTGTATTTTGTACTTCATTTTTATTTTCTTCTTCATCTTTTTTATCATCTTTATTGTATTGCTCATTATTGTTATTATTATTTGAATTATTGTTTGAACTGTTATTTGTATTATTCTTGGTATTATTATTAATTTGTGGTTCATTTTTTATTTGAGTATTTGAAGATCCATTATTACCTCTCCATGGATTATTTGGGTCTGGATCTGTTGGATCCCAGTTTCTGCACGCTACATTAGAAGATATTTTTTGTGATCCAGGTTTACCTAAAGGTCCTGGATTGGATGACCCATAAAATTCAACATAAGTTCCACTTGCGCAATTATTATAAATCCACATTGCATCTGCAACAGTTAGTCTTATACATCCGGCAGATGCTTTTGTTCCAAGTTTATCATAAGCAACATATTTTAAAGAATCTGGTGAATTTTTAGAATATGGAACTGAATGAAATAGAATATGCCCTGTAATTCGTGTGCAGTACTGGCCATAAACTCCTCCATTTAATAAATGCCATCTATATTTTGAACTCATTTTATATGTACCTGAAGTTGGAGTTGCTGTACCTGTTGAACATACCATTGCTTTTACAGGAATTGTATAATTTCCAGAATCATCTTTTGAATATATTGTAACAACATTTGCAGTATAATTAATCTTTATGTAATATTTTGCAGTATTTTGCTTTGAAGGTTGATTTTTTTCTTTTTCTTTTACTTGAGTGTCTTCAACATCTTGCTCATCCCAACTTGTATCTCCTTCAACCTCAACAATTTCTTCTGCTACTGGTTGTTCTTCTTGTATTGCATTTTCAATTATTTCATTATTATTATTTTTTTCTTCTGTTTTAATATCAGAAGAAGCTATGTCTACAAGATATTTCTCTGTTTTTTTATGTTTAACTCCTACTATTATTAAAATAATTACAGTAAATACTATTGCAATTATAATTACTAGCTTTTTTATTCCTAAAATTTCTACTATATTTTTTATATTATTCATTAGTTTGTTTAATAGTATAAATACTACCCTTTCTTATATCTTTTTTATAGCTTCATTCTAACATCAAACACTACTTTAGTCAATAAAATTTTATAAATATGTTTTAAGCTTTTCTACGCTATTTTCTTGCATTTTAACAAAGTCATCTAAAAGATTTCTTATTTCATGATTCATATCTGGATTCTGATTTAATAATCTTCTTCCTTCAATTATTCCCATATTAGTTCCATTCATCAATAATTCTGATAAATTTGAATTACTTTTATCACTCATTGCCTTCATCTGTATTCCCCACCATGTCATAACTTTTTCCATTCCACCTGATTCATGAGGTTCTTTTTTTATTGTATAATTGTCATATAAATTGTTTGCTCTTCTTGAAATGTCTTTATATTGATTATACTCTGCATCTAAGGTATTTTTAAATTCTTGATCTCCTACCTTTTTTGAAATAAATTCAATAGCGTCCATCCCCATTGTTGCTCCCTTATTTACCTCATCTAAAATGTTTAAATCATTGTCTTTCATCTTTTCAAATTCCTTTCATATTTATTTTTACTAGTTTGTTCAATTATTAGAAAAAAATACAAAATTTTTAAAAAAGTATTGACAACCTCTAAAAAACATAGTATACTAGTTAACGTTAAAAGAAATGGTCGCTTAGCTCAGCTGGTAGAGCATCTGCCTTACAAGCAGGGGGTCATAGGTTCGAGCCCTATAGCGACCACCATTTATATATACGGCCTGGTAGTTCAGTTGGTTAGAATGCCGCCCTGTCACGGCGGAGGTCGACGGTTCGAGCCCGTTCCAGGTCGCCATTTTTTTATTGTTTATGGCTTCATAGCTCAGTTGGTAGAGCAGAGGACTGAAAATCCTTGTGTCACTGGTTCAATTCCAGTTGAAGCCACCAATTCTTTTATGGTGGATGTAGCGCAGTTGGTTAGAGCGCCAGTTTGTGGCACTGGAGGTCGTGAGTTCGAGTCTCATCTTCCACCCCATTTATTTTCCACTATTTTTTATATTTATATATTGGACTGTAGCCAAGCGGTAAGGCACCAGACTTTGACTCTGGCATGCGCTAGTTCGAATCTAGCCAGTCCAGCCAAAAAAACAGATAATTTCTTATCTGTTTTTTTTTTATTCTTAAAACTATTGACAAATATTTAAATGCATTGTATGATACAAACAATAGTTCACTTAATAATAAATGTAGCTTAATTTGCAAAAGTAAATGTATTGAGGACTAAATCTTATATAAAAGGATGTGTTCTTATGAAACAAGAAATTGAAGAATTTTATAACAAAAAATTTGAAGAAATTAAGCACACAAATGAAAATGGAATAGAATTTTGGTATGCTAGAGAACTTATGCTTATTTTACAGTATTCAAAATGGCAAAATTTTGAAAGAATCATTGAAAAGGCAAAGATTACTTGTGAAAATAGCGGTATTTCAATAAAAGATTGCTTTACTGACGTTAGTAAGCCAATAATTTCTGGAAAAGGAAAAGAAGAACTTATACAAGATTATAAGTTAACTCGTTATGCTTGCTACGTAATAGCCCAAAATGGGGATAGTAGAAAAGAAGTAATCGCTCTTGCTCAAACTTATTTTGCAGTTCAAACAAGAAAACAAGAAATTACAGAAAAAGAGTATAGTATGCTAACAGAAGATGAAAAGAGATTTTATCAAAGAAATCTAACTAGAAAAGGTAATTATTCACTTAATCAAACAGCAAAAAAAAGCAGGAGTTAAAAATTTTGATAGATTTCACAATAGCGGTTATAAGGGTTTATATAATGGAGAAACAGCTGATGACATTGCCAAAAGAAAAGGCTTACGATATAGAGAAGATATTTTAGATAATATGGGCAGTGATGAGCTTATTGCCAATTTATTTAGGATTTCTCAAACAGAGCAAAAGTTGAGAAAAGATAATATTCAAGGAGAAATAGAAGCAAATAAAACTCATTATAAAATTGGCAGAAATATTAGAGAAGTAATTGCAAAAAATGGTGGAACTATGCCAGAAGATTTACCAACTCCTAAAAAGAGTTTAAAGCAATTGGAAAAAGAAAAAGAAAAAAATAATAAATTAAAAAGGTAATTATTATAAATGAATAGAGTAAAGATCAATAGTAAAGCTATTGATCTTTTCTATTCGTATTGGTGTGTTGTTTTTTATTATTAATACTATACTAAAACCCTCTATCTTTAAGATCACTAACAAGATTAACATAGAATTCTCTAACATCAAATCCATCAATATTTTCTCTGTTTAAATCTATTATATCTCCATGTGATATTCCTCGTTTTCCTTTTGGAATAACAAAAACATATTTATCTCCATACTCAAAAGATTTTTCTCCAACTAGACCATCATTATCACCATCAAATAATTTTACAAATCTTGATGTCATATTAAGTGGAAATCTTGCACTATTACTCTTTATTAATTTTGTTCCTATAGATTGATAAAATACTTTGTCACTTTTTCTTAATTTTTCATTTAGTTCTTTACAATAACTACTAGTTAAATCTTTCGTTGCATTTATAAAATCCGGATTTGTATCTCCTAGATGCTTTAAAGTTGAATTATATTTTTTTGCAATTGAATCTACAACTTTTTTAGGTATTTTTGTTAATAAATAATCTGCAAACTCACATCCTCTATTTGGAGTATTTATCATTGTTAATGATGCCACATTATTCTCTATATTACATTCAGAAATAGCATATCTACAATCTAATCCTCCTTTAGAATGTGCGATAATATTAACTTTTTCACGTCCAGTTTCCTCAACAATTTGTTTAATTCTGTTTGCTAGTTCTTTTCCAGAATCTTCTATTGAAATTGCAGACGAATGATTCCCATAGAAACAAGTAGCTCCATTTTTGGTTAGTTCTTTAGGTATTCTTCCCCAATAATCAAAAAATTTATAATCTCTAAAAAATACTCCATGTACTAACAAAATTGGGTATTTTGTTTTACATATTTGCTTTTCTTCCCTTTCTTCATTTAATATATATTTATTATTTTCAAATTGTACTTCTTTCCTTGCAATTGTAATCATTTTTCTCAAAATAATCACATTAATTACAGGAATCATTCCACATATAGCCCCTATAACTCTATACTTTATACCTAATTGCCCTGAAAAAATATAAAGTCTAATCATACCATTCCAAAACATAAAAAATTCTTGAATTACTACAAATAATACATTTATCCAAATTGTTTTATTTTCTATTTTCCATAGAAATATTTGCAATAAAAGAAATATAATTGACATTATACTCGATATTAAAAACACTTCTAAAAGAGTATAAGCTTTTCTAATACTCTCTAATTTTTTATCCTTTATTTTTTTCATACCAATAGTAGGAAATAGATTAACAATCAGAAATACTATTATCATAATTGGTATAAATATTCTTATATTAAACTGTTTATTTAATATATATATATTTGAAATAAAAAAAATAATAATTGAATATATAATACTCATATATTAAAGTCTCCTCTTTATTTGGATTTTTATATAAATATTCATATTTTCATATAATTGGAATAAATAATGAATTTACTTGTTTTAATTATTTTTTATTTATTCTTCTGGCATTATCAATTTGGACTTTACATTCATCTTCTAATATTCCTGTTTGAATATTTAAATCTGTTGTTGTTTTCTCTTGAATATCAAATATTGTAATATTAGGATTCATATCTCCCTCACTTGGTGCACCATATATAAAATTTTGTATTTTCGCTTTAATACAAGCTGACATACACATACTACAGCTCCATGCATTTGATATAATACAATAATTTGATAAATCTCTTGTATTTAACTTTTTACAAGCATTTGTAATTAAATTAATCTCTGCATGTAAAACTGGATTGCACATTGATTTTGCAGTATTATGTGCTTTTTCTATTATGTTTCCCTTTTCATCAACCAGTATTGCTGCAAAAGGTGAATTTCCTTCTTTTATTGCCTCATTTACTTCAGCTATCACTATTCTCATTAAATTTTCTTTAATTATTTTACTAAATTCCATTTTTAATCCTAATCCTTGTATAGTTTATGCTGATTTTAAATAATAAAATTTAAAAATGGACAAGATAAAACAATTGCCCATTATTTATTTTATTATATTAATTTCAGCTATTTTAGTTTACTTCCGCCTTTTACACCTTTAAGGCTATTCATTGATACTCCTGATAATATATTTGTGTCAAAAGAATACGTAATATTTTTTTCTTCTCTATGTCTTTTTAAAGCTAAATTTATTAATTCATCTAATAATTCTGTATATGGTAAATTTGTTGCTTTCCATAAATGGAATGATAAAGAACCTGGTATTGTGTTTAATTCATTAACAAATATTTCATTTGTATCTTGATCTATCATAAAATCAATACGAATAACTCCTGAACAACCTAAAACCTTAAATGTTTTTAATGCTAAATCTTGAATTTTAGATTTTACATCTGCTGAAATATCTGCTGGAAGTTTCAATCCACCTGCATTCATATGTTTTGTTCCTCCAGCCTTAATTCCACCTGTCTTTTTTCCTCCAGAAATGTATTTATTTTCATAGCTTAGTATTTCATCAGTTTTAATTGGTTCTTCACATTCAGAAGCTTTTGCAGATTCATAATCTCCAACTACAGAGCAATTTACTTCCTTTAAATTTTTAATAGCTCTTTCAACCAATATTTTTCTTGAATATGTGAATGCATTTTCTATAGCATCTATTAATTCTTCTTTATTTTTAGCTATTTTTATTCCTACACTAGAGCCCAAATTGATAGGTTTAACAATTACTGGATAAGAAAAATTCTTTTCAACTTCATCTATTACATTATCTGAGTTTTCATTATAATCTTTACTACTAATACATTTACATTCTAAAACTGGAATGTCATTATCTTTTAAAACACATTTACAAACATATTTATCCATTCCAACACTTGATGAAATAACATCACATCCAACATAAGGTAAATTAAACATTTTTAAAAATCCTTGTAATGTACCATCTTCAACATTCGTACCATGTACTATTGGAAAAGCTACATCAATATAATCTAATGTATCATTTTGAAACATCTTTTTATCACATCTTAATAGTTCTACTTTATTATCTTTTTGAGCAAGCATTATTTGAGTACTATTTTTAAGTAAATTATCTATGTTTTTATAACATGATATATCTCCTATTAAGCTTCCAGTATACATTTTATTATCTTTTGTAATATAAACTGGAACAACATCATATTTGCCTTTATCAATATTTTCAATTGCTTGAATTGCAGTAATTATAGAAACTTCATGTTCTACACTTTTTCCACCAAAAAAAACTCCTACTTTAATTCTCATTTATAAATCATTCCTTGTATAATATATTTAGGTTTTAATGGTTACCTATAAACCTTTATTTAATATATTTCATTTAATTATATGCTTAATATATCACATATTATAATTATCTGGCAAATCATTTTCTAATAAAATAGTAATTTGGTTATTTAGATTCATCTCTGTAACTTTTCTTACCGCTTCCTGTGGGCTATTTACTGTAAATACTTTATCTTTTTCAAATTGTTTTGAATTAATTCCATTTAAAACAAATTTAGATACTGTACTATTTACAATAAAAATATAATCACAAACATCTGCCATGTATTCTCCAAACTCAAAATTATATTTTTCACTTTCTCCTCCAAGCTCTATTAATCCAGGAGTAACAATTACTTTTATTCCTTCGAATTCTGATAATGTATCTATTGCAGCTTTTGAACTTACAGGGTTTGAATTATATGCATCATCTATTATATTTAAATTTCCTTTAGGTATTAATTGTAATCTATGTTCTACACTATTTATTTCTCTAACGCGAGGTACTAACCTGTTTAATGGAATATCTAAATAATTTGCAACTGCGATTGCTGCAGTAATATTTACTATATTATGCTTTCCAATTAGTTTTGTTTTAAAATCAACATTATCCATTGTAAAAGATAATCCTCTAGAAGATGATTTTAAATTACATGCATTATAATCTAAATTTTCATTATTAATACCATAACTCTTAGTGTTTGGTCTATTTTGCTTTGCTAAATATTCGTTATCATAATTTAAAAATGTAATTCCACCATTTTTGTTTACAGAATCATATAATTCAAATTTTGTTTTTATTATATTATCAATTGATTTAAAGCTTTCTAAGTGTTGTGGACCAATAGATGTTATAATTCCAAGTTTAGGATGTACAAGATCACATATTTCTTTAATATCTCCTAATTTTGTTGCTCCCATTTCACAAACAAAAATCTGATGTATTGGTTTTAACTCTTCTCTTATAGTTTTTACAACTCCCATTGTAGTATTATAATTTTTTGGTGTTGTTAAAACTTCATATTTTGCACTTAATGTTTTAACTAAAAAATTTTTAACACTAGTTTTTCCATAACTTCCTGTAACACCAATAACCATTAAATCTGGCATGCTTTTTAATATCTTTTTTGCACTATTAATATAATAGCTTTTTACTGTATATTCTATAGGAAAATTAATTATATGAGCAATAACACATAAGCAAAAAGCAAAAACATTTATTATACCAAATGTAATACAATGATTAAAAAATATACAAATTAAAGTAACTACTATTGAAATTGTTATAAACATTCTTATTACTCTTTTAGTAAATTTAAGAGGTATTTTGCTTTTCTTTTTTGGTATATTAAAAAAGATTATTAATAATAATATTACTCCTGCTATTATTTTGGTTATATTATTATTTATTAATAATAATACCGTAGGTATTAATGCACTTACGCTCCTAATAATAACTTTTGAACTATTTGATTTTATCCATCTTGCATATTTTTTTATAAAATATGAATTTAGTTGGAACATATGCATATAGAATAATAATAGAAAAACTAAATTAACAACAAATTCTACTTTAATTATTGTTCCCATCATTTCCTCCAGTTAAAAAATTTTTTATAATAATATTTACATATGATGGATTTTCTAAAAATACATAGTGAGAGCATCCTTTTACTCTTATTAATCCAGCATCTGGAATCATTTTCTCCATAAGTTCTGCATCTTCTATTGGAGTTGCAGTATCATTTTCCCCCCATATTAGTAATGTTGGTACATTTATTTTTGGTAAAAATTCTCTTACATCTTCATTAATTAATTTTACCATTGTAGATCTTAAAATTGGGCTAGCATTTTTATAATCATCAGATCCAAAATGTTTTTTTACCTTATCTAATAAATTTGGAAATACCTTTTTTACTAATCCTAATTCTGCAAACTTTTTACAAAACTTAAAAGTTCTTATTTTTAATTTTATTTTTAAACTCTTTTTGTGAACAATCCCTGCACTACCAATAAGAATTATTTTATTTACTTTAAAGTTTAAACTTTCTTGCCCCATTAGTTTTATTATAATTCTTCCACCATTTGAATGTCCTATTAAATCAAGTTCTTTAATATTCTGAGATTCAATAAACTTTTTTATAAATGAAATGTAATTATCTATGTTCCAACTTTCTTTTGGCTCCTCTGATTCTCCAAATCCTGGCATATCTAAATACATAACATTTGCATAAGTTGATATAGAACTAATTAATGTAATATAAGTATTTTGTACTGTCCCCCATCCTGGAAGAATAAGAACTGTTTTTCCAGTTCCTTGTTTTATATAATTTATTTTTAAATCGTCAATATATGTTTCTATTATAGTCACTTCCCATCTATATAGTTATATATTATTATTTATTTAATATAATTGTCATTTTTATCATTAAAATTTTTTATATAATATATTTTTTTTGTGTATATGTCAATCGTAATCGCTTATTTACTTGTATCAATTAAACTATTTTGATATAATTCAATAAATTAATAATTTATTCTTTTAATTTGGAAAAGAGAACCATCCCTATTTCCAGAAAGGATTTAATGTATTATTATGAAAATTTTGAAATTTGTAACAAATAAAGATAAAAACATGTATTATTATCAAACTGAATTAAGTGATAAAAAATACAGTTCCAAAATAGAAAATGAAGTAATTAATATATATCCAAGTGTAACATATCAAACTCTTATAGGCTTTGGAGGTGCTATAACAGAAGCTTCAGCATATAACTATAGTTTACTTTCTGATGAAAAAAAACAAAAATTCTTACATGATTATTTTTCAGAAAATAATTATTCTTTATGCAGATTAACAATAGGTAGTTGTGACTTTTCACTTAACAGTTATTCTTATTCTCACAAACATGATCTATCTGACTTTTCAATAGAGCCCGATTTAAAATATACTATTCCATTAATAAAAGATGCTTTAAATATAAATCCAAATATTAAATTTTTAGCATCTCCTTGGAGTCCTCCAAAATTTATGAAAAACACAAAAATATCAATATTAGGAGGAAAACTTTTAGATAAATATAAATCAACATATGCAAAATATTTAGCAAAATATATTAAATCATACAGTGATTTAGGAATAAATATTGATTATATAACTATTCAAAATGAACCAAATGCTATTCAGCGTTGGGAATCTTGTTTATATTCTCCACAAGAAGAATCTGACTTTATAGTAAATTATTTATTTCCTGAATTTGAATTTCAAAATATAAGCACAAAAATTCTAATTTATGATCACAACAAAGAAAAACTCTTTAATAGAGCTCATGAAGAATTTAGTAATGAACAATTAAAAAATATAGTTTCTGGAGTCGCTTTTCATTGGTATACAGGAAATCATTTTGAAAATATAAAACTTTGCAAAGAATTTTTTCCTGATAAATTACTTATACATTCTGAAGGCTGTTCAGGTTTAAACCTAAATAATCCTTACGCTAATGAATATGCTAATGAAATTATTGGGGATTTAAATTCTGGCGCAAATGGATTTATAGATTGGAACATTTTTCTTGATAAAAATGGTGGGCCATCACATATAAAAAACCCATGCAATAGTCCAATTATGATGGATTCAGATAATCATAATTATTTTAAAATGCTTTCTTATTATTATATTGGTCATTTTAGCAGATTTATATTACCTAATGCTGTTAGAGTTGCAAATAGTACATACTCTGATAATCTTAAGATAACATCTTTTAAAAACCCTGATAATAGAATTGTTATTGTAATTTTAAATAAAGAAAATTATGATATGAGTTTTAATTTGTGCATTAATGATTCTACATTTCATGATACTATTGAAAAACAATCAATTATCACCTATATAATTTGATTGAAATAAAATAGAGGGCGGTTCTATATTCTAACCGTCCTTTATTCCATACATCATATCTAATTGCTTTTCCTTTAATCGAATAGCTTGGTTTCATTCCTGCAAGATACTCTCCTTTTAAAGGTCTTTTTATAATTACTTTATGTGTATTTACAGCTAATGCTGCATTTATCAATTCTACTTCATTATTACAAGGTGTTTCGATTTCATGGAGTATTTGAAATTTTTTCTTGACTAATCCACTTTTTGTTCTTTCTGGAAACATAGGATCTAGTAATATTACATCTACTTTTTCATTAATATTTTTCAATGCATTAATACTATCCTCTTCTATAACTTCCATTTTATTTATTATTTTTGCTAAATCTGGCATATTTTTTGCTCTATCTAATGCATCAATTAATAAAGCTGCTATAATTGGATTTTTTTCATAGAGTTTTACATTAAATCCTGCAGCAGCGAGCAAAAAAGAATCTTCTCCTAAACCTGCTGTTGCATCTATTGCATTTAAATTCTTATTTTTTTCCTTAATTTTTGCTGCTTTTACTAATAATTCATTTCTTAAATTATTTGTTTTTAATCTTTTACACATTTTTGAAAAATCCCCATATAGTTTCATATCTTTTGAAACTAATGCTAGTCCATTTTCATCAAATCTAAGATATAAACTCATATTTTCAGATTCTTCAAAAACCATATTAATATCTAATTTTTTTGCAATAGATTCAGCCTTATTATAATCTGCGTTTTTACTTACAAATAACACTATTTTTTCTTTGTTTAATATTGTCACTTCCATCATTTAAATCAAACTCCCAAATTAAACTCTTTAGCAAGTTCTTTAAATTTTGGAAGAGCTCTTTTTATCATCTCATATTCAACACAAAAAGCAATTCTTACATATCCTGGGCATGCAAAACTAGAACCTGGTACCATTAAAATATTGAATTTTTTAGCTTTTTCAATAAATTCTTTTTCATCTTCAACCGGTGATTTTAAGAATAAGTAAAATGTTCCTTGTGGTTTAATACATGTATATCCTAAATCTGTTAGCCCATTATATAATAAATCTCTATTTTTCTCATATTCAGATAAATCTGATGTTTTTCCTAAAAGTTTACTCAATACTTTTTGCATTAAAGAAGGTGCATTTATAAATCCTAGTATTCTATTTGCAATAGAAATAGCATTAAATATATTTTCCTTATCATTTATTTCATCTGGAACTATAACATATCCAATTCTTTCTCCAGGTATTGATAATGATTTACTATATGAATATACAATAAAACTATTATTATAATATTTTGGAATAAATGGAGCTTTTTTTCCATCAAATACAATTTCCCTATATGGCTCATCTGAAATTAAAAATATATCATGATTATATTTTTCTTGAGCTTTATATAACACATTACTTAAAGATTTAATTATATCTTCACTATATAAAACCCCTGATGGATTATTAGGGTTATTAATAATAATAGCTTTAGTTTTTTCATTTATCTTATTTTTTAAATCTTCTAAGTTTGGTGTAAAATCTTCTAATGCCTCAATTTCAACAATTTTACCATTATAATTTGATATATAATTTCTATATTCCATAAAATATGGCTTAAATATTATAACTTCATCATCTGGATTTAATATAGATTTTAATATAATATTTAATCCTGCTGCAGCACCACAACACATAATAATATTTTGTTTATTGAAACTAGTATTAAACTCATTATTTAAATAATTAGCTACATTTATTCTTACATCCTCATATCCCGCATTAGACATATATCCATGTAATTCTTTACTATCTGTATTATCAACAATCTCTTTAATTGATGAATTTAATTCTTTTGGCGGATTAACAGATGGATTTCCTATGCTAAAATCAAAAACATTTTCTTTTCCATATTTTTTTATTAAATTATTTCCTTCTTCAAACATCTGTCTTATTGTACTACTGTTTTTTACTAAATTCTCCATTGATTTTGATACCATTTAATTATCCCCCTTTTAGTATATACCCAATATTTTGATGTATTTACATTCTTCTTTTAAATCTTTTAGAGCAGTTTCAATGTATTTGTTTATCTCTAAATCTATTAAAAAAATGTATTCTCCAAGAACAGTTTTAGCTGGCCTTGATTCTATCTTTGTTAAATTAATATCATAACTATAAAAAATTCTTAATACTTTGTATAATGCTCCTGGAGTATTTTTTGTAGAAAAAACCATACTCATTTTTTTCCCCGCAATATTTTTTTCTCTTGATAATACCCAAAATTTAGTTTCATTAAAATCATTGTCTTGAATATTTTCATCTAACAAAGTCAATCCATATTCAGTTGCACAAGCTTTATTTGCAATTGCTGCAACTTCTGCTTTTCCAATTATTTCTTTTGCAGAAAGTGCGGTTGATGCTACTTCTATTAAATTTACATTTTTAAAATTCTCTAATAAGTATTTTTTACATTGTGCTAGTGCTTGTGGGTGAGAATAAATTGTATGTATATTTTCTTTTTTTGTTTCTTTACTTACTAGTAAATTTTGATTTATTTTTAATATCAATTCTTTTTTTATAAAAATATTTTCAGTTTCAATTATTGAATCTAGTACATCTCTTACTCCACCTTGAAGTGAATTTTCAATTGGTACTATTATTTCATCTACTTCATTGTTTACAATAGCATTAACTGTTTCATATAGAGTTTTATATTCTACATATTCCATATCAGAATTATATTTGATTGCTGCTTCATATGAAAAAGTCCCTTTAGGTCCCAAATATCCTAATTTCATAAAATCTTCCTTTCTCTAATTATTTATACAATTTAGCATCACTTTTATTCTTCCATATTTGATATTCTTCTAAATCAGAATCAAAAGCATGACATCTTAAAATTTTATGTACTTCTTCAACTTGCCATTGTTTTATATTTCTTATTTTTGGATAGGGATACCATAATAATCTTTTGCAAAAATGGCAAATTACTGTATCTCTTTTGTTAAACCTTATTTGCTCATTATATATTCTTGGTAAGATTAGCTTTTGGGTAGTTGATTTGTATATAGCATCTTGATCTACACATATCATCTTTTTACTTTTTACTAAATTTCTTGCTTTTTCAAATAATTTTGTTTGTTTAATTTTTTCCAGATTAAGTAATAACATACCTGAATTGATATAATCCCATTTTACAAAAAATTTTCCCATAAATTCCTTTGCTGCTGCATATTCGTATTCTGATATGTCTTTGTTGTATAATTCCGAAATATCTCCTGCTGCCATCATATCTATATCTAAATATAGTAATTTGTCTGGCATATTTGGCACTAAATCAGCCAGTAATCTAAGCATAGCATATGGTGTATAACTTGTTTTTTCGTTTATAGATTTTCCTAATTCTTTTTCATAAATTTGCGTTACATCTACCTTTTCTACAAAGTTATTTTCATTTTTAGTTTTAATTACTTCGTTTAGAAAATCTATTTTATTGTCTGATATTTCCGCGTATTCTGGCTTAATCCTTGTAAGATTTGCTGTATATATATAACAGTGAATAGCATCTTTTGTTCTGTTTGTTATAGATATTAGCTCTGTTAATGCTCCATCAAATACCTTGTCATTTCCACATAATAGTATATTTATCACTTTACTATAATTCCCTTCTTAATTCGCTTATGGACATATATAAGAATGAAAGACTATTTTTTCAATCCATTACCTTTTTTAATTCTTTATTGTTTTTCTAAAAAACTTGCTATTTCTTCAGCTAATTCTTTTTCTTTATTTTTATAATTATGATTTGCGCCATCAATATATCCAATATCTAAATTTGGATTATTAATTTTAGTTTTTAAAAACTCACACAAATCTTCTGCTTTTTGAATTATTAATTCTTTACTGTTTCCCCATCTCATAAATAGAGGAACTTTAATTTTATTAATTTCTCTAAATTCATACTTTTCATCTGAAAATCTTGCAAAATCAATATCATCATTTTCAATAGAATATCTTAAAAAATTCTTAACACTTAGTGGATACATAAAGCTTTCATTTTGTAGTAATAACATTTCTTTATTCTCATTTTTCATTTTTTTAGCAAAATTTATTGTATCTTGATATTTATCTCTTAAATAGAACTTAATTAATAAAGGAAGATCAACTAATGATAATAATATTACAGCTTTTATATTTGATTTAAGCTCCTTGTTTTCTTTTAACATTTTGTTATAAAAATATATTATTTTTATAGTTCCTAAACTATGCCCCATTAGATAAATATCAGTATATCCTTTACTTAAAACATAGTTAATGGCTCCCGAAATGTCCTCATAACACTCTGTTATTTCTTCATAAGCTGATCCTGCTAATTCAGCATTTACTTTGTTTTTTCTTTTTATATTATTTACTATTCCATGTCCTCTGTTATTAAATACTAGCAAATCTATGTTGTTTTCCCCTATTTTCTTTGCTATTGCTTCATATCTCTTTCTTATACAACCTGTTGCCATTCCATGAACAGCTATCATGACTTTTTTAGTATTTTTATTGGTTTTATATAATACCCCTGTTAAACTTACTCCATCTGTTGCTTTTAAAAAAACGGTTTCTATGTTCATTTTTACTCCATTTTCTTGTTAAAAAATTTATATTTTTTAACAATATTTTTCTAAATTTTTAGTAATCTCATCTTCTGACTCTTGCATTGCTTTTAAAGTTTCTTCTAATAAAGTATCTAATTCCCATCCTAATTGTTCTGCACCTTTACTTATTGTATCTCTTGAACAACCAGCAGCGAATTTTTTATCTTTATACTTTTTCTTTAAGCTTTTAAGTTCCATATCTTTGGTGCTTTTTGATGGTCTCATTTTAGCTGCAGCCCAAATTAATCCTGTTAATTCATCTGCAGCAAATAATAATTTTTCCATTTCATCTTCTGGCTCAACATCTGAACATATTCCATAAGCATGACTACATATTGCATGAATTGTTTTTTCATCAGCATTTATTTCTTTTAATAATTCAGGTGCTTTTTTACAGTGTTCTTCTGGATACATTTCATAATCAATATCATGTAATAATCCAACTATTCCCCAAAAATCTTCATCTTCTCCATTTTTCTTTGCAAAATACCTCATTACTTGCTCTACAGTAAATGCATGTCTTATATGAAATTCTTCTTTATTATATTTTTTTAATAATTTTATTGCTTCTTCTCTTTCCATTTAGTTTTTCTCCTTTTATTTTTGATATTTTTCTGGCATTATTTTTATATCTCTAATCATATCTCCATTTACTAGTCTACTTGTACCATTTTCTATTACTTTTATCCAATTATCTTCTACAGACATTATTTTTCCTTTAATCCCTGAGCTTTCATTAAATAGTGTTATAGCACATACTTTTCCTATAAATTCTTGAATTAATTCTTTTGGCATAATTCTTTTCTCCCCCTTATTTTTTCTTTTTATAATTTTTGAAATAAAAATATAATTATTTTTTTCTAATCTAATAATTAATAATACTATAATTAAAATAAAAACTACACTAAAGCTATGACTTATTTTAATCACCTCCATTGTTAAAACCAATCATCCAATTTTTGTATTCTTCAAAAGATTCTCTTCCATTAAATCTTCTACCACTTATAAATCTTAAATTTGGATATGAATTTTTTAAATCATTAAAACTTCCTTCATATCCAGAACTTCCACTAGTTACAAATACATATATATTCTTACCTTCTAAATTATTTTCTTCAATAAAAGTATTTACTATTGTAGGGGCTGTATACCACCAAACAGGAAATCCAATTACAACAGTATCATATTCATTTATATTATCTACTTTTTTTAATACAGGTGGTCTAAATGATCTATCATTCATTTCTATTGAGCTTCTACTTTGTTTATTAGTCCAATCTAAATCAGCTTGGGTATATTTATCCACTGGTTCAATTTCAAATAAATCTCCATTGACTACATTTGCAATCTTGACGGCTACCCCTTTTGTAACTCCACTTGCAGAAAAATAACATACTAATATTTTACTCATAATATACCTCCCTTAAAAAAATAATTAGCTGAATTATACACTAATTACTGTATAATTTCAACTAATTACCTACTATAAATCCTTTAGTTTACAATATATTTTAGTCACTACTGTCAACATCAAGTATTATATTTACCTTATATTCTTTATACTTATCCTGAATTTCATCATAAATATGTTTAAATAATCCTTCTCTATCTTTAACACTAAAATCAATTATAATGTCTAAACTAATAGTATGGTCTTCTTCATCATAGTAAAAGCCATGCATTTGTAAAACTCCCTCATGTGAGAAGACAATATTTCTTATGTCATCTTTAATGGCTATTATTTTTTCATCCTGTGTATTTATAGAATACACACCTATTGTATGTAAAATTACTCCATAATTATTCATAACATTTTTAGATATTCTTCTAGAAATCTTATCAACTTCTGCAACAGATAAAGTATCTGGTATTTCTATATGTATAGAACCTAAATACTTATCAGGTCCATAATTGTTTAATACTAAATCAAAAGCTCCTTGAACTTCTTTTTCCTTTAATACCTCTTTTTTTATTTTTTTAGATAACTGGCTCTCTACTCTCGTTTCCAACATATTGTCAACTGCCTCTTTAATAAGATCTATTCCAGATTTTATAATATATGCAGATAATAGAACACCTACATATGCTTCTAAGTTTATATGAAATATCATATATATAATTGTAGTTGCTAAAACTGAAACTGATAAGATTGCGTCATTAAAACTATCTGTGCCACTTGCAACTAGTGAATCTGAATTTACATCTTTCCCCTTTTTCTTAACGAATAAACCTAAAAGAGATTTTACAATTATACCTGCTACAATTATTATTAATGTTATAGCACTATAATCTACGTCTTCAGGATGAATAATTTTTTTCGCAGATTCTACGAAAGCCTTTATTCCTGCATAAAGGACTATCTCTGATACCACTAGTGATGTCATATATTCAATTCTACCATATCCATATGGATGTTTTTTATCTGGCGCTTTTCCAGCAAGTTTTGTTCCAATTATAGTAATAATGCTTGATAATGCATCACTTAAATTATTTATAGCATCAGATATAATTGCTATTGAATTAGATAAAACTCCAACAAATGCTTTAAATCCAGCAAGAATTATATTTACTAATATTCCTATTATACTTGTTTTTATTACTATTTTTTCTCTTTTATTTTTCTCACTCATTAAGTCTATCCTCCAATATTATTAATTAATTTTTTTATATTTGTTCAAATACCTTTCCTAATGAATCATTTATTACTAAGTCTGCTCTATTATCATATAATGTTGAATCTCTATTTATTAAAACTAATTTATCTCCTGTGTAATAATTAATTAAACTTGCAGCTGGCTGTACTGTTAAAGATGTTCCACCTACAATTAACATATCTGCATTTGCTATAGCATAAATTGAATTTTTTATTGTTTCATCATTTAGACCTTCTTCATAAAGAACTACATCTGGCTTTATTATTCCTCCACAAGAGCATTTAGGTATTTCTTTACATTTAAATATAAATTCTCCATCATAAAATTTCCCACACTTCATACAATAATTTCTTAATACACTTCCATGCAATTCATATACAGTTTTAGAACCTGCTTTTTGATGTAAACCATCAATATTTTGTGTTATTACAGCATTTAGTTTTCCTTTTTTTTCAAGTTCTACAAGCTTCATATGAGTGATATTTGGATTATAATTTAATGAATTCATTTTTTCTTTATAAAATTTATAAAACTCTTCTGTATTATTCATAAAAAATGTATGGCTTAGAATTTCTTCTGGTGGGTATTTATATTTTTGATTATATAACCCATCTTTGCTACGAAAATCCGGAATTCCACTTTCTGTTGAAACACCAGCTCCTCCAAAAAATACTATATTATTACTTTTTTCTATCCAATCTTTAAATATATTAATCTTGTCTTCTAACATATTTTTTCTCCATTAATTTTAAACTATTATAAATATATCTTTTAAGTATCACATTTATTATAATTTAGTATATGAATTATATATTAAAATGTGTTAATTTTCAATCACATAAATTATAACAAAAAATAAATGTAAACACATAATTTGTGTCTACATTTATTCTATTCCTTCACATTTATTTGCTCATATTTTTTTATACTATTCGTTTCCTTTTAAGCTAGATACCATATCTATTTTTTTTATTTTTCTTGCTAAAAATTGATTAACTATATAAACTACTATAAATGTGCCTATACTAGATAATAGAAATGTTGTGTATTTTATTTTAGCTTCAAAATCATAACTATCTCCAATAGCATTTTTAAAAATAAAATCTGTCATAAGATTTCCTAAAGGTAATGCAATTACAATTGCAAAAATACCAATCCAAATATTTTGTTTAACAAATATTTTCTTTATTTGCTTATCTTTATATCCTAAAACTTTTAATGTTGCAAATTGATATTCTTTTTCTGTAAATGACATTATACCTAAATTATAAATTATTACAACAGCAAGTATAATTGAAACTGCAATAAGCACAAATATTAAAGAATACATCATATTTAGCATGCTATTCATTCCATCTTCTAGATTCTTTTTTGTTTGAATAGTATTTACACCAGCAATTTCTTTAATGTTGCTTAAATCGCTATTTGTATACACACTATCTGCTTTGTATTCTTCAGACAGTGTATCAAAAAATATTTTTGTACAATTAAATTGCTGTGCTTGAGGGTCTCTATTTAATCCTGTAATCTTTGTATTATACCAGTTATCAGAACCTATTATATGCCATTCTACGGTATCTCCAACTTTTAGATTATTTATTTGTGCCATTTTTTCTGTTATATATAATCCATCATTTTTCATTGTAAAAGGTATCCTATTATGGTCAGTAACTTGTAATAAACCATTTGAATCATTTATAGTTAAAGGTTTTATAAATAATTCCTCATTATTCTTAAATTCTATTGGTATTGTTTTTGATGTATTGTTTCCATATTTTGAAATTATTTCATCATACTGGCTATCTGTATAATCAGTTGATAAACTTAACTTATATTCAAAATTATTAATCACACCAAATTCCCATGAAACATAAGATTTCATTGAGTCAAACATTCCAAATGCAGTAACAACAAGCATTGTACATCCTGCAATTCCAACTACAGCCATTAATGTCCTTGCCTTTGACCTTACAATATCACGAATATTCCATTTAGTAGATAAAGACATTTTACTAAATATTTTTTTTGTAGTAAAACTATTTTCTTTCACTTTAACTTTTGGTCTTTCAATCCTTAAAGCTGTAGCTGCTGGCTCTTTTAGTATTTTTCTACAAGATAAATAAGTAACAGCAGTTATAATTATGACTATTCCCACAGCTACCTCATAAACTAACGGAATTGTAACTATGCTATAATATGGAATTTCATAATACTCCATTTCCATTTCTAAAAAGAAGTTTCCAATCAAAAGATTTCCAAGTATTATTCCTAAAATGCTAGCAATTATAGATATAAATAATCCATAATTTACATACATTCTTGTTATTTTACTTCTTTTTATTCCTAGTGCTTTTAAAGTTCCTATTTGAGTTCTTTCTTTTTTTATAAATCTATTCATTGTTGTCACAACTGATAAAATTGCTATAAAAACAAACAAACCTGAAAAAACTCCTGAATATGTTTCTCCTTCTTCGGCTTCTCTTTTATATCCTTCATATGAAAAATTATCATCTCTTAATGAAGCAGTTACAATGTTTTCAACTTTATTTTTAATTTCGTTTCTTGTTTCCACAGTTTTTGATAAATCATCTACATCTACAATTGCATAAGGAAAAACAAGTGCATCATTTATACTAAAGTTTTTATCTAATGCTTTTATAAAATCTCCTTTATTATCTTTATAGTTATCTATTAATTGCAATGCTTTTGATAAATTAATATCTTCAATCCCATCAATTTGATTTGTAATAATACTTGGAATTGATGAATAATCTGTTATTCCATTTTTTGAAAGCATATCTTTTAAATCTTTTAGCTTTTTCACCGCATCTTTTAATTTATCTGTTTCTAAAACCTTTTCATAAATATAATTTTTTGGAAATTCATTTATAGACATAAAAGCAAATCCAAAATCATTATGTGCTGGGAAAATAGCACTCTCATCTTTTATAAAATAAACATGATCAGGTACTTCTACCAACCCAATAACTTTTTCTTTAAAATTATTTCCCTCAATTGATAATTCTAATTCATCTCCAACCTTTATTCCAATTTTTTTAGCTAAATAATAATCAAGCCATAACCCATTTTTTTCAATTGAATATTTTTCTCCATCTAGAACATACATTTTATTTATTTCGTTTGTTTCTATAAAATTACACTCAATTACAAGGTCGGAAATAGGTTTATTATTATCTGGATTGATAAATCTCTCTGAATCAATTACATTTGCATTTATAGTTATTTGTCTTTCTACATTTTTAACATTATCTATTTTTTTTATCTTTTCTAATTCTTCTTGTTTAAAATTTTCTGATGTAAGCCATATATCTTGTAGATTTTGGTCTTCATAATATTTTTTACTACTTTCTTTCATCCCGTCCATATAGCTATGTACACCCGCAAATGCAAATACTGCTAAAAATACCATTAAAAATATGGTTATAAACTGTGATTTATTTCTCCATATATCACGAAGTATTTTTTTATTTAACATATCTTTTTTCCTTTCCATTAACATTTACAATTTTTTAGCTAAAGACTACCAACTTACATCTTCTATTTTCTTTGGATTTTTATTTGTTATAACACTTTCTATCTTTCCGTTTTTAACATGAACTACTGTATCTGCTATATCTGCTATCAAGCTATTATGTGTTACAATTACTACGGTATTTAAACCATTGTTAGCATTACACTGTTTTCTTAACAATTTTAAAACTTCTATTCCTGTATTTGAATCTAATGCTCCAGTAGGTTCATCACACAATAATAATTTCGGATTTTTAGCTATTGCTCTTGCTATACTAACTCTTTGTTGTTCTCCACCTGATAACTGATTTGGAAATTTCTTAGAATGTTCCAATAAACCTACTCCCTTTAATGCCTCCTCTGTACTAATAGGATTTTTAACAATATCTTTTACAATATCAACATTTTCTTTAACTGTTAAGCTAGGAAGAATGTTATAAAATTGAAAAATAAATCCAACATTTTCTGCTCTATAATTTGATAGTTTATTTTCATTATATTTTGAAATATTTTCTCCATCTATAACTACGCTTCCACTCGTAGGTGTATCCATACCTCCAATTAAATTTAATAATGTAGATTTTCCAGCTCCAGATGGTCCAAGAATAACAATCATTTCGCCTTTATTTAAGGATAAGTCTATATTATCTAATGCTTTAAATTTATTATCTCCTATATTATAGACTTTACTAACACCTTTTAATTCAACTATTTTTTCCATAACTCCTCCACTATATAAATATGAAATGTATATCACATTTTCATTTATTATATATATTAAAAAAAACAATGTCAATAGAATATGAAATATTTTTCACATTTATTGACTTATTAATCTAATATGTTATAATTAGTAAAATATAACTTTTGGAGGATTAATAATATGTCCGAAACTGAAATAAGAGAGCCTATTCAAAAACGTTCAATTGAAACTAAAGACAAAATTATAAAAGCAGGTTTTGATTTAATTTGCCATGATGGATATTACAATACAAATACATCAAAAATAGCAAAAAAAGCAGGTGTATCAACAGGAATAGTTTATCAGTATTTTAAAGATAAAAGAGATATTTTTCTTAGTGGCCTTAATAAATATGCAGATGATATTTTTTACCCTATGTTTAATATTCCAAATATAAATTTTACTAAAGATAATCTTGCAAATATTTTTAAAAATATGATTCAAAAATACATTAGTAACCATAAACTATCAGCTATAGCTCATGAAGAGATTACAGCAATGACTCATTCTGACAAAGATGTAGCTAGTCATTTCCATAAAAAAGAAATGGAAATGACTAATAAAATTTCCAATATATTGATAAATAATAATTTTAATACTCCTAATATAAAGGAAAAAGTACATATAGTAATGGGACTAATTGATAATCTATGCCACGAAATTGTTTATCATAAGCATAAAGAATTAGATTATAATATTATGACAGATCTTGTTATTGATGAAATAGTACATATCTTAACAATAAAAGATTAGCAAATTCAAAAACTGCTAATCTTTTTTTCTATTTTTTATATCAATTCTTTTATTTTTGCTTCCATATCTTCTGGTTTGTATGTTGGATAATATCTTTCAACTACATTCCCTTCCTTATCTACTAAGAATTTAGTAAAATTCCACTTTATATCTCCATCCTTTTTACATGTCGAACTCATTTTTTCAACTGCTTTCATTGCAATCTTATTTTTCATACCTTCTATAATATCTTCTTTTGCTTTATTTTTTATAAATGTATATAAGGCTTCTTCATTTTCTCCATTTACATCTATTTTGGCAAATTGGTCAAATGAAGTATTATACTTAAATTGACAAAATTCATGTATTTCGTCATCACTTCCTGGAGCTTGATTTCCAAATTGATTACATGGAAAGTCTAAAATTTCTAAACCTTTATCATGATATTCTTTATATAGTTTTTCTAAACCTTCATATTGTGGTGTAAACCCACAGCCTGTTGCGGTATTTACAATTAGAAGTACTTTACCTTTATAGTTTTCAATTGAAACTTCCTCTCCATTTCTTTTTTTTACTTTATAATCATAGATTGACATATACTTTTTCCTTTCATTTTTTATTTGATTAAACTATAAATAAATTCCTTAAATATTGCAATATTATATATTATTTCTAATAAACTTTTCAATTTTATCAAATGGTATTATGTCTTTTTGATCATATAAATCACAATGTGAAGCTCCTTCAATTGAAAGAAATTCTTTGTTTGCTGTATATTTGCTTTTATTTATCATATTATCATATGCATCTTTGCCAAAGTAATATGAATGAGCTTTGTCTCCATGTACTATCATAACTGCATTTCTTATTTCATTTGAATAATATAATAATCTTGTATTCATTAGTGAAGTTCCTGCTGTAACACACCATCCTCCATTTGAATTTAAGCTTCTTTTATGATAACCACGAGGAGTTTTATAATAAGCATGGTAGTCTTTAACAAATTGTGGGCTATCTTCTGGTAATGGATCAACTACTCCTCCTCCAAGCTTATATTCTCCAGTTTTAAAATCCTCTGTTCTTTGTTTATTTATAGCTACTCTTTGTTTATATCTTGCTTCTTCATTATTTTCGCTATCAAAATAACCATTTCCAGAAACTCTTGACATATCATACATAGTAGATGCAATTGTTACTTTAATTCTTGTATCGATACAAGCTGTTTGAAGTGCCATTCCACCCCAACCACATATACCAATTATTGATATTTTCTCACTATCAACATTTTCTAAATTTGATAGAAAATCAACAGCTGATTGAAAGTCCTCTACATTTATATCTGGAGAATTCATATATCTTGGTGTTCCTTCACTTTCTCCTGTAAAAGATGGGTCAAATGCAATACTTAAAAAGCCTCTTTATGCCATTTCTTGTGCATATAGGCCTGAACTTTGTTCTTTTACTGCTTCAAAAGGTCCACATACTGCGATTGCAGGAAGTAATCCTTCATATTCTTTTGGCTCATACATATCTGCTACAAGTGTTATTCCAAAATGGGTTTTAAAAGTTACTTTTTTGTGATTTACCTTTTGGCTTTTTGGAAATACTTTATCCCACTCTTGAGTTAAATTTAAATCTTCTTCCATTTTTCCTCCTTAATATTTTTATTTATTTTTTATTTTTTTGTATACAATTATAACACATATAATAACTATAACTGTAATAATAGGTAAAAATACATTTTTTACATCAAAAATATTTTGTGTACTCTTTTCAGAGTTTTCTACATTGCTGTTTTGACTTGATTCATTGCTTGCACCTTTATAATTTGTTGATGTTATAGCTGTTCCATTAACATATAAAGTATATCCATTTAAATTTATATTACTATTGTCTGTTACTTCATTATTTAGAGCAGTTATATAAGAATCACCTGTTAATGTTAAAGTTGAACTACTATCTAATGAAATATTTATTGTTTTTGCTGTATTTTCATTATTTATTGTTCCTGAGTAACTACTTTCATTCTTTAATGATAAATCTAAAGTAGAAATATTATCTATTAAAATATCTCCTTCTATTTTTTGATTTTTAGCATTTAAAACTACTTCTCCACCATTTTTTCCTGAAGTTCCCCATTTAGCTGCACCTATTTTTATAAAGGCTCCATCTTTATCATTGTTTATTATTTCATTGTTTTCTAAATCTATAACTGTACTTGTATTTGTTACAAAAATTATCTCACCTTTATTATTTATTATTTTTGAATCTTTTGCTGTAAATGATGATGTTCCTACATCTGCGTCTCCAGACATTGATTGGTAAATAAAAATAGATTTGTATGTTTCAGAATTTCCATTTAATTTTGTATTTGTTGATTCCATTGTAACATTGTTTAAATTTACTGAATTTTTTCCTTCAACTACTACTCCTTCTGACGCTGTTGAAGTAAGTGTAGCATTATTTACTGTAATATCTGCTGTTGAATATATAACTGGTGATCCGGTTCCATGAGATGTATAGTTTCCTCCATTTACTATTAGAGTTCCTCCACCTCTGTCACTTCTAATTGGAGCTGATGAATTTCCATCTGTTTCAGCTGTTACATTATTTGCTGTTAGAGTTCCTCCACCTGTTACCATTATTGCTCCTGAATTATTACTTGTTGTTTTAATATTTGTATCTGATATATTTATTTTACCATTTGAATATGCAAATACTCCATTTGCATGTGAGCCATTTGTTGTAACAGTTCCACCATTTATATTTAATGCTCCTTCTTTTACTAAAACAGCTGCATTTGTTCCATAAAAGTCTGAATTATCTCCATCTGAATCTCCTGATTTAGTAACTGTTGGATTTGAAATAGTAGAGTTTCCTCCTGTTACTAATAATGAATTTTTAGATCCTGTAGTTGAAGAATATGTTGTTCCATTATTGCTGGTATCACTTGAAATTTCTGTCTCACCAGTATGTGAAACATTGCTACTTCCACTATTTTCCTTTGGATTTTCTCCATTTCCTTCTGGCTTGTCTGGTGGAGTTGCTCCATTTGAGCTTGGCATTTCTCCACTTGGTTTTTCTGGTGGCTGTGCAAATACATTTGAATAATTTATTATTACTACTAAAACAATCATAATAGTAATAAGTGTTTTTGTTATTTTTTTCATATAAATCTTCCTTTCTATTCTTTATTTATTTTACTATATAAAAGAATTATTAAAAAAAGATTGAAATTATTTATTTCCTACTTATTTGCTATATATAAAGTTGCTGGCCCTGGAATTTCATCTATTCTCTCAATATTTAAAAATTTACTTTCTTCAAGCAAACTTTTTATTTCCCCATGAGTATATACTTTTCCATTTTTAGAATTTACAAGCATTTCTACTGCAAATTGAACAGAAAAATCAGGACTAATTTTATCATCATTTAAGAAAAAACTTGTTAAAAATAATCTACCATTTGGTTTTAAAACATTATATATTCTATCTAATAGTTTTTTTACTTTTTCTGTTGGTTCTTGATGAATCACTGCAAATAAAAATACATCATCATAACTTTCATTTGGGAGTTTTTCATTATAATCACATGAAATAGAAACTAATCTATCTTGTAATTTTTCATTTTCTATATTCCTATTTTGAATTTTTGATACTTGTGGCAAATCTATCATCTTTCCTTTAACAGACATATATTTCTTTGCTACAGTTATAAGATATGTACCTGCGCCGGCTCCAATATCTAATATATTATGATTTTCAAAATTATAATTATTTGAGATATATTCTGCTTGTGGTATCGCATTTGCTTGCATACCACTTATAAAGCTCTCAACTTGATTTTCTGTAAGACTTTTAAAATTATTGAATGAAAAATTATTATCTTTTATTGCATTTGTTAAATTGTTATACTTTTGTATTACAGTTTGAGCAAAATCAATATATCCTGTTTGATTATATTTTGAATCATTTAATAATACATCTTTGTATTTATCTAAATAATATCCAATTTCATTTTTATTTATAACTTTATTAAATACTAATCCATTTAAAATAGGCTCGATTCTATTACTAGAGATTCTTATTTCTTTTGCTATTTGATCTAAACCTTTTGCTTTCTCATTAAGGCATTTAAAGATTCCTATATTATTTGCTGCTATTATCAAACTAGTCAATTTATAGCTATTTATCATTGATTTAAAACTGCTTATTTCTTCGTCAATGTTCATTTATTATGACCTCCTATTTACAATCCTCATTTTTCTTTTTATCTGCCTATTTTTATTTCAATATAATCATTGATTATATTTCTTATATTTTCCATTTTTTCTAAAGTTTCTTCATTTGAATAATTAAATTTATCCACTAAAACATTTATATAATTATTTTCTTTAATTACTTCAAATGTTTCTTTAAAGTTTATATCAAATACATAAGCTAGCAAACATATCCAATAATCAAGTGGATAAACTCTATCATGAACATCAACACATTCATTTTTTAAAACACTTTCATAAACTTTATCTGAAATTAATGAATTATTTAGCTCATCTATTTTAGATATTTTTCCTGGAGAAAGTTCTTCAATTCTTTCATCTCTATTGACTCTAAAATTATCTAGTTTGTCAGCATCTCTTATTATTTTTGCATGTAATAGTTCTCTTTCTGTTAGACCTGGTTCAATTTTTAGTTTATTATGATTTTCTATAGCTTTTTTTATTATACTGTCATATGAATCATCTAAAATAAAATCGCGAATATGATTATCTTCAAATAAAATTTTTGATCCACAAAGTGCATGATCATTTTTTACACTCTCAAATCCCTTAAAAGTTTTTAATTCTACAAATCTACCAATATCATGTAGATATGCAATTAATTGTGCTAAATCAATATCTTCTTTTGAAAGATTCATCTGTTCAGATATATATTTTGCATTCTTTACAACATACATTGTATGAACTACTTTTAAATTAAATCCTAAATCATCTTGATTATTAAAACCTTCTATGAATTCTTTAAACGCAACCTGTGCTTTTTGTAAATCAATCATTTTCTTTTTCTCTTTCTTTTTTTATATTTATTTTTTTCTAGTTAAATCATAACTTATTTCAATTAAGTCATATATTTTTTGCTTTTCTACTGAACCATCAAGTAACACTGTAATCCAATGTTCTTTGTTCATATGATATGCAGGTAGTATTCCTTTTTCTTTTCTTAAACTTCCTATCATTTCTGGAATATTTTTTAAATTTATAAAATCAACTACCCCATCTTTATTTATTTGTAGCTTTTCATATGGAATATCTGCAACAAGTGCAAACCATTTTTTATTATTTACATGTTTAAATGTTGTAAGGTTCGGAGATTTTTCCCAAGGATACTCTTGTAATGCATTATAATTTTCATTTATATATTTTTCTATTTCTTTTCTCAATTTATACACCACCAACATATACGTATTTTTAAATATTATGTTCTTGTTAATTATATTAGTTTTTCACAGAATTCTTCAATTTGTTTTTCCTTTTCAGGTGAGTTTTTTTCTTTAGGATCTATTAATATAAGTTCAGCAGTAAAATCATTAATATCCAACACTTTTTTTAATTTCATAAGTGCTTTATCTGCTCCTCCACCCATAAAGCACATGTATACTGCTATTTTCTTTTCTTTTATTTTTTCTTTATTTTCTTTTATAAATGTTCTAATTGGTGGAGTAAATGAACTTGCCCATACTGGGGTTCCAAATATTATACAATCATATTTTTCAGAATCGAATTCATATTGTTCTAACTCAGGTGTCTCTGCCATTACAGCACTTTTTCCTCCCCAAAGGAATTTCTTCAGTCCTTTATTTGGATATTCCTTTTTTGGTTGAATCTTAATTAAATCTGCATCTATTTTTTCTGATATTTTTTTTGCAACAAATTCTGTGTTCCCTGACATCGAATAATAAACAATAGCTTTTTTCAATTTTAAATACCTCCTACTTGAATATTTTCAATATTTTCATCATTATCCACATAAATATGTATTTTAAAATCTGAATTTTCATCTTTTAAGTAATTGATATATTTTTCACTTAGTAATTGAATACAAGAAAAAATATTATTTTTAGATAGCAACTCATCAATTTCAATCCATCTTGAAGAATTTTCTTGTAATTCAGCAGGAATCCCATCAAACTCTTTAGCAACAAATACTTCATAATCAAATATTCTGTTTGGATATTCAACGATTAATTTTCCTTTTCTCTCTAGTTTGTCAATTTTTAAAGTTGTTTCTTCGGCAACTTCTCTAATTGCTGTTTGAACAGGAGTTTCACCCTCTTCAATTTTCCTCCAGGTATGTCATACCATCCTGCTTTTCTATTTGGTTCATTATACTTTATAACTAACACTTTGTTTTTATCTAAAATAAAACATCTTGTAGCTTTTCTTATTGGTTTATTCATATTTTCTCCTATTATTATTTATTATGATTTTCCACAATTATATCATAATATGTTGATATATAAAAGAAAATCTTTAAATCAAATTTGATTTTTTCTATTAGTTTATTTCTAAAAACAAAAAAAAACTCTCCTTCCTCATTTTCCACTTGATTTTTAAATATTAAATAACTATAATTAAATTTGGTATAATTTATAAAAATAATAAAACACTAATATTGGAGATGTTGTAAATGTCAAATAAAACTAATAATAAAAAAGAAGAAAATATTGAAAGTTTATATGGAAAAGAATGTACTCTTTCAAAAGAAGATTTCTTACAAGAATATAATATAGATATGAATGGTCTATCTTCTATTGAAGCTGAAAAAAGACTTCAGCAATATGGAACAAATGAAGTTAGTGGTAATAAGCCTAAAAGATGGTATAACTTTTTTTTAGAAAGTTTATTTAGTCCATTTAATAGTATTCTACTTGGAATAGTTGCAATACTGTTTTATACTGATGTATATTTGCCTGAAACTCCAAGTTATGCAAATATTATAGTTATTTTTGTTTTAGTTACTGTAAGTACTTTTTTGGAGTTTTTTGAAGAATTTAAATCTAATAAAGCTGCAGAAAAACTGAAAGAATTAGTAAAAACTACAACTACAGTTATAAGAGATAATAAAGAGATTCAGATTCCAATTAAAGAGGTTGTTTTAGGTGATATTGTTAAATTATCTGCCGGAAGTATGGTCCCTGCTGATTTAAGAGTTTTAGAATCAAAAGATATTTATGTTGGACAATCTTCATTAACTGGAGAATCTGATGCAGTTAGAAAGCTATCATATACAGATTTAACTCAAAAAGATATAAATAGTATTTCTGATTTAGATACAATTTGTTTTATGGGTACAAATGTAATAAGTGGTTCTGGAAAATGTGCGGTTATAAAAACTGCTGATAACACATATTTTGGAAAAATTGCACGTACACTTTCAAGTTCTAAGCCAAAATCTACTTTTCAAGAAGGAATTGAAGGGATTAGTAAACTTTTAATAAAGTTTATGATTGTTCTTACACCAATTGTATTTTTATTAAATGCATGGAAACATGCCCCTGTTACAGCCTTTACTTTTGCAGTTGCAATTGCAATTTGTATTACTCCTCTACTTCTTCCAGTTATTCTTTCATCAAGTTTATCTAAAGGCGCAGTTAAGATGTCAAAAAAGAAAACCATTGTAAAAAAATTAGATTCTATTCAAAGCTTTGGTGGAATGAATATTCTTTGTACAGATAAAACAGGTACTCTAACTGAAGATAAAATTGTACTTGAAAAATACCTAGATATTAATGGTAATGAAGATACTCGTATACTAAAACATGCATTTTTAAACTCATATTTTCAAACAGGATTAAGAGGAAATATCGATGAAGCTGTTGTAAATAGAGCTCTAGAAAATGATATGTCACAATATATTGATAAATACAAGTTAGTTGATGAAATTCCTTTTGATTTTACACGTAGACGTTTATCTGTAATTGTAACAGATGGTCAAAAGAAGCAAATGATTACAAAAGGTGCAGTTGAAGAAATTTTATCTCTTTGTACTATGGTAGATTATAAAGGAAAAGTTTCTCCAATCACTAATGCAATTAAAGAAAATATTAAACAAATATCAAAAAAATTAAATAAAGATGGTTTTAGAGTTATTGCTGTTTGTCAAAAGAATAATGTTAGAGATACAAACATTTTTGATGTTTCAGATGAAAAAGAAATGGTTCTTTTAGGTTTTATTGGATTTTTGGATCCCCCAAAAGAATCTGCAAAATCTGCTATTGAGAGGCTTAATAAATCTGGAATAAGAGTAATTGTTTTAACAGGTGATAATTTAGAAGTCACTCAATGTATTTGTAAAAAAGTTGGAATTAATACACAAAGTATTATAGAAGGAAGCCAAATAGAAAATCTTGAGGATGCTGGTGTTATAAAACTATTAAAACATAATAATGTTTTTGTTAAACTTTCACCTATTGAAAAAGCAAGAATTGTAAGGCTTTTAAAAAGTACAGGAAATACAGTAGGTTATATGGGAGATGGAATCAATGATGCCCCATCACTTACAAATTCAGATGTTGGTATTTCTGTAGATACTGCTGTAGATATTGCAAAAGAATCTGCTGATATAATCCTATTAGAAAAAGATTTACATGTATTATTAGATGGTGTTGAAGAGGGTAGAAAAACTTTTGGAAACCTTATGAAATATATAAAAATGGCAACAAGCTTTAACTTTGGAGAAGTTATGTCTGTAATAATTGCAAGTGTTTTACTTCCATTTTTACCAGAAACTCCAATTCAATTATTAGTAGAAGGTTTACTTTATGACTTTGGTCAATTAACTCTTCCATTAGATAATGTAGATAAAGAATATTTAAGAAAGCCTAGAACTTTTAATTTAAAAGGAATTAAAAATTTCATGTTATTTATGGGCCCTCTAAGCTCAGCATTTGACTTGGTTGTATTTGCATTTTTATGGTTTGTATTTAGATTAAGAGAAGTTGCTTTATTCCAAACTATTTGGTTTACTTATAGTATTGTTTCTAATTTACTTGGAATGCATATTATTAGAACTGCTAAAAAGCCTTTTAAAGAAAGTAATGCAAGTAAGCCTGTATATCTTTCATCTATACTTCTAATACTACTTGGAGTTTTAGTACCTTTCACATGGATAGGACGAATTATTGGATTGGTTCCAATTCCATTACCATATATGTCAATTATATTTGGAGTACCAGTTTTATATTGTTTCTTTGCTATTTTTGCTAAGAAGATTTATATCAAAAAATATGGTGAGTGGATTTAATAATTATATTTAATAAATGTTAAAAACGTTATTGATTTATTTTTCAATAACGTTTTTTATATTAGTATAATTATATCTTTAATGTTTATAAGACAAATTGAATAATAATTCCTGAAAGTCCACAAATAACTACTGCTAATAATTCTCCAATAAAAAATCCTTTAATATGAAACCAGTAATTATGATATTCTTTTATCATATCTTCTGTTCCTTTAAATATAAAATGTTTGTCATGGCAAAACCATATAATATCTAAAACTATAGCATCATATAAATTAACTATTGTCCATAATAAAAATCCATATCCAAAGCTTTTAATAAATGTTGTGTATCCATTTATATATCTTAATACCACACATATAATTACTAAAAATAATATTGAAGCAAATACTTTTACAATTATTTTGTTTTCTTGTGTTGGAATTTTGTCTTTATACTCATCTAATTTCTTTACTCTATTTTGAATTTCAGGCGGATAATTATACAAGGTTTTAATTGGTTCTCTTGATATTACAAAAACCATTGCAGTAAGTATTGCACATAAAATTATACTTTCTATAACTATTATCATTTTTTCCTCTCTTCATCGTACTTTAATTTTACTATAATTTATTCTTATATTATTTTTAATCTGTTTTCATTATTCAATAAATATTTATTTTACACACATGTATTTTATCTAACTGTAGTTCCAAATCCCAAGATGTCCTTTTGCTTTAATTGGATTGGCTAATACTTCAATGTTTTTTAATATCCAAGCATATCTACCATTGGAATAAATCCCTGTTATGTACTCATTTTTATTTTTATTCTTCACATTATTTACAAATTCATCTGTCATTTCAACACAATCAACTAATTCACACGAACATATAATATTTCCATAATTTAAATCATTTATATCAACTAATGACATTAATTCTTTGTTATTCTTATATTCCTTAGGTATTTTGGTTGAACTAGCATGTATGTATAGTTTTCCTCTATAATTTGTTTTCCAACTCCTAGTTTCTATTGTCTTAATTCCATTTTTTATTAATGTTGCATATGGTTCTGTTAAGCTTAATACTTTCAAAACAATCACCTCTATAAATTATTTCTAGTGAATACATAATAATAGATAATTCTATTACTATTTTTATTTATCTTTACTAATTAATCTACTTTCCTTAGATATAAAGTATAATCTGATGGATCAAATTCATCTCCATGACCTTCATCTATTTTTTCTGTAAATCCTAATTTAGAATAGATATGTTTTGCTATTTCGTTGCTATCTTCTACACCAATAGTAAATTCTGTATACCCTGTGTTTTCAAGATCTTTCATTACATATTGAATAAGTTTTTGTCCTAAACCTTTTCTCCTATATTCTTTATCTATTCTAAAAGCTTGTAAATACGCTCTTTGATTTTGAATAGCTTCAGTAGGTAAATTATGACTAACATAATTTACAGTTATTTCACCAATAAATCTTTCATTATATTCGATTACATATGTATCACTTTCATTGTTTATAATTTCTTTTAGTCTTTTTTCTTTATATTTTATCCATAAATCATCTTTATCTGGTGACAAATCGAATAATTTATCAAATTCTTGAGGTAATATTTTTCTATAATTGTAGTTATCTTCAAAGCGATATTCCATTAAATAACAATCTTCTTTTACTCCTTCATGCATTTCATGCTGAGGAAGTTCTTTTATTATCTTAAATCCTGCTTTTTCATAACATCTTATTGCTCTTGAATTGTTTTTAATTGGATCTAAAATAACTGCATCTGCATTTTTTTCTTCTTTTAAAAATTCAAGAATTATTTTTATATATTCTGTTCCAATACCTTTATTCCAATAATCTATCTCTCCAATAAATTGATCCATTCCATAAACTATATTATTACTTTTCGGATACTGATATTCTATATATAATTCATCATACATTTTATATATTTGCCCATATCCTATTGGATTGTCATTATATTCTATAATAACTCTTATTATCTCATCCTTCCACTTTTTAGTATAATGCTTAGTTATCGACTCTATCGTATATTTTTTATCTCTTCCTCCATAAAATTCTAAAACTCTTTCATCTGTTAACCATTTAAGCATCAATTGAAAGTCATCGCTTGTTAATTCTCTTATTCTAATATTTTGTTTTTCTAATTTTATCATTTTTTCTCCACAAACATTTTTACAAATTTTAATAGAATCACTTATATTTATTTAAAAATATTTTATTATATTTTTTCTAAATCAGTTGCTTCATAAGAATCAACCATTTCTCCATCATTGATAGATACTGTATATAAACTACCTTCTTTATCTATAATATATCCTTCTTGTTCTCTATATTTTACCATAACTCTATCCCCTATTTGAAATATATTATCTGAGCTATTTCCTAATAAAATATCAAATATTCCCATATTTTATCTCCTTTGCTCTTTAGTTAAGTATTTATTTAATTCTTAAAATTTTAATATCAATATATCATTTTTTTCAACTTTTTTCAAATTAAAAAAGACTTACTAAATAATTTGTAAGTCTTGACATTCTTTATCTTTATACTAGTTTTCTCTTATATATTTATTACCCAACCTTCTAAATTTTTCATATTTACTACTGAGTATTTATTATCCTTATTAATTAAAATTAAGCTTCCTACTACTGCTTTTATATCTCCATCAATAGTATTAGGTTTTAATATTTTCTCATATTCCTTATATTCTGATTTATTTATTCCACCAAATAAATCTAATTGTCCACCTTCTTCAATTAAGTCATTTTTAACTTTATTAGATATTTCAGTATAATTATTATATTCTGGCTTAATAAAATATTTTTTGTTTTCTATACCTATTTTCTCATATATCATTTTATATTCTTCAGCTAGAATTTGATTTATTTCATCTTGATTTTTATCTATCACAAAATTATTCATTTTATATGATGTATTTACTTTTGTTGTAATTCCTAATTTTGAAACTTCACTTTCTATCTTTCTTGCTATTCTTCCATTTGGAACTTTTGCTAAAAATATTGAGAACAATGCTCCTTGTTCTTGCAATCTTTCATATTTTCTGTAACTTGCAGCAGTTCCTACCTTGAATTTATCATTTGCAAAATATGCTAAATACACATAATGTTCTTCATTGCAAAATTTCTTTGCCTTTTCGCTACTAGTTCTACAATTTTCTCCCGTACATCCCAAACATAAATCAAATCCCGAATTTTTTTGGCATTCTACACATTGTGAAAAATTAGTATTACTTAAATCTATATAATTTCTACAAGGAACATTTTTTTTTATTTCTAAATCATAATAACCACGGCATCTTTTTTCATCTGTTTTTTGTATACTAATACTACCTTTACATTCTTTAGATTCGAACTTTTTCAATTTATTATCATAAAGTAACATTTCAGGTTTATTATTCATCCATTTTATTCCTAAGAATTGTTTTTTTTCCATATTTTTCCTTTTTAATGTATTAAATTATACTTTATTTTTCTATATTTTGCAATTAATCTTTATTACCACTAGCTCAAATGTTTAAACTATTTTTTTAATTGTGAACCATCTTTAAAAGCTTCGCCAACTCTTTCATTTACTTTGTAATATCCATGAGTATATGGATCAAAAGCTATAGCATCTACTAAATTTATATCCACATTTTCCCCATTCATAACCTTTTCATCAGCAGTTACATTTACTACTTTTCCAATAACCCCTGCACCATATTCATCATCTTGATATTCGATAAATTCACATTCCATGCAAATTGGAAATTCATTTATTATAGGTGCATCTACATTTTCAGATTTTGTTGCAGTTAATCCACTATTTTCAAATTTGTTTTGTGTATTATTTCCTGAAACTATTCCAAAATAATCTGCTTCAACTACATGTTTGCTATCTGCAATACTAATAGTAAATGCTTTTCTTTTCTTAATATTCTTAACAGTCTTATGTGATTCTGTTAAGTTTAATATAACCTGATTTCTTGATAACATTGTTCCCCATGCAGCATTCATTACATCAATACTTCCATCTTCATTGTATGTTGCTATCATTAATACTGGCATTGGAAATATTGCCTCTGTTGTTTTTATATTCTTTCTCATAACAAATCCTCCATTTCTATTTATATATTTTTTATATCACTAAATGGTTTTAATTTCAAATATTTAATTTCAAATATTTATTTATCTTATAATTTATTATATTCTTCATCAATTATAGGCTCACACCATTCATTTGATGCATCACTTCCAGGTATTTCAACTGCAATATGACTAAACCATGTATCTTTTTTTGCTCCATGCCAATGTTTTACATTTGCAGGAATTACAATTATATCTCCTGTTTTTAAGCTTTGTGCTTCTTTCCCTTCTTCTTGATACCATCCTTCTCCTTCAACACAAATTAAAACCTGTCCTCCTCCTTTACTTGCATGATGTATATGCCAATTATTTCTACATCCTGGCTCAAAAGTTACATTTGCAAAACTAACTCTAGACTCTGTTTTACCTAACATCTTTAAATATGAGTTTCCAATAAAATATTTTGCATAATTAACATTTAGATCTCCCATTCCAAATGCACCTCCATGAGTTGTGCCTTTATCTTTGTTAATATTTTGTATTTCTTCTGCATATACCTCTTTTATAATATTAAAAACTGCCCATGCATTTGGCCATCCAGCATAAAATGCAGCATGTGTTACTATTTCCGCAATTTCTGATAGTGTAATACCATTCTTTTTTGCATTTAATATATGGTATTTTAATGAATTATCAACTAATCCTTTACCAATAAAAACACATATTGTTACTAAACTTCTATCTCTTAAAGATAACTTATCTTCTCTTGACCATACTTCTCCGAATAATACATCATCATTTAGTTCTGCAAACTTTTCTGCAAAGTTTCCTAATTGATCACGTCCTGCTGTTTGTTTTACCATAATTTTACTTCTCCTTTTTTATCTATCCTTATATATTGGATATTGTTTAAATTTTTTTATTTATTCTTATTAAAACTATTATATAATATTAGTATTTATTGATTTATTTATTTTTCTTATTTCTGATTATCAAAATTTGGTTTCCAATTTTTAAAATGTTCAAGCTGTGCATCTGTTCTATTATAATATCTTACATTTTTGTTTATACTTGCAATTTTTTCCATATCCTCATCTGTTAATTCAAAATCAAATATATCAAAGTTGTCTTTAATATGTTCCTGATTTTTTGTTCCAGGTATTACTATAAATCCCATTTGTATGTGCCATTTTAAAATGATTTGAACATTTGACTTATTATATTTTTTTGATAACTCTGTGAATATACTTTCATTTATTAAACTACTATCTCCATGTCCTAATGGATACCAAGACATTATTTTTATATTGTCTTTATCTATAATACTTCTTAAATCATCTTGAGTAAAATACGGATGTGCTTCTACTTGAATCACTTGTGGTTTTATTTCACATGTTTCCAATAATTCTTTTATATATTTTCCTTCAAAATTTGAGATTCCTATTGATTTTATCTTTCCTAATTTATATGCTTTTTCTAATTGCTTATATCCTTCTTTCCAATTTGAAGTAGGTTGATGTATAAATAATAAATCTATATAATCTAATCTTAATCTTTCAAGGGTTCTATCTATTGATGTTTCATCTTCATAAACTGAAGGCCACAATTTAGTACTTACAAATATTTCATTTCTTGGCACTCCTGATTTTTTTATTCCTCTACCAACTGCTTTCTCATTCATATATGCATTTGCTGTATCAATAAGTCTATATCCATTTTTTAATGCAAATTCTACAGACATTTCTGCATCATCTGGCTCAATCATATATGTTCCTATTCCAATATTTGGTATCTCTATACCATTGTTTAATTTTAAATAATTCATATCAATTTACCTCTCTTTTAATAATATTTTTTATCTAAATCCAATTTTCTATTTTACTTCTAGCATTTTTACAATCTGCACCTCTTATTGCAATAGCATCATCTAAAACAGTTGCTCCTTTGCAAATTCTTTTCACATCACCTGGTACATTTGCTAAGCCCGATCCCTCATGTGTTGTTACAATTCTTATAGTCTTATGAGTAAAATCAAGATTTTTAAGTGCTGTTTCAATTTCTGGTGCATAAGTTCCCCAATAAATCGGAGTCATTATATATATAACCTCATAGTCTGAAATATCTTTAAGACTTTCTTTAATTGGTGCATTTCCAACTCTTTGTTTTGCTTCTTCTATACATGTAGCATAATCTTTTGAATAAGGTACAAGTGGCTCGACTTTAAATAAATCACTACCAATAATATCTCTTACATATTCTGCAATATATTCTGTATTTCCTTTATCTATATATCCTACTGCATAATTTTCGTCAGCTCTTGAAAAATATATAACTAAACTTTTCTTATCTTTAAAACTTTCTTTTTTTCCTCCAAATAATCCCATCTTTTCCTCCTTTTTTAATAAGACTCTGCTTTTGATTTTTTTATTATCCATTTTTCATTTTCTTTTATAAATAATATTTCTTGTTTTAAATTCCACCATGATTTACTAAATCCAAATGGAGAAGCTAATATTTTTGTTTTTCCAATAAGTATTGCTTCATTTCCATTTATTTTTATTTCAATGTTTTCATGAATAGACTTAAAATATTTAAGTTCTCCATTTTTTACAGAATCTATGTATTCTTGTTTTGTCTGTTTTCTGCCTGTCATATGTACAAGAATATAATCATCTGATAGTATTTCTTCTAAAATATCTAAATTCTTTGTTATACTTGCATCACATAGTTTTATATATAATTCTTTTAGTATTTCTTTTTCATTCAAATCTATTCACCCCTCAAATAAGGATTAATTCCATTCAATATGAATTCATTTATAGTTTTTAGATGATCCTTAGGCTCATATTTTTTATCTGTCATACACCAGTTTAACATCATCCCATAAATTGTATTTATTATAAATCCCACTATTTCATCAATCGGTGTATTTTTCTTTAATTCTCCCTTTTCCAAACTGTCTTTTAATATAATCCTTATAGATTCTGAGTCATATCCTATTTTATCTAATTCAACTGGTTTCAAATTGTTAATTATCCATTGTCTACATATTTCAACATCACAAGATTGAATTTGATCCATTAGATTTTTAGTGAATAGCTTTATTTTTTCTTTTAAAGACTTTTCTAAAAATCCAGCATCAAATCTAATAAATTTTGTAGTTACCAATTCTTTTATAATGTCTTCTTTTGTTTTAAAATATGTATAAAAAGTTCCTTTTGCAACTCCTGCTTTTTCAGTTATATCCTGAATAGATGCTTCTTTAAATCCTTTTTCAGAAATTACTTTTTTTGCTGATTCTATTATATTTTCTCTTGTTTTTAAGGCCATTTCTTGCCTCATTGTCATTTTTTATCACCTCCATTTTTTATATAATATATCATTTTATTGAATCGAAGTCAATGAATTTTATTCGATTATTTTAATTATTATATAATTCCTACTGTCATTGTATTATTCACTATTGTTTTTTTGACTTATACCAGTTATAATGATGTAAATAAAAAAGATCGTACTTTTAGGAGGATTATATGGAATATATATATGAAACACATGGAGTTTGTTCTACAGAAATGATTTTTGATATTGATGAAGCAACTCATATTGTAAATGATTTAAAAGTTATTAATGGTTGTAATGGTAATTTAAAAGGTATTTCTTCTTTAGTTAAAGGAATGAAAATTGAAGATATTATTTCTAAGCTTTCAGGTATTACTTGTGGTTTTAGAAGTACTTCTTGTCCTGATCAAATTGCTCAGGCACTTAAAGAATATCTTGCAAATAATAAGTAGTCTTTATATTAGCTACTGCATTTCCTTATATTAATACGTAAATAAAAAAGATATGGTACAAAACTAAAGCCATATCTTTTAATAATTCTTAAATTTATCTTACAAATATAAATCCAACTATTGGTCCTATAAATATTGCTATATATATTAATGTAATCCAAGGTTGATAATCAATATAAAACTCTTTAAATGATAAACTCCATGGATGTTTTATTATTACCCAGCCAAACACATCAAAAATTATACATATAGCAGCCCATATTGCTCCTGTTATTATAGCATCTGTAATTGTTGGATTATTTAATCCTTTCATATAAAGGAACCCAAAAATTGTGAATATAATTATTATTATATAATGGGTGCCACGGTTTTGTCTTTTCATAGCCTTCTCCCATTCCTGGCGAGTCTTTCATTGATTTCATATGAAGAACAACTATATTAAAAATTGTATGTCCTATTCCTATTAATGTTACAACTATATATGCAATCCAAAACCATAGCATAGACATTCCAAAATTTTGCATATAATTTTCTCCTTTCATCTTTTTGATGTAACATATTTTTCAACGCATGTCATCATCATTTTACAATTTACTAATTATCTAATAAAATTAGTGAATTTCACCTGTTCTTGCTCTGGCATAGTTATTCCTGCTTTTCTTCCCGCTTCTTGACATTTTAAATAATAAGCCATGTTTTTACCTAATATTCTCATTATTTGCATTCCTTCTTCATCTTTTCTTACATCATCTGGAGTTGCTCCATGAACCATATTCCAGTATCTAGATGAAATTATAGGCATTTGATTTATACCAAAATACTTATTTAATTGATCATATGTAGCAGTAGTTCCTGCTCTTCTTGCAGATGCTATCGCAGCAGCAGGTTTAAGTCTAAATATATTTGAATTTCTGGATGTTGAATAAAAAAGCCTATCCATAAAAGACGTAATTGCACCTGATGCCCCTGCATAATGAACTGGGCTTCCAAATACAAATCCATCGGCTTCTTTACATTTTTCTGCAAATTCATTTACCACATCATCAAACACACATTTACCTTTTTCATAACATTTACCACATGCAATACACCCAGATATAGGTTTTGTTCCTATCCAAAATATTTCTGTTTCAATGTCTTCTTTATTTAATTCTTTTGCTATCTCACTTAGTGCTGTATATGTACATCCTTCCTTATGAGGTCCTCCATTTACTAATAATACTTTCATTTTTTTCCTCCTTTATTTATTTATATTACAATTTTAAAGTTTTATGGTTCTAATATTGTTTTAGATTCCATCATTTTTAATGCATCTTTTAAACTTGTAGTTGAAAATTCATGTTCAAAATAATCATTATCTACAATTACAAGTTGATGAGGTTGATTTTTGTATTTAAAATGTAAATATCTTGCCCATGCATTACTAGAATCTTTATATGATAATTCTACACCATCATTTAGATTACCTGATTTTATCTTTATTCTTTCATAAGTTGTTTCACCATTTCCTTCTGTAAAGTTATATACATAGCCTTCATTAAAATCTATAATCCAATATATATTATATTCTTTGCCCTTTTTTACATAAGAAAACTTTCCATAATTTCCTTTTTTAGCAGTTTCATTATCATTAGTAGTAAAAAAATTATATGTTTCTTTATTATTGTTTTCTTGTACATTTGCTGTGTTATTTTCGGTATTAGTTTGGTTTTCATTAGATGTGTTTATGTTTTCTTTGTTTGTATTCTCGTTATTTCTTGATGGGTCATTTTCCTTTTTTAAATGATAACTTACCACTACTTCTGTATCTTTTTTAAAGATATCTCCTCTTTTATATGTGTCTGAACCATTTATTGTAACATTATCTACTTCACCCTCTTCTGTTATACCAAAAATAATATCATACATAGGATTTTCTTTAATATTTGTAAATCCAAGATTTTCAAGATTTTTTATAACTTCTTTATAATTTTTATGAACATACTCTGATTTATTATTTTTCATTTTAAGTTCATCTTGTTTTATCTCTTCATTTACATCTGTATAAATGTTCTCTACTGAGATTCTATCACTATAACATTTTATTTTATATCCAATTTCCATATCATTTTTTACATCTATTGTTGTTTCATTTTTTATTGAACTGTTTTCTGAATTAACAAAAATCAATGAATAGTTACCTTCTTCTAAACTTATTTCTATGTCCTTATTCTCTCCATGATTTAATGTTTCCTTCTTATTACCTATTGAAAGAATAACATTATATTTGCTAAAAACTAGATTTTCTGTAAAATCTATATGAATCTTTACATTATAATATTTGATAACTGGAATTTCTCCAATATTAATATTGTAATTTTCTGTATTATTCTTTTTATTGTTTGAAATATTAAAAATAACACCTAATATAATTATTGCAATTAAACATATTATTATTATATTCTTTTTGTTGTTTCCTTTTGCTTTTCCTTTTACTTCATTATTTAATACAGTTGTGTTATTTTCACCGTTTTCTTTATTTTCGCTATTTCCGTTATCATTATTATTATTTATATTATTATTTTCATTACTATTATCATCTATTTTTGTTTCTTCTACAGTATCTTGCTTTTCTTCTTCCATTTTTATTCTCCTTGTACTATTATAATTATATTAATATGAAATAATTCCATTAATACTTTGATTTTTCTTTTATTGCATTAACATTTCTTTAGTTAAATCTAATATTTCTTGTAACTCAAATACTCCATCATCTTGGCTAATATGACCTTTATTATTTACTATTATAGTTTTTGCATTTAATTTGTTTTTAAATTCTTGTTCTTGATCTATTGATACAAAATAATCATTGTTTGAAAAAATACAACTAATATTGTTTGTAAATTGTTTGATTTTTTCAAAATCAATTGGAGTATTAATCCAAGGCTTAGCTGTGTTATATGAATCTTCGTCTTCAATTGCTTTTGGTAATAAATCAAGCCATGGAGCAACAAACAGAATTCCTCCAATTTTTGTTGTTTCTTTTGTTTCTAAATACCTTAAAATGGTTTGACATCCAATACTATGGCCTACAAAATATGTTTTATCATCTAATGAATCTACCTTGCTATTTAATGTTTCTACCCATTCTTCTATTTTAGGATGATCAGTATTTGGCATATCAAATTTGATTAAATCAACATCTTTATTTCTTATTTTTTCTGCTAGCCATGGATACCATCCATCAGAACTTGTTCCATCCCAACAATGTATTAAATATATTTTTTTCATAAAATTAGTATCTCCTTTATATATTTATTTGTATTTGATTTTGTTTATTTTCTTACTATTTTTATTTAGCTTTAAACTTATATTTTTTTTATTATATCATATTTTTTATTTTGCTTATATAATTTTTAAGTTTTTTCCCTCTGTACTTTAAAACAATGTTATTTGTTCAATTATATTATCAATTTTCCAGCTTTTTTGTTTGACTTCGTGTACTTCATCTTCAGGTAAACTTTTTCCAATTAAAAATGGAGAATTTGGATTATGTTGTTTAAAATTTTCTTGTACTAATTCTTTATTAAAATTTGCATAACAGTATTTACAAAGGTGCATACAACTATTATATACTCCAATATCATTTCCCATTAAACAATTACAAATAGGTTTTTCTTTTTTAGATGAAATTGTATCTTTTATAATTTCACCATTGTTCACAATTGTAATTCTTTTTGATTGCCTACTAGGTGCTTTTAAATTAAAACCTATTGCTTTTTCAACTATATTCTGGCTCATACATCCTTGAATATCAATTCCTACATCTTTTAAGTTAGGATTTTCACAGCAGCCATGTATTACCATATTGTTTTCTTTTCCAATTCTAACAAATTCTTTTGCAATGTACCTTTGCTCTTTATTTGTTGGAGGTCTTATATCAGGTGCATTCTTTTTTACCTTCTCATACAAATCTAAAAAGCTAATAGTAACATCTTCTGTATAACCTTTTAGCATTTTTGCAATAATATCAAACATTTCTATATGCTTTTCTACAGAATAGTTTTTATTTATAAGTATGGGATCATATCTAATAGCTACTGCATTTTTTCCTATTTTATTTGATAGTATCTTAAAATCTTCAATAACTGTTTTAAATGGCGGTACATTTGGCTCTAGTTCTTTACCATAAGGTGTAATTGTTACAAACCAAAACATATTATATTTTTCTTTAAGTTCATCTAAGTATTTAAGCATAGGATGTGGATTTTTTGTACAAAAAGCAAGACAATCTACAACATCTGGAGATAAGCTGTATTTACTTACTTTTAACCCGCCAAAAAGGATTTCTTACATATACAAATCCTTCATGAATTCTATTCATTAACCATTTAGAATAAAACGCTGGTATATCTGTTCTCATTCCTGTATTTATAATCAATATACATCCCTCCTATCTCTATAAATAAACTATTTTCTTTTAATATCTTCACTTAATTTTATATTTTGTATCTTTATATTTTTTACTCTTCATCTAAATATTTATTAAATATAATTCTTTCATTTTTGTTTTATCTGCTATTTCCAAACTAAATTCTTATTTAATAATTATATATAAAAAGTATAATAATTACAATTGAACCCATTCTTTATTTTTGATTTTATGAATGAATGTATTTTACTGTCATATCTTTTATTTTATATACTTTATTTGTGTTAGAGTATAACCTAAATATCCTCTAGAATACTAAGATTTACGCGAAAACAAAATCCTAAAGCACAAAAAATTGCACTTTAGGATTTTTTAAATTAAATTTTAAATGATTTTAGAATAAAAATGAAGATTTTTTGTAAGTTCTTTATTTTTTCTAATACATTAATTATCTGTTTCTTTTTTTATTTTTTCTTTGTAATTCAAAAATTGTTTTTTGATTTTCGATTTCAGCTCTAAGTTCTTCTTCAGTTGGTAAATATAGTTTGTACTTTGAAGCAAATAAATGCTCATTTCCTTTTAAAACAGAATATTTTGCAATATCTTCATCAGTTTCAGAACATAACAAAATTCCTATTGTAGGATTATCATCTTGTTCTTTTTTTAATTCATCATACATTCTAACATACATATCCATTTGTCCTACATCTTGATGCGTTATTTTTTTTGTTTTTAAATCAATTAACACAAAACATTTTAATATATAGTTGTAAAAAACTAAATCAATGTAATAATCTTCCTTTTCAGTATGAATATGTTGTTGTCTTGCCACAAAAGCATAACCTTTTCCGTAGTTCCATTAAAAATTTTTGTAGATTATTTATTATACTAGTTTCAAGTTCTGTTTCTGTAAAACTATCATCTAATGAATAGCCTAAAAATTCAGCTATTACTGGATTTTTCACAAATTCTAATTTATCCATTAAATATTTATTTTCATTTACTTTTTTCATTTCTTCTATAACTGGCTCTTTAACTTGAGATTTCAATAATCTATAATAATATTGTGATGAAATATTTCTTTGCAAAGTTCTTGCACTCCATGTTTGGCTTAAAGCTTCTTTTTCATACCATTCTCTAGCCTCTTTATCCACTACTTGTAACAAAGTTCTATAATGTGTCCATGAAAGTAATCTATTAGATTTTGAACTCACTGCGTTCAAAATGTTCGGAAACATTTTGTAAAAATTAAAAAAGTAATATAAATTTCTTGTATCAAAACCTTTTCCATATTCTTTTGTTAATTCTTTTGATATTTTTTTTATTATTTCTGTACCATAATTAGCTCTTTCTTGTCCATTTAATTCTTCTTCTGGAATACTAAAATTTACGCGAAAACAAAATCCTAAAGCACAAAAATTGCGCTTTAGGATTTTTTAAATTACATTTTAAATGATTTTAGAATAAAAATGAAGATTTTTTGTAAATTCTTTATTTTTTCTAATACATTAATTATCTGTTTTTTTTATTTTTCCTTTGTAATTCAAAAATTGTTTTTTGATTTTCGATTTCAGCTCTAAGTTCTTCTTCAGTTGGTAAATATAGTTTGTATTTTGAAGTTAATAAAATTGCTCATTTCCTTTCTTTTTGCGATATCTTCATCAGTTTCAGAACATAACATAATTCATATTGTAGGATTATCATCTTATGCTTTTTTGATTTCTTTCTTCATATTTTTTCTCCCTACTTTATTTATTTTTATATTCTGAAAATGCTTTATTTATTAGCTCTTCCATTTTATCATATGTTTCCCAGCTAAACTCACTTAAAAATATTTCTTTTCCACTTATTGATTGAATGACATTCACACTATCTGGTGTATACTTATTATAGTAATAATCATCAACAAAATCTAAAATTTCCTCAGATATGTCATCTCTAAGTAGAGTGCAATCAAAATCATCTGTAAGAATTTTAGTTGTTTTTATTTTTCTTTCTTTGATTGAATTTATATCATCTTGACTTATGTCTGATACTAGATAATTATTATTTATAAGCCATGTTATAAAATAAGCTATCATAAGGCAACTGCTTTCCAAAATATGGTCTTCATCTTCTTCAGTTAAGTCATCTTCGGTTTTGTTGTTTGCTTTTAGATATGCCTCGAAGCAACTTTCATATTGCCAATCAGCTTTATCCATAGAAAACTGTTTCATAAGTTCGTCGAGAGAATTATCAGTTTGTGGTTCTGTAGCAGTTGGGTTACTAATTTTTTGTTCTTGTTCTGCAACTATATCATTATTTTTTTTCTTTTTAAATAAATCAAATAATCCCATTTCTTACCTCCGTGCGGAAATATTTTATTGGATTATATCATATTGTTATTTATTATTCAAAAGGTTTAGGTTAATAGAATTTGGTATTTTTATTAAATTCAAAAAATGACTATCAATTTGCTAGTCGTTTAGTTTTTATTTTAGAATAATAGTATTTTTTTAATAATAGAGAGAAATCCTGAAAGACTTAATATATCTGCTTACGAGTCAAGACTCGAACTTACGACCTTTGGGTTATGAGGGCTAGCCGACAGGTTTATGAACTTTAGTGAAATCAAGGGTTTTAGCTGAATTATCAATGAAAATTGGGGGAATAGATTTTAGAACATTTGTGTGATTTTTTGTACTTTTTTGAGAATTTTTTCCCCAACTTTTCCCCAACTATTTTTAGCAAATATTGGAAGTAAAAATGGGAAACCTGAAAATAAAATTTGGAGGTTTTGAAAAATGAATAAAATTACTTATCACAAAGAAGGAGATTATTTGATTCCTGATTTAATTATGGAGAATTCTTACGAGAATTATCATATTGGAAAATACGGCAGATTAAGGTTAAATTATATTAAAGAATATAAAAGAGGCTTATATACTGAACTTATGATAAATGGAACACTATCTAAACATTTAGCTGAGATAGAAGTCACTGTTACATCAAGAATATCTTTAATTGTAAAACAATTAGCTGAAACTGAAAATGTTAATGAAGATTTAAAAAGTAACAATCAACTTGCTTGGGTTCAAGCTATGAATAACATTAAAAATCGTGCTGAAGAAATTGCTTATAATGAAATTATTTATGTGAAGGAGGATTTGAAGATATGAGTTTTAGAGAAGTAAATGATGATATTTTAAAAGAGATTTGGGAATATAGAGACCAAACTGAATTTGCATACATGACTAAAGAGGATAAAAAACATATGATTTATTTTGATGAGATTACAGAAAAAATTTTAAATAGCATTCCTAAACAAAATAGGAAATTTGTTAGGCAACAGCTTAATAAACTTGATGATAATTTTTCTGATTATGTTGGCTATTGGAGTGAGAAGTATTATAGGAATGGCTTTTGTGATGGAGCTGAAATGATTATTGGATGTTTAGATAAATAATCTTATAAAATAAATGGTGGGATTTTTGAGAATTTATTAATTTTCTCAAAAGTCCCACTTTGACTTGTTCACTAACTTGTTCAGTGCACAAGTCGGTCACAAAGCAAAAGTGTGAAATCTGACTTTTGATAATAAATGTCATTTTTCACACTTTATTTTTACTTACCATATAATCTACGATATATTTCTAAAACACATAAGTTAAATGCATCTTGTTGATATTGTGGTGCAATCTTTTGAGCTGCATCAAAATAGTCATTCAATGCTTTTAACATATTGCCAATCTCTTTTTGCTGATTCATTTCAAATTGTATTTTATCTAGATAGGCTTTTTGCTTTAATAATTCATTATATTGTGTTTCATTTATATAATTCTGATTAAACAAATTTTGATTGTACATTCTTCCTTCTCCTCTCTACTCAAAACTCTTTAATATGTAATAATAAGCTTTTTTATTGTATTTTTTTATTTTATTTAATCGCTTTTTATATTCTGGTGGTATATCAATCTCTGGAATTACTGAATTTTCGTTATATTTTTCTATCGTATTTTTTTCACTTTTAATTAAATTAATTAAATATAGTACTTTACTTGCTGCAGTTAGTACTTCAATATCTATTAAAAAATTCTTCTCCAATATAAAGTTTTTTAAACTCTTCATTCCAGAATTTATTTTCTCAATATGCTCTTGCTTTAATAAAATAATATCATTACATAATTCTTCAATATCATCTAAAACATCATCATATGTAACTTCGAACAATTTACGATATTTAAGCTCTCTATTTGCTATACCTATAAAACTATCTCTAATAATTTTTACATTTTCAGATTCATTAAATAGCTTGTCCACATCATATAATTGCTTCATAAGTTCCAATTCTTTGCCAGAATTATAACTTATACCTGTAGTTTTAGTTGCTAATACAGTAAGCTTATCTCCTAAAATACTCTCTATACTTGGTAATCTTACTACTGATTTACTTGCAACTTTTAATTTATTATTTTGTATTTTTTTAGTTATAGTTTCAGGATATTTATTATCTTCATATGCAACATCTAATAATATATATTTCTCTGATCCATCTGTTGCAGACTTAAAGAAAAACTTAAAATGTTGTAATTCCATTCTCTGACTTGCTAAGTTTTCTCTTATATTTTCTTCATATCTTGTAAATAGGTCATTGTTTTGAGCTATATTTTTAATACATTGTAATACTTTTTTCCTACTCTCCACAGTTATTATATCTACATCAACAGAAAATCGTTTTAAATCATTTAATAATAAAACTAATGAAGTACCACCTTTAAATATAAAATCTAATCCATTATTTGCTAAATTTTCTACTAAATATAAAGCTCCAATTGTTTTTTCTAGCAATTGCAAATTTGCAGCTGGATTTTCTCTTTTCATTTCGTTTATTGATTTTTCTAATAATTCTTTATTTCTTATTTGTTCTGCTAACATTCTGCCTCCTTACACATTATCTACAACATTTAAATTCATTAAATATTTTTTATACTGTTCTAGGATTACTCTATCTTTTGCATATGAATATAATTTCTTTATATTTATACTATAGCTATCAAATATATTAGTGTATATACGCTCTAATTCCTTTCCTTGAACGAATTCATATAATTTGTCTTTATATAAATCAATCATTATTTTTTCAATTGTTGGTTCTAAAACACCATCTTTATTTTTATCCAATGGTGCTCTTGAATTCAAAGATTTAACTATTATCAAATTTTCATTATTTAAAAACATATTTTTATTTTCATTATACATACTTTCTGTTACTATAGTATATTTTTTCATTAGCTTTTCTTTTAAAAGTGTAAGAATCATTTCTACTGCAAATCGCTCTGTTTCAACAACAATATAATTATTCATAATATAATGCTGAGTAAATTCATTTAAAATGTTTGTACTCCATACAATGGTTTTGATATCTTTATATTTTTTTAAAATAATATTATTGATTTTTTTTAATTCTTCTTGCTCTTTAATTCTATATAATGCATTTTCCATGATTGCATAATATTCATTTGAATAATCTGTTATTATTTCATATTGTTTTAGCAAACCAATCATATTCTCAAAAGTTTTAATATTATCATTTGAATAAATCTTTTTATACAAATCAAATAAATCCTCTTTAGATATCAATCCATGAACATATTCATTTCTTAATATATTAATCATTTCCATATATTTCATAATATCACCTCATGGGATTTTTGAGAGTTTCGTATTTTTCTCATTTTCCCCACTTTTATTTTAGCATATCTTTTCATAAAAGTCAAACTCTAAAAACATTGTTATCTCTGAGTTTGTTTATAATATATGTATCAAATTAGTAAGAAGTGATTTTAATTTTATTCAAATATACTTTCAAATTCTAACGGAACAATATCCTCATACAATAAAATAAATTGCGAATTAACTTGTCTATAATCGTGATAATGTCCAAAATACCATTTCTTAAACTCACATTTTTCCATAATATTTTGAAAGTAGTCTGTTAAATAATCTTTTTTATATGTGCCACTTCCAAGTATTGTTTGAATACTTGTTGGACAACAATGAGAAATAATATAGTCAACTTTATAATTCACTTTTTCTAAATTATTTATACCATTTTTCATTTCTTCTTCAGTTGGTAATTCTAAATCCCACCATGAAAAATCTCTTATTCTAAAATATGCTCCTCTTTTTCGATATTCATATATTCTTTCTTCTTCATCTAAATTTAGTATTCCATCTTGAATGTCATGAGATTTAGCACCACCAAATGCAAAGAGTTTTTTACCATCTATATCAAAAATTTCTCCACGCATTAAATGTAAAACAGAATCTCTTATTTTATGTACTTTTCCTCCATGCCATTCTTCTACTGGATAATCATTATATAATCTTGTAAAATTTTCGTGATTTCCATCCACAAATAAAGTAGTAAAGTTTTTATTATTCAACCAATCCAAAGCTTCTTTTTCTCTATTACTTTCTTCTTCAAATGTCCATACTCCTCCAAAATCGCCACATATTATTACATAGTCATTCTTTGTCATTTCGGTTTGTATAGGAAATCTATACTCTTCAAATCTTGAAAAATTTGAATGGGTATCTCCTGTAATATAAAACATACTTACCTCCACTTTTATTTCTTTTCTTCCACCTTTTTCAATAATTCTTTTAAACTAATTGGCTTAAAACCTATCACATCAACTGAAACATTTATATGTAGCTTTTCTGAATATAGATTTTCAGGATATTCCATTTCGTTTGTTTCAAGATTTATTTTGTGTAATGGATTGTTATGAATATGTCCATGAACATTCACATATCCTTTAGGTATTTCTGTATCTTTTAATGGTTTATGAGATAATATTAATTTCTCATTATTAAGTTTTAATGGATTTTCAGGTATAAATCCAAATCCTACATTTCTGAAAAATTCTTTAGATTTTTTATCATGATTTCCTCTTATTAAAAACTTTTTGCCTTTTAATTTTGGTATTAATTCTTTCATTTCACTTTTACTTGTTAGTGCTACATCTCCTAAATGGAAAACCGTATCGAAATCAGTAACTGTATTATTCCAATTTTCAATCAAAACTCTATTCATTTCTTCTACGTCTTTAAATGGTCTATTGCAATATTTAATAATATTTTTATGATTAAAATGTGTATCTGAAATAAAATATGTTTTTGCATTTTTTAATCCTTTGTAATATTCAAATATATCTGTAATTTCTTTTCCACCAAAAGATCTTTTGTAATCATCTTTTTCGTTTTCTTTCCACCACTCATATTTTTCTTTAATCTTATTTCTTACTTCTGTAGTATCTATATTAGAGTTTTCCTCAATTGCAAATAATATGTCTATATTGTAGCTACCACATATTATAAAGTCATAATTTTTTATTTCATCATATCCATATTTATCTTTAATCTTTTCTATTTTTTTATCATAAGAAATATATAAATAATCATCTTTAAATAAATGATTTTCTTTTATATATGTATAATATAAATCTTTTACACCTGATGTTCTTACAAAACCTGTCATATACCATATTGTTCTACTGCTGAATTCAGCATAATCATTTGGTAAATCTTCTTTCTTGATTTTCGTAGGATATCTTCCTTTTGAATACAGAAATTCATTTTCAGTATCAAGTGTGTTTCTCCAATTCTTTCTGTCGAACTTTCCTTTTGTATACCAATTTGAGTTTATTCTTGCCATGTTTTTTCTCCTTTTTTTCAATAACGGTATCCTTTTTTACTTTCTACTCAATTTTTAAACCTTATAATCAAAGCGGCATCTCAAATAGAAATACCGCTTTGTGGTAGCTAATTAGCAATATATATTTATTTTTTTAATATACTCATAAAAATTAAAAAAAATCGTTATATTCAAAATCTTTCACTTTTATTTTTACTATTACTCTATTTGAACACCTATCTTTTAATTCTATTTTTGGTCTGCCCACAACTCCTTCCATTACATATACTTCTTGAGCTATCTTACTAAATGGTTTCTTCTTTATATATTCAACACCCTCATTTAAAGTACCCTCTAGTACTATTGGTACTACATTAATTTGAAAATAATTTGCAATATCTTCTACACTTTCTCTTGGTTGCCAATTATCATTTATTTTTACGTCAAATAATATAAAAGCTTGTTTATCATAGTAAACTCCGCCATTTTGTATTCCTTTGCCATAGCCTTCTCCATAAAGTACTATTGGAGTTGCCCCAAATTTTTGCTCAAATAGTTGCTCATTTTCTTCTCCACCAAACCATTCAAATAACAAATTACTTAATTCTGCGGGCATTTGAGCTTTATCAGTTCTTCCTGCAAATGATACTTTATGACCGTCCCATATAATTCTAATATTTGTTCCATCTACTTTTTCAGTAAATTGCCATATATTATCTTTAAGAAATTCTATTGTATCATCTGTAAATTTTCCTTCTATTAATTTCTTTGTATTATGATCTCTTTCAAATATGTTTTTTATTTTATGATATTCGTTCATTTTGTCCCTCCTATTAATAATTATAAAGAAACAGCAAGAGCTGTTCTTAAAGGATTATTCGTTGAATTTATTAATAAATTTCTCATATAATTAAAAAAAGTAGAATATTCTTCCATGAATGTTTTCTCAGAACAATGAAATTCTAAAAATTCAGTTATATATGCATCAACTTTTTCTTCAAAGATATATGATATATCAAATCCATACCAACCTAATTTAAAGTTATATAAAAATTTGTTGTTTTCAGTGTTTATTAAATTTATAAATTCTTCTTTACTTTTACTTTTTAAATTTTGATAATATTTGATTGCCTCTTTTGAATGTCTTGATTTTATATATTTTTGATTTTGTTCAATCATTAAATCCATAGCATGTTTAAATAACATTCCATCCTTTAATTTAAAAATTAAATTTAGTTTATTAGAATTTTCAAATGATGTTAATTCAACATCATATAAATCTTTTTCTACTATAGAAAAAAAATACTTTTCTATTCTTTTTGCCATATCTTCATCTTCTACACTCACCATTATTTCTTTAGCAAGACCTACACATAAATATTTACTCATATTTTTCCTCCTTATTTACACTAATATATTAACAATTTTTTCTAAGCTTTTGGTCACTTTAAAAGAGACATTTTAAAAGAGACATTTTAAAAAAGTACTTTATTTATTATCATCTATATGCTACAATACTTCTATTAATAGGAGGTTTTATGTCTTATACAAATTTATATAAAATAAATAATTTTATCATTCCACAAAAATTATTAGATTTATTTGCTTTATATGAAGATGACATTATTAATAGTTCTGATGTGTTCAACAATAATTTGGAGATAAATGAAACATCTGAAGAATATGAAATTTTAAATATTAAAAAAAGTGAACTAACCTTTGGTGAATTATTATTTGAGTATATAGAAAAGTCAAGTATTAATGAAGTAGAGCTATACAAAACCGCCTATATTGATAGACGTCTTTTTTCTAAAATTAGGTCATATAATGATTATCATCCTTCATTTGGTACTGTTACTCTTCTTGCATTAGCTTTAAATTTGTCTAGTACCGATTATGAAAACTTGCTTAAATCTGCTTGTTATTCTTTACCTCAAAATTCATATGTTAATATTACTTTAAAGTATTGTTTTGATGAAGGAATATATGATGTTAATAAGGTTAACGAATTATTATATGCAATTTCGGGTAAACAAATAAAAGAATTGTAAGTTATATCTTGCAATTCTTTTTCTTTATAAAATATTGAATTCCTATTCTTCTGTTTTAATATTATATTTTTTTATTAATCTCTTTGCTTCTTCAATGCCTTTGTCTTCCCATATAAGATATTTTTTCTTATTTTCTTGGTAAATGTATTCTTCTTCATTTAATTTATTTAAAATATTAAAATCATAGCCTTTCCAAGATTTTTTAAATTCTTGTTTAAGTAATCTATCCTTCTCATTCCATGATGTTAAATATGCAAGTAATAAAGTTAATTCTTTTATTTGTTCTTCCATAATTTTTCCTACTTTCCATGACAATTTTTATTTTTTTTTCGGCTTCCACATGGTTTTTCGATTTTGGTCATTTGGCTACACCCAGCTGCATTATATCATTTTTTTCTGTAAAATAGCACTTAGCTACACTTTTCTCCTCTCGGTTTTGCTAGTCATTTGTATATAAATTTGTATATAAAAAATTAAGATGTTTTATTTAGATAATTATAATTTATTTATATAATCTTCATAAATATGCCTTAATTCTAATTTACTATTATTCTTTTTATAATCTTTAATAAGATAAATTCTTTTATCATCAATTTTTTCAGGAATAAAACCTTTTTTTACAATATATATTTTTATATTTTTGTACATATTATTTCCTGTAGCTGTTTTTTCAATTACTACATTCTCTTCTGAGAACCATTTTGTAATGTTTTCATATAGCAAATTACTTAATATTCCATTTTTTATATCTCCATATGTATCAACCACATCTCCTATTTTCCCTTTATAACTATGGTCTGTATATGCAAAATTTCGCCATCCTTCAATTCTATTATTTTCTTTTCTAACTTGAGCAGTTTGAAATGCAATAACCTTATCTTTATTTAGTAATATGTAAAATCTTGTTTGTCTTTACTTATACTTTTTATTGAATTGATTGCAAAATCAATTCTTTCATTAATATCTTTTTTTAAAAAAGTAAATTCCTCATCAGATAAATACTTTGTATAATTATCTATATATTTATTTTTCTTATTGTATGAATCATTTGAAAGATTAAATTTTTGCACCATAAATACATCTATTGCAAACTTTTTTATTATTTTTTTTAATTGATTAAATTTATCATTATTATAATTATTTAAAATCTCTATTGTATACATTTATAAATTACTACACATCTTTAATTATTATACAACAAAAAGCCTAATTTTTAAACAATCTCCCTTTAAAAAATATTCAAAAATGAGTTTTTTACTTATATATCAACGTTTTAAAAATTATACACTTGTATCTAATTTATATCTAAATGCAGAATTGTGCACTTTTTGAGTTTTTACCAAGCCTTGCAATCCTTTGATACTACTGGTTTCTGCCGCAGCATGCCTTATACTTCTTTCCAGAGCCACATGGGCAAGGTTCATTTCTCCCTACCTTATGAATTTGATCTGTAAAATCTATTTTTCCACCTTGTTTCCAAATTGGCATCTTTTTTCTAATTTTATCAACATATCCTATAATTGCTTGTTTTTCAAAATCATCAATGTCAAAATACCTATCTAAAGTATCTCTTATTACTTCTTTTGCTTTTTTTTCATCTAATTGAGCATTATCAATATAATCAGTTATTATTTCTCCTCTAAGAATTTCGTCGTCATTTATATCAAACTCAAAATACTCCATTAAAAAATTTCTAAATTCTTTATATTCTTTTAAGCTAAATAAATAGTTATCATTTCCAATACCTTCGTATACTTCTTTATTGTATATAATAATACCTTTACTACTTGTTAAAACATCCTCTATTTTTTCATCTCTTAAATTTAAACTACATAAACTTTGATACTGAAATGAATAATAAAATGGTTCAAGTTCTAATATACTTATAAATTTTATTATGTTTTCATATTTTTCAAAACTAATAAATATATCATTTTTTAGTATATCAAAAGCATCTTTTATATGTATTGCACCATATGTATCTGCTATTCCTTTACTATATGTAATAATTGCATCATAATATTCTATATATAGATTTCCAACTATATTGTTTATTTTTTCTTTTATGTATTTTGGCATATGAATAATAATACCCTCTTTTTCCTTCTTGCAGTATATAAAATTTAGTTTTTTTAATACTAGAATTATTTCCAATGAGAGTGAATTATTTTTATTTTTATTTTTATTTTTATTAAATTCAGAAAATTCATGAGAATTTGCAATATTTTTTATATAATTCATTCTTTTATTATTAAAAAACTGTAAAATGGAAACAATCTGATTATCTAGAAAATTCATTATTTTTTTAATAACTTCTTCTTTTTTCTTTTTTTGCAATTTTACAATTTCTTCTTCTATGTTTTCATTATTTCCAGCATATCCATATAGCAGGTACATAGATAATAATTCATTTTTGTTTTTTTCTTTTAAATAATCAATAAAATCTTTGTTTTTGTCTATTTTATCTTTGAATTCACTAGTTAAAACATCAAATATTATATCACCTAAATTTTCTTTCATCTTTTACTACTCCTAATTACATTTTCCACAACATCTGCAACTATTACAGCTATTTCTTCTTTTACAAGTTTTACACCTTGGCTGAATTTTTATATCCGTTTCTCTATATATTAAAAGATTTTGTAATTCTGATTTTAAGTTATATAGCAAATTTCACAGTCTTCGTTATACTTTTTGCATCCATACCAAGGATTCCATATATCATTCATTTTCTCTCCATTTACTAAATGTGTTTTGTATTTACAAAATTGCTTTATTTATTTCCATTTATATTTCTTTTTTAAATTTGAAAAAATTCTATAATTATTTTTTTCTTTTTGCATTCTTCCAACAATAATAAATGGTTGCACATTTTGTTGCTTAGCAAAAGCAATAACATCTTCTTCTGTTATGTTTTGTTGATTTATAAAATTTATAAAATCTTTTTCATTTATTAAAATCTCTCGTGCAAATTTATCTGCTAAATCTTCAATATTTGATTTTGAATTAGTAAAATCTATAAAATTCGAATCACCTATATCTCCATTTAATAAATGACCGATTTCATGAAATAAAGTAAACCAAAAAATGTCAGCAAAAGATCCTCTTATTGTCATAGATAAAATGATTCTACTATCACTATTCTTTATAAAGCCTTGTACTGGTGCTCCCGTGAAATTTTCTACCACTTGAAAGACTATCCCACATTCAGAAAATATTTTTGTTAATTCCCTTATTGCTTCATTTATTTCCAAAAACATACAGCCTTTTATTTTACTAATACTATCTCTTAGTTTTTCTTCGTTGTATTCGTTTTCGATTTTTCTTTTTTGAGCAATAATCTCACATATTCTTAACCATACATATAAAACATAAATATTAGTTTCTATTGTTTGTGATTTTCTAAATGCAACTTGACTTGTTAATAATTTATTAATATATGTTAAATTTTTTACATTACATAAGTTTCTTAACTCTATTATTTGAGAAAAAACATCTTTGGTTTTATTTATAACATTTAATTCTTCCGCATACTTTATCAACTTTTTTAATTGCTTAACAATTTCGACTTCATTTTCATCAATTTCTTCTTGCTCTCTATACTCTAATATCTCTTTATCATATATTCCTTGAAGATTTATCCAAAAACCTGCTGGAATTCCAAAAACATATTCGAGCCCTTTTGCAAATGATGGTGATATTCCTTTTTTACCATTAACAACTTCACTTACATGTTTTGGAGAAAATCCTGTTCTTATTGCTAATTCCTCTTGGTTCATTTGTCTTTCTTCAAGAACTTCCTTTATAGTTTCTCCTGGATGAATAATAAAGTCAAGGGATAATCCATTCATTCTTTCCACCATGATAATCTAACACTCCTTTTATATTTAATATTTTACAATTTTTTAAACTTTCAATATCTAATTCTGTTTCCAGTGGTTCAACGACTATTCTATAATTTGCTGTAATTGATATTCCATAGCATTTTTCTAAATTTCCTTGTAATGGATGCGGTTTTCCTAAAGCAATTTTAGTTAAATACTGATTGAAATTATCGGTAGCTTCTAATTGATTCATCCTCTGCTTAATTTTCTTTCCCATTTCAAGCCCAACCTTTTTTTGTAATGTTTTAGCATCACATAAGATTTTTCGGACTTTTTCATCTTGATATTTTAGTTGCACCTTTTCACCTTCTTTTAAATAATTACCTACTAGGTAATTAAATTATAACATATGTTTTTTTGTTTTTCAAGTAAAATATCAATATTCTTATATTTTGAAAATTTTTACCATCCTTGTATAACTATTTTTTGCTCTGGCTATCAAAATATTCTGAACATCATTATAACTTTTAATTTGTTAAAATAATAATGAAACATTACCATATAAAATTATTCTTAAAATTCCAATAATAATAAGATGTGCTGGATAGTAAATATAGAAAAACCATTTCATCCAATTTGCTTTTCCTTTTTCTCCGTTATATCGTTTTAAAAATGGATATACTAATATTACAAATAATTGTATAATTCCATAAACTTTATTAACAAAGAAAAATGATACTATTCCATATAAAGAAACCCATAACATCATAATTAATATTTGTTTTTTTAAATTTCCTCTATTTCTATACATACCCATAACCGCCAAAACTGCGATACAACTCCAATCAGCAGGAAATGCACTCCATACTAAAATGAAAATTATTATATGCTTTAACCACTTATTTATTTCTATATCAGTATCTCTTAACCACATTACCAAAACGGATATAAACAATGGATACATTACACTTGTTTGATTAAATACCCCCGAACTAAAAGGTATAAAATTAATTCCAAATGCAAAACAATAAGCAAAATGAGATATTACTGCAAAAATGAATAATCTTTTCATATATTTTTTGACATTATGAGTGTGATAATATCCCTCACAAATAAAAAACCACATAATAGGTGCTGTTAATCGCCCTATAATGTGAAGAAAAATTGCAATTGGATTTGCTGGAAATCCAGGAAAAATTAAATTTGAAAAATGATCAATAGTCATAGCTATTATTGCGATTACTTTTAAATGATTTGAGTTTAATCTTTTGTCCATAATTAATCTCCTCTATATTATTATTTTTCTTTATTTTACTTGTACGTAATATTACAAAGTTCAGAACATCAAAATATTCTACACATCTAGATTACTTGTAATTTGTCTTATTATATGGCATTCCAAAAAAATAAAAATATAAATATGCAACCCCAAGAATTTTTTGTTTTCTCTTTAACTATTAGCATGCCATATATTATTATAAAAGTAGTTAATGCTTCAAAAATCGTATATAAATCAAAGCCCACCATACCATGAATTAGTATACAAACTATACCACAAACAATAGCACCATAATTTAACCACTTATTTTTGCTTATATATCTCTCGTTTATTTTTTTAGATATTACAACATAATTAAACCCTTCTACAATTCCCCAGACAAATGCTATTAAGATATATCCTAATATATTAGTTGGACAACTTGAATTTAAAAATAAACTTGTAAAAAAGCAACCCTTTAATGGAAAGTATGAATTTATTTCATTATTCACTAACATAAAAATCATAGATGGAATACATACAGCTAATGATAATAGTATTGTTTTAAAAAAGTTGTTTTTTACTAATCCATATTCTTTTAATCTCTCTTTTCTATAACAAATAACAATTAAACTTCCTAACCCAGCTAAACCAAATTGAATTAGCATAACAGGTATAAATCTTAACCATATATTCATTTCACTTGTTTTAGCAAAACTCATTATGTCATCACCAAAAATTAAATAAACAATTAATGGTATTAAGGTAGTATATATAATAATCTTTAAGTCTTTATCTGCATTTTTTTGTTCTATACTAAGTTCATTTTTTCTCATACTTACTCCTTTTTAGCAATTACTCTTTTTCTTTCCAAAATCATATTATTCCTCCATACGTATCCTACACTAATTTCAATATATTATATAAAAATTACCCATACCACAGTGACAGATGTTCATATTTTCTAAAAATATTGAACTTACTTTGATCTCTTTTTAAAATTTCATTTTAGATGCTCTCTAAAGAACATATCCAATAATGTATCTAAAATTATCTATTAAACTAATCTATTCAAATCTAAATTTATCTATATGATCTATATAGTATTTCATTATTAGTCTATCTCTATAAACAATTGATTGTTTCGTCAGCAGTGGTCTCCAATCTTTTGTTCCTTCTAATTCTTTACATGGATGTACATCTTTAAATAATTTTTTTATTTGTTCATACGCCTCTTCTTTAGTTTCCCAACTCCAACTAAATCCTTCTTTGATTTCTTTGTCAGGTGGGTCTGCTTCTCCAACTTGTTTTAATAATTTTACTACAACAACCTCTGTTATTGTTATATTAGCCAATGGATCTCCTTGTCTTATTTCAATTGTATTTCCTAATTTTTTATAGTTTTTATAATCACATAAAAAGCCAGAGTGATCATATACTAAATGTTCAATTGATTTCTTAAGTCCAGCAGTATAATTTATGTCACCACCAATAAGTTTGACTTCTCCTGTATTTTTATATTTCCTTATTGCAATTTTCCCTTCATCATTTACTACAATTATTCCTAATCTATTTCTTATCTTAGGGTTATTGTCTATCGAAGTATCAATTAATTCTGTATCTAAATTTCGTTTTATTAATTCGTTCTCTTTTCCTAATATATTTGGTGTTATTATTTCAAAAAGCTTTCTATTGTATTTCCTTTTTGATTCTTTGCTTTTTGAATTACTATAGTATACTGTATATTCACTATTTTCATTATTATATTCGATAATTTCACTATTTTCTGGCAAATATTCTCCAACTTTTTCTGGCATTAATGAATATTCTCCTAAAATCATTTCAAATACTTTAGCAACTCCAGCACTTGATACAATTAAAATGTTTTTATTTTGATAATATCTCATAATATCACCGTAAATAAATTTAATAATAGGCCAGGCAAATAGAAAAAATTTATTGACATTATTTTTATCGCTATAATCCCAAAAGCCATTATAATCAAAATTTGTCTTTTTCACATCTTCATAAATACCATAATCTACTTCAATTAATTCCTCTCTAATCACTAGTGGAATTTCATTTTCTCTTACAGAATTTATAATTTCAGCAGTTTCTCTAGCTCTTTTCAGTGGTGAAACAAACATTAAATCAATATTATAATCTTTTAAATTTTCAGCAGTTATATATGCTTGCTCTTTTCCTTTTTCAGTTAATAGCACATCCTTATGTCCGGCCATAACTTTATTAAGGTTTGCTTCCGTTTGACCGTGTCTTACAAAAAATATTTTCATATAATAACTTATACCTTTCTGTTATATTTTTATTAAAATAGTTCTCGCATTTTTCCGCTTCTTGATTTTCCTAATTATACCATAATATATTGATCTTTGGAATAGTTTTTTCTTTTGTATTTGATATGAATGACCTTAGGGTTATGAGGCAGGTCAAATACTCGAAGGTCTCCTCTACAACTATTGATATAAAGCCATTTTTAAACATTAAAATTTATTTTCACCCTCTATCTGCCCTTTATTTTTTTAATTATTTATATATTTATTATTAAAATAGCTCTGATATTTTTCTATATTTTGTCTATAGATACATTTATTCTTTTTTATCATCAACACAAAACACATTTACATTCATAATTATTTTTAAATATATATATACTAAATGGATTATATTTTATATAATACCGTAAGTATTTATCTAAAATAAAAAACAGTCTAAGTAATTTTAGACTATTCTTCTTCATTTTTATAATCTTTTACAATTTTTAAAAATTCTTCAAATGCTATATACTTTACTTCAAATTCTTCACATATATTTGGAATCTTAGCTGCATTTGGTGAATAATGTTCTGCTGTGACTAGAGTTCCTTCTTGACTTTTAGCCTTTGCCACCAAAAAAGCATCTGCTACCGGATGTCCATTTAATAAATTCTTTTCACTTATGTTATTTTGAAAATTTCTTTTACTATATATTTCTTTCAAAATATCAATTTCTTCTTCTTTAGTAGGTTCTTGAAATATGCTTTTATAGCTTTTCATGTTCTCCATAAATTCTGCATCTTTTTTGTGTTGATCTTCCAATTCTTTATATACTTCTTTTACTGAAATGATAATTCCGTCTTGTATCATTTTATCTAAATTCTCAAATAACTCTGGCGTAACAGTTTTATAGTAAAATCTAAAAAAAGTTCTAAAAACATTTGTATCAACAATGTATTTCATTACCTACTTCCCTCCTTTATTAGTATTCCTAACTGAGGGATAGCTTCTACTTTAACATTTAAATAATTAGCTGTCTCATATATATCTATTTTTCCATTATAATAATTCTTGCAGACATCTGTTATATAATTCTCTCCTAAATATGATTTTTTGCTATTATAATAGTTACCGCCACCATTATTATTTGGATTTCTAAAAATTTCATTTGAGTACTCTTTATGTTTTAATTCATACAGTGTTTTAGTTATTATTCCCAAATCCAATAATTTTCTTAATATTACATCTCTACTGACACTATATTCTTTGGCTAACATTTCTATATTTTTATCATTTAACTCTTTATCTTTTATTTTTATAGTTATATCTTCATTTGGCACTAGAAATTTTCCTGCAAAAGCATTACATGCTATTTCAATTTTTTTATTATTATCTTCAAGTCTACTAATATAATCATCTACAGTTTTATCAATTCCACTAGTCTCTAATAAAATATGATAAAGTTCATGAAAAAGTGTAAATATTTGCCTACTATATGACATAGAATTATTAATATAGATAACTGGATATTTTTCATCATATAAACAAAATCCTGAAAAAGCCTGCTCTTTAAAAGCATCTTTAAACACGTAAATTCCACACTCATAAAATGCTGTTCTCCACATTTCAAAAGCATCACTCATATTTTTAGCTTTTTTTTGCATCTCTAAATTTATTCCTAAAAAAGACCTTAGTTCATCACACAAATTATTACCATCTGGATTTAATTTTAATTGTGTAATTCTTAATTTAGCTTCCGACTCTAATTCTTCTAAATTTATTTGCATTGTTCTTGCTTTATTTATTAATTCCAGTATTTTGGTAGGTATTTCACTAAATACTTCATTATCTAAAGTTCTAAATTTTCTTTCTTGTTTTGGTAATTGTGGATTTTCTGGAAAGAAGAAAACTGCCATGGGTCTTTTGTAGACATTATACGCTAAACTCTCTAACTGTGCATATGTTGGAAAATCCTCACCTTTTTCCCATTTTTGAATATCCTCAATTTCTTTTCCTATTCTTCTTGCTGCTTCTTCCTGTGAAATATTTAATTCTTCTCTTGCCCAGATTAAGACTTCATTATTAATTTTAACTTTCATCTTTTCTCCTTTTTTATTTTACTATGAATATTATAACATACTTTATTCTTATTTGCATTTATATTTACTGTACATTTATTATTATCATACTATTCATTGATAAATCTTGTCAAAACTTGTCGCTAATTATCAAAAAAGCAAAATAATTCTGCAGAATTATCTTACTTTTCTTAGGTATTTTTATATAAAACTATCTGGAACAAGTCCTAAATTATTTATTGAACCTTCTATTAATCTAATTTATAATCTTCATCATCTTCTGCAACCATCAATTCATCTCTGTTAATTTCTTCTTGGCAATATTTTATACCTTCTTCTAATACATTATCTCCCATTATATCACTTGATTTATAAATTGTATATTTCATATCACTTTCTGATGCAATCTCCATTGCTGCATCTTTCTTAGCATTAACAACTGCATCATCAATTTTATTATCTCCCTTTACCTCTATGATTTCATATGTGTTATTTTCAAATTTTGCTACAAAATCAGGATAATATTTTCTTAATGTATTAGAATCGGGATCTATATATTGTATATAGAAATCTGTTTGAGCAGCATTTGTAAACATTCCTGTAAAATATATTTCTTTAATTTTTTTGTTTTTAATATATTGTAAGAATAATTCCTTTTCAGGTTTTGAATCAAAGCAATATGTATCTGCATGAAAACTCTTATTCTTTACTCCCAATACTTCTAGATCATTGTTAGTAATAACTAACTCTGGTTTTGCTTTAAATGTATAATACTCTTCTTCAGGTTCTTTTAATAAAATAACATCTTTGTCTTCTGTAGTAGTATATTTTTCTAATTCATATACAAAATCTACAATCTTAGGTATAATCCAATCATATAGTATTTGATTATATTTACTAACTAATTCTATTATCTCATCAATATCATTCCTTAAAATTCTTTTTATCTCAGTACATTTTAGATCTCCTATATATCTAGAAATTTCACTACACAACATGATTTCACTATATTGTATATTTTCATCTGATATATCTATTTCTTTAACTTTTGCCACTCTTGAATCAGCTAAACTTTCTTTTCTTATAATTCTTGCCTTATACTTTTCTAAATCTATTTTATCCAATTCTAGATTAATAGAATCATGCTCATTATACTTTTTTACAAGATTATATTTATTATTAATTTTTTTAATTTTAATGAATCTTGGTGGTGGAACTACTCTTACTTCATATTCAACTTTTTCATCATTTTCTTTATTCTTTATATCTTTAACAGACATTTTAAAGTTTTTGTTAAGTTCGTTATCTAAAATTTCATAATTATCTTTTGATAAATATACCGAAGCAGTTTGTTGAACATTAGTTATTTTTCTTAAACATCTCATTGTGGCCTGTAAAACAAATATCGAAGAATCTGGGCTTCTATATAAAGCAACTCCAAATAATGATCTACAATTCCATCCTTCTTTTCCTTTTCCTACTAAAATTATAAATTGCTTATTACTTTTTTCAGTATCTAGATTATTAAACTCATTTATATCATTATCTTTTGTTAATTTACTATCTCCAACATTAATAAGTATTTTATCCCTTGAAATATCCATTTCTTCCAATATTTTTTCCAATGTTGGTACGATTTCTTCCTCTACTTCTTTTATTTCACTACCATAAATCGCTAACTTTGGTAGCATCTTTTCATATCTTCTTTCTCCATATGTATCCCAGAAATCTTTAACAACTCTTCTTATAAAAGTTTCATTTTTAACATTGTCAAATGCTTGAGGTTCTGCATCTTTTAAATATCCATTAGCAATGGACTCTTTTAGTCCATATGAATACACTACTTCAGGTAATATTGTATTTCCTACATATGGAGTTCCAGTATAGTTATAACAAGCTACAACCCTACTTCCTTTTTGATTTAATCTATTTGCTAATACATTAATTGTTGTTCTAAGGCTACTTTTCCCTTTATCATATAAATCCTTATCCAACTGTTTTCCAAATAAATGATGTGCTTCATCAACATATATTCCTAATTGACTTAATCTTGTTATTTTTTCAAATCTTTGATTAAATATAAGATCTCCCTCATCCATATGTTGTTCTACTCCATATAGAGCTGAAAAAATATCATCTATTTCACTCTTTCTGTCACTATCACTAAATAATATTTGAACAGGCGTATCTTCTGTATGTTTCTTTCTTAATATTATTTTTTGGTTATTGGAAATAATAATATTAAAATCTGAATCGTCTAATGTATTAAGTGTTGTTCCTGTTTCTTCAAGAAAATGAAATTTAATATTACTATCTAATATTCTTACATATTCATTTGGAATAACTTTTGCTTTATCAAATGTTTGTATCTCTTTTAATGATTGTAAAACTGTCTTATCTGGAGAGAATACCAAAGCATTATGACAGAATCTAGGATCGCTTGGATATTTATTAGCTAATAAAAATTCATAAAAAATACAGGTTGCCATTAAGATTGTTTTTCCTAATCCCATTGTTAAAGCAAAAATATAGTTTGAATATGCTTCTTTATATTTTATTAGCATTTCATAAACTTCTTTGTATTCTTTTGTAGAATATTCAAACAAGTCTATTTGATCGTTTTCTCTTATTCTTAGTTTACTATCTGAGAAACATCCTTTTTTCTCCATCCAATCTTTAAAAATTTCGCTTACAGATTGATTATTTAAATATTCTTTTATAAAAACATACATTTCTAATGCTTCAAATTGTGGTTTTCTAAGGAAAGCATCTGGATTGCATTTTCTATCATTGTAATCTAAATATTTTCTTGTTAAGTCTTTATAACTTCTTCTAATTGTTGTTTTATTAACTTCATAAAAGAATCTTAGTGCCTGAAAAAAAGATGTTTGTAAATTTAAATTATTACTCATTTATCTTAATCTCCTTTTCATATGTTTCTGATAATAAATCTGTTATTTTTATTTTTATATTAGATACATCACTTGGAATTTCATATACACCCTTTACTAAATCATTTTTTTCTGCAATATCTACTAATTTAGGTTCCATTACAGCACCATCATAATTCCAATCTATCATTACTGATTCTACCATCTGTTTCCAATCTTCAACATATTCTTTTTGCATACTTAATTTTTGAAGAAGATTCATAGGATAAAATTCTTTTATATTTAATTTATTATCTTCTATTTCAATAACCGCTTCCGAATCACGCTTAAATTGTAAATTTGCTTTATCTTTTAAAATGTCAATTATTTCTATATCAATATTATAATTAATTAAATCTTTTTCTAAAGAAGGTTTAAGATCTGGTTCATGTCCCATACAGATTATTGTTAATCTTTCTACAGGTTCTAATGGATTTTCACTCTTTCTTTTTTCAAATTTCTGATATGGCAAGTTAGACTTAAGTTCTTCAAGATCAGATTTTGTTGCAAGTCTGTTCACAGGCATAATTTTTACCATTCTTCCGTCCAACTCTCCATCATATACATTGCTTCCATCAAACTTCTGAATTTCCAAAGCATCAATCAATAAATCTTTGGCCTCTACAGGATTTCTAAAGAAATCATAATTATTTACATTATATACTTCAAAGCCAATATATTTATCATCAGCGTTTTCTAATTCTTTTGAAACATTTAATAATCTCTTTGTCGTAGTTTGAATAGCTCCTAAATTGATATCTGCTCCAATAAATTTTCTTCCTAATTTCATAGCAACTGCTTGTGTTGTTCCACTTCCCATAAAACAATCAAATACAATATCACCATTTTTTGAAGATGATTTTATTATTCTTTCCAATAATTGTTCCGGTTTTTGTGTAGGATAATTAACTCTAGTTTTTGACATTGAATTTTCATATGCTATGTCCCATACGTCATTCGGTATCATTCCTTCATCTGGATAATATGTTCTCCATTTTCCTGCATCAAATCTTTTTCTGCATTTTTTCCCATTTTCATCTACATCTCTAAAATGCGAATTTATATAATCTTCTGTATATGGTATTTTAGCTTCTTCTACATTGAAAAACGTTTTTTCTGTTTTTCCATATACTAAAATAGTATCGTGTTTTTGTGCGAATCTATCATTTGGTCTTCCTAATGTTGAATATGACCAAATTATCTGATTTCTAAAATTATTTATTCCGAAATATATTGTCCATAATACATCTTAGATAGTAATCTTTATGATAATCACAATGTAAATAAATTGTTCCTTCATCTGACAATAATTCTTTTAATAAAATTAACCTTTCATACATAAATTGCAAATATTCATCGTTTGTCCAGATATCAGAATACTGTTTTTCCTCAAATGAATTATTATCATTCAAAATTTTCTTTCCTTTTAATTCAACTTTCATTTTATAGTCAGCTTTCGAATCAAAAGGTGGATCAATATATATTAAGTCTATTTTTCCTCTATATTCTTTTAACATATGGCTCATAACTTGAAGATTATCACCCCAAAATATTTTATTAATCCAGTCATCTTTCATTTCTCCATATTTTTCTTTTAATTGAGCAGGATAATAATCTGTTCCTCTATATGGTCTTTTTCCTGTCCAGTGTAATTCTGGATATCCCTTTATTGTATTTACTCTTTCAAATTCAAAATCGCTCATTTTACCTCCTACTTTTTACAAAAGAATCTTAAGTCACAGTTGTCACATATTGTTTGTGACTTTGATTTTTGCTTAAATTCTTTACATTCAATCTTATTAACTATTTTTTCAAATTCTTTTATTGTTTCTTGAATATCATCTTTTTTGTTGTCAAATGAAATCGTTGGAATTCCATTTTTTTCACCTGTATAATATAAATGCATTTTACTAACTTTTTTACCCGTTTTCTTTTCAATCAAATATGCATATATTTGTAATTGTCTTTTATATTTTTCAAACTTCTCGGGATCAGAAAAAATATCTGGTTTCTTTTCTGATTTAAAATCAACTATTTCAACAGTTTGTCCGCTACCTTCAATTAAGTCTACCACTCCATTCAGAATATAATTTTGCTTTACTAAACCTATTTCAACTTCTGCATCTTGAACCTTTTTCCAATTATCACTTTGCTTTTCTGCATATCTTATTACTTGTTCTAATGCTACATCCAATTGTGGCTTACCTAAATATGAATGCTGTGATTTTGAAATTGATTCATAGTTAGTATCAAACCATATTTTTATATTATCTCTGTTAATTGTATCATATTCCTTTTTTATTGCTGCTTTATGTATGTCTTCTATTGTTTGATGAATTAACTGTCCAAATATTGTTGCACCAACTCTGACTGGTGAAAAACTTAATTCCTTTAAAAACTTGTATTGTAATGCACAATTTTCATATACAGAAATATGAGATGTAAATGAATATGTATTTTTTATATTTACTTCTTTGACTTCACTTATCTTTATTTTTTCTAACTCTATTGATTCATCTGTATAATATGGTAATTCTTCATATGTAGATTTAAAGTACTCACTTGGCTGTTTTCCTACACCACTCTTTTCATTGCAAGTCAAGGCTAATATATTCTGTGCCCTTGAAAATGCAGTATAGTACAATCTCCAAAAATCATAATATTTTATATATTCTTTAGGTTCAAATGATTTTCTATGATAATATTTCTTCTCTATTTCATTCAATCTTATATTGTTTCTATCTCTTGGAACATTTCCTAAAGAATCAACAATTACAATAGGAAATTCCATTCCTTTTGCTTGATGTATTGTAGAAAATGTTATACATCCACTTGGTGCATATTCAGTTTCATCTTCATATTCTCCCATTCCGCCATCAATTAAAAATCGAAGATACGTATTGAAGAATGTTTCAACATTTTTCATTACTCTCTTTGGTGTAAATACATCAATATGTTGTAAATAGTCAAATCTAGCAATCATTTGTGTCAATATTGAAATATTTCTAATTGGCCTTTGATCAATAAGTCCATTATTCAAATCTATTTCTAAATACTCTCTGAATGGATCAAACTCAAATAACTTATATAACAATCCTGTAAAAGCATAATCAGTATTTGAGAATAAATTCATATGACTCATTCCGGTATTTCTTATAAATATCTTTAACTGCTCATTTTCAAAGACGTATTTTTCCACCGTTTTTATACAATCTTCATAATATGAGAATAATCCTTCATTCTTCAATCTGAAATCTCTGTTTCTTAATTTTATAAGATACTGTGGAAATACTAATAATAATGCTCCAATTAAATATTTGATTTCTTCTCTTTCAAAAAACATATTTGATCTAGGAGAATATACATTTATTCCGTTTTCTTCAAGATAATTTGCTAATTCAATTACTTTTTCTCCTCTCACTGAATTGAATAACATTGCTATTTGATTATAATTATCTATTATTCCATTTTCTTTTAAATGTTTAATAAATTTTAATATTTCTTTATGCCATTCATCCTCATCATCATGAGATGCTATTTTCATAACTGTAGGTACATTAGTAATATCTGTTCTACCTGGCTCAATCTTTTTATCAAATCTATATTTATCCCAATCAAATTTAAAACTTGATCCTTCAGTTGTACCCATCCACTTATTATAGAAATCAATTATTCCTTTTTCAGACCTATAATTTGTTTCAAGTTTAATCTTCCTACATTTATCTTTTTCAAATTTATCAGGAAATTCAATTATATTCCTTATAGTAGCCCCTCTGAATCTGTATAATCCCTGGTCATCATCACCAACAACGCATATATTTTGTTCACTTCCTGCTAATAGAAAAGTTAGTCTTTCTTGCACATAGTTCGTATCTTGGTATTCATCTATCATCACATATTTTATCTTGTCGTTTATCTTTTTTAATACCTCTGGATTATCAATTAATAAATTATATGTTTCTGTTTGAATATGCGTAAAGTCTATATAATTTGATCTCTGTAAGATATCATTATACAATTGAATCATTTTTCCTATTGCTACAATCTCTGGATTGTCATCCAATACTATTTGTTCTATATCTGCTAATTCTTCATTTATGTTATTTATATAATCTGCTATATATTGAGATAAACGCCATCCACTAATTTGATTTTGAAACAATAAATTAAAATTTTCTATTTTTTGAAACTTACTTAGATTCTGATAAATTAAATATTCTTGTTCAAATTCATCTATCATTCTGTAGTTCTTTTTTAAATTACTGTATTCAATATTTTCTTTTAAAATTCTTAGACAAATTGAGTGGAAAGTTCCAATATACATTTCATTTATATTTACATACATATCTAGCTTATCTAATTCGTTTGTTATTCTTGTTATTATTTCCTTGGCAGCTTTTTCAGTAAAAGTTGCAATCATTATATTCTCTGGTTTTATTCCTTTTTCTGCAATTAAATATATTGTTCTTTGTACTAAAGTATATGTTTTTCCAGTTCCTGGCCCCGCAATAATCAACAATGGGCCTTCTGTTGTTTGAATTGCACTTTTTTGATTAGCTGTTGCATTACTTAAATCTA
>CAMVJW010000004.1 GCA_947167965.1 uncultured Clostridia bacterium | reverse complement strand
CTTCTGGCATACCACCTATATACAAATATTGTTTTAAGTAATCTATAAATTTACTAGAAAACACTTTTATGAGTTCATAGTCATTAGATTTTATAAGATTTACTAAATCATCTTCTCCTAATGCATTAAGGAATTCGAAGAAATTTAATGGGAATAGATCTAAGAAATCTACTTTTCCTACTGGAAATGATGTTCCTCTATGCATTGCAATTCCGAAGTAATGATCCTGCTGCAACAATATTATATTCAGGCGCATTTTCATAAAAATATTTTAAGGATGTTAATGCGTTTGGAACTTCTTGAACTTCGTCAAAAATAATTAGTGTATCACTTGAATTTATATTAACTCCAGATTCAAGTTTTAAGCCTTGTATTATTCTTTCTATATTCAAATCTCCAGAAAAAAGTTGTTCCATTCTTGTGTTTCTATCAAAATTTATATATGCAAAATTGTTATAATATTTTTCACCAAATTCTCTCATAAGCCAAGTTTTTCCAACTTGCCTAGCACCTCTTATAATTAATGGTTTTTTATTTTTATTATTTTTCCATTCTATAAGTTTTTCAATTTGATTTCTATACATTATATATCACTCCACTCTTTATGTAATATATCATACTTATATTATAACAGCAAAAATCACAAAAGTCAAATGACTTTTGTGACAAATTACACATTTTTCAAATGACTTTTGATAAAACTCACGAAAACTTTTATTTTGTGCAATGTTATATATTTCTTGTTATATTACTTTTGAGCTACTGTATTCTAATTGCAGGATATATTTCAAATAATCCTATCTCACTAAATTTAACCTTAAAACTTTTAAAATCCATATCAAGTATTTTTTTAAATTTCTCTAATCTATCATAAGATTTATCACAGTGTATTGTAATATGTGGAATAAATATGTCTGGGTTATATTTTTCTATTTTAGCGCTATCATATATTTTTTTCTGCAATTTATACAATTCATTATTCTGTTCTATATCAAAGTATAAGTTCCAACTATTGTTGAAACTTTCTTTAATATATACACCTATTATATTAAGAATAATTTCTTTAAATTTTATACTTTTAATTATTTCTATTGCTTCATCTTTTTTTTGAATGTCCCATACACAAAAAGTAAAATGATAAGGTAATGTGTCTAGACTTTCTCTGTTTTCTTCACTATATGGTACTTTGCATAGTCTTTCATCTAACATATCACTTATATCTTTTAATTTATTTAAACTTGTATCATCAAACAATGCAATACTTGTTATTCTCTTATTCATATTACTTTCACCTCAAAATATTATATATCACAATAAAAAATATTTCAATGCTTTGAACTACTTTCGAACCATATTTTTAAGTATTTCTTTATTGTGTCAACCACTTCATTATGTACTTTTCCATTACTTATTACTGCACCATTTATGCTTTGATCATATCTTTGTTCTTCTCCAAATAAATTTGTAACTTTTCCACCTGCTTCTTCAACAATTACTTTCGCTGCAGCAATATCACAATTATTGTGGCTAGCTCCGGGATATATTGCTAAAATAAATTCTCCGCTTGCAACACAAGTAGATGCTCTAGCAATACTCCCTAAACCAATAAAATATGTTTTTTTACCTAATACTTGTAACACATTTGAAATATCATATTTCGCTTCTGGCCACAAATCAAAATGTGATACACTTTTTATATCTTCTAAAGAATAATCATTTACTCTTATTTTTTCTCCATTTTGATACGCTCCTTTTCCTTTAATTGCAGTATACATATTATCTGTAAATGGATCATAGATTATGCCAACCGTTGATACCCCATCAATTACTAATGCTAATGAAAAAACTGCAACTGGTATACTTCTTGCATACATATTTGTTCCATCAATAGGATCACATACCCATACATATTTGCTTTTACCGAATTGCTCTTCTTCGCCATCTACGCAATGAGTGGGAAATTGTGATTTAACTTTTTCTATTAAATATGAATTGATTTCTTTGTCTGCATAAGTTACGATTGTATTATCACCTTTATATGTTGAAATATCTTTTCTTGAAAAATATTTTTTCATTATAATTCCTGCTTCTATTGCAATTTCTTTTGCAAATTTTAAATAATGTTCAAATTCTTCCATATTAAATCCTCCTAGTTCAAATATTTGCCAACTGTAATACTCTTTTTTTTAGCATTTATAGTTATATCTACACCTATTGGAATTATACTATTTCCATGCTTATGACCAAAATCATTAGTTTTTACAACTGGAATAACAGTATTTATTTTTCTTAATTCTTCTACAATATCATATTTGTTATTTTCTTCACATTGAAGATGATAAATGTAGCCAAATACTAAAGCTTTATTTAATGCATTCATCTGACTTATTTGTTCTAGCATGTAATTCCATTGTATAATATCAAGATGGTAGTCTTCAATAAATAAAACAGATTCTTTTAGTATAGGCATATATGGAGTTCCTGCTAATTTTAATAAACCTTTAATATTAGTTCCATATAATTTGCCCTCTATTACTTCATTTTTAAAATTATAGAATTCTCTTTTATCAAATGGAATAATTGTTTTATTTGCATTAAATAATTTATCTACAATTTCATTTTTATCATAATCAGTTACTTCATCTTTCCCAAACCAAATGTAATCTTGGCAATGAAAAGTAATTAGATCTGTCATTTTATTTATTGCGCAAAGTAGTACAGTATTATCGCTAAATCCTGTAAGAATTTTGGGATTGTTTTTTATATTTTCAAAATCTATATATGGTAATATTCCATTTGCCATTTCCCCACCTTTTACTGTAAATATTGCTTTCACTTCTTTATCACTAAACATATCATTTAAATCAGTTGCCCTTTGTATTGGAGTTCCAGCACAATATTCTTTATCTGAAAATAAAAATTTTCCGTATTTTACTTTTAACCCTAGACTCTCAAAGTATTTAGTTGCATTTTCTAAATATTTTGTATCTTTACTATTTAGAGCTTTATCTGGTGCTATAACACCAATTGTATCACCGACTTCTAGCCTTTTAGCTAACATCATGGACTCTCCTTTATATTTATATAATTCTTTGATTGAGTATTTATTAATATCCAATTTTTTTATAGAAATTGATACTTTTACTTATTATATAGTAAAATTTTGATATTTACAATTAACAATTAGGTTATTATTTTATAAATCTCTGTGTGCAAAAATATTCCTTTTTCTTAATATTTTTGTTTACCAAATAAAATTAAGACAAATTTATGTTTTAATTAGATAAGCATTCTGTAAATATACAGTTTCTATTTTCTTTTCCTTCCATTAATTTGAGGATACCCTTTATTCCAATTGTGTCTAAAGCAAAATTTACAAATGCTCTAGGAAATCCATCTAGTTCATCTATCCAAAAACCACAATCTAAAGAAATACATGGTTTATTTACTAACTTATAAGCTTCTTTTACTTTATATTCTGATATATATTTTATATCATCACTTCTGGGCTCTTCTAAATCATATTCGAATATTTTAAAATTTACACCATCTAACTGTTTGTTTGCCGAAGCAATTTTTCCTTTATTATGAGTTACAAATACTATTTCATTCATATACATTTTTCCCCTATAAAATATTTTTTAATTCTATTAAGTCATTTATTTCATAATTAGGTTTAAATGTTTTATTATTTTTTAATTTTTTTATATTAACCCAACATGAATCTATTCCATTTTGAATTCCACCTAATATATCTTTATCAAGTTCATCTCCTATTATAAGCATATCATCTTTTTTGTGAGTTCCAATTTTTTGAAAGAATTTTTCAAAAAAACCGTTATGTGGTTTCATATTACCTGCTTCATCTGCAGAAAACTTGTCTTTAATATAATTATAGGCATTTATTTTATTAAGTTTGTTATTTAATACCTTTTCCGGACTATTGGTTAAGATATATATTTCATATCCTTTTTTATATAAATATTCTAAGATTTCTTCTGAATCTTTGATTGGAACTATGTTTATACTTAAATAGTTAATATATCTATTATTAATTTCTACAGCTTCTTCAAATGAGATATCTTTAAAAAAATTTATAAATCTTTGAGATTTAACCCATTTACTTTTTTCTTCAATGTTCTTAAATTTATAAGGATCTTTTATTTTTCCTGTTGCTCTATCTTGCCAAAATTGATTATCTAAATTTATAAAATTATTTATTTTTTCTTTAGTTACATCTTCTTTTCTATCCAATAATACCTGTTTTATAGCGCTTTTTCTATTTTCATCATCATCTACAAGAGTATTATCTAAATCAAATAATAATTTCCTATATTTTTTGTGCATAAAAAATTTCCTCCTTTATAGATATAATACTATATATTGAGGAAATATTTTTGTCACAATTATTTTTTTATTATATTTTTTTCTATATATAATTCTTTTAAGACTTCGTATTCTAAAATATTTTCTAATTTAAAAAGTCTTATATCATTTCTTAATTCACAAAATGCAGCAATATACCATTTATTAATATAAATGAATAATTCTGCCGGATGAATAATTCTTTGAGTTATTCCAGAATTATTAGAATTATATTTTATTCTTACTTTATTTTTCTTAGTTATTGCATTTTTCATAACTACATACATTTTTTCTTTTACTGTATTTTCTAGTTTAAAAAAATCATTATTTTCATCTATTTTATAACCACCATATTTTCCAGTAATTGATTTCAAATATATTCCAGCCTGTTCAAGTTCTAACTTGTATTGACGTATCATTCGTTCTGATACTTCTAATTCTTGTGATAAACTTAATATACTATGTATTTTTTTATCTTTTAATATATGTAACATTTTTAGCATATTTGCGATTTTACTCATTTTAACCTCTTTTTAATATTTATTTAAAAAATTCATATACATTGTTATTTCCACAATTTTAAATTACTTAAAGACAAATTTTTGCTAAAAATAATTTTCTATGTTTTATCTTCATATACTGTAAATCAAAATTTAATTTTATATTGTCTCAATATCAATTACTTCAAAATTATTCTCTATAAGCATTTGGGCTAATATACCATTTCCATCAACTAATTTTCCATCAAAATTTCCACTATAGATTTTACCTACTCCACAAGATGGACTTCTTGATTGAAGTATAAATTTTTTAATATCTAGCTTTTTTGCTAGATTTAAAACTTCATTAGCTCCTTTTATAAAATCATCTGTTAAATCCTTATTTTTATTATCAAATACATATCTTTTATTATTTATAATTTTGATTTCTGCTGGATTTCTTGGGGTTGGAAAACCTCCTAATTGCTCTGGGCATATAGGTATTGCTTCACCATTTTTTACAAGTTGTAATGCTTTTTTGTTATAATTATTTTTTCCATTATATTTACAATTTAAACCAACCAAACAAGCACTAATTAATACCATTTACATTAATCCTCTTTCAACTAACATTGGAATAACATGTTCTCCTAATATACTTCCAACTTTTATTCCATTTTCTTTATAATTTTTGTCTATCCAAATTGCTTCTTTAATCTCATTATTGCATTTTATATCTCCTTCTACTGTTGCTAAATATGTTTGAACATGTATTGGTTCATCAGAAAAAACAGCTATATCGTCATATCCTCCTAAGAATTCTGCACTTACTAAATCTACAGTTAATTCTTCATATAATTCTCTCTTTAAAGTTTCAAAGTCACTTTCCCCTTCTTTTCTTTTTCCTCCAGGGATTATACACTCTTCACGATTATTCTTTTTTCTTTGTACCAATATCATTTTATTTTTTAGTATTACTCCTCCAACTTTGTCAATCATATTTAACTTTACCTCAACTTTCTATTAATTTTTAATTATGTATTTTTAAAAAATATTTTGATTATAACAAAACCAATATCTATTCAAGAGAATAATGTTATTAAAAACTATTTTTTATTAATCAACAAATGATGAAAAAAAGCTATATTTCTATATTCTTCAATATTTGAACATCTCATTTCTAGACTCATCATACTTTTTTGCCAGCTTTCATCATCATGCATTTCTTGATTTTGTTGTAAATCCCAAAAAGTACGAATTCCTAAACACTCATTAATATTTAAATCAGGACACCATTTCAAAATATCCTCATCATTATAATATCTAATTTCTCCGAACTGAGAAGCTGTAGAATTCTTACCATCGAGCAAACCATTTGCCTTTTCAAGGTCATTTAAAAGTACAGCCATTTGCATTACTCTTCCAGGTCTGTTATGTTTAACGATAGATATCGTACCATCTTTTTTAAGTAGTCTTGATAATTCATTTATAACTAGTTGTTTATCTTTAATGTATTCTAATACATTATGACATAAAATAAAATCAAATGAGTTTGACTCAAATTCTTTTAGATTCTTTTCATCTCCAATTATTTGTGTATATTCGTAATCTTTCCACGAATCAAATAACATTTTTTCAGATGATTCTATAGCGGTTACTTCATTGCGTTTCGCAAAATAATTTGCGGTAATTCCTTGTCCACTTCCAAAATCTAAAATACGTTTTCCATTAATTGGACCAATTTGTTTCCAAACTATCCTTTTAAGAAGTCTATCCCATGCTGGAATTTCATTAATACTGTGCATAAAAATTCTCTTTTTTTTTATTACAAGTTATTGCTAGTTATATAAAATTGCTTTCATTAATTAAAAAACTATTTAGTATTACTTCAATTCTAATATTTCTTTAATTCTGGCATAAGCTTTTTCAAAGTCATCCATAGGAATTTTATATACATTTATATTATCATATTTATTTAACTCATCACTTACTTCTAAATATTTATTTTGTTGATTTATACTATTTTCAATACTAAAAGATTGATAATTATGATGTGAACCTCTATCAAGTCTTTTTTTGAACAAACTGCAATCTTCTAGATATAATGAGAAATAAATAATATCATAATTCAAAGAATTCAATTTTTCTAGTATAGTATTATATATATTAGTGAAAGAATACTCTTTATAGCCTAGTCTTGCATAGACTTCTTCAGTTGTAAAAGTCCTATCAAATATTAAATCCATCGGTACATTTTGCATTGCACTTAAATATTCAATTAATGCATCATACATAGTAATACTATAATTTAATCCTTTTTGAGTTTTGTCTTTTTGCCCAGACAATCTATATAAATTTGCTCCTGGAATATTATCCCTTAAATAATTTGCTAGTGTTGTTTTTCCAGTTCCTTGTGGCCCTTCAACTATAATCATTTTACTTCTTTCCATTATTATTCCTCCTTAAATTATTTTTATATAAAGATTAGTAGTGTAAATATTTTTTAATATATCTTTTGTAATTTATTGAAATTATTATATTATTAAATTATGTATATTATAATTTTTTATCTAGCTTTTAATATCATACTAACATTATCATCTCCTAATATTTTTTTTAGTTCATTGCTATCAACATTTGTTACTTCTCCTAATTTTGTAAAATTCCAGGAATTGGTGTCATAGTATAAGCAAATATTGTTTCCTTGATATAGAATTACATCTCCTGGTTTTGTTGTTATTTGTTGATCATTTAAAGGCAAATCAAATCCTAGGCTCCCGACTTTTTCAAAATTATTGTAATCTTTAGCATAAACCGTTATATTTCCCTCTTTTAGTATTTTTAATAATGCATTTGATGAAGAATTATTTTCAGCTTTAACAATTAGCTCTCTATTATTTACCTCAATTATAAATTCATTCATAGAATTTTGATCTCCAATATCATTAACTTGATTATTATATAGTTCTTGTATATTTAAACTATTAATCCATTTTTTTATATCTTCTTTTTTTGAAGTACTTGAGAATCTATTCCCAGTATGCCAATTAATATTACTATTATATTGTCTTAAGGTATTTTCACTTTTGGAAATGCTAGAGCTTCCGGATGTACAAAATGGAATAACAGTTTTACCATTAAGGTTTGAATTATCAATAAATGATAAAACAATTTTTGGAACATCTCCCCACCAAATTGGATAACCTAAAAAAATTATATTATAGTTAGATACATCTATTTTAGTCTCAAGCTCAGGTCTTGCGTTTTTATCATTTTGTTCTTTTGTTGCTCTTGAATTACTATTTCCATAGTTTAAATCTTCAGATTTATATTTTTGTTTTGGATTAATCTCAAAAATATCACTATTTGTTTCATTTTGAATATATTTTGCAATTTTTTCAGTATTACCTGTTGCAGAAAAATATACTACTGCAATTTTTTTATCAGATTTTTGATTTGTATTTTTGGTATTTGTCTCTTGATTGTTAATAATTGATGCTGTATTATTTGTATTATTTTTTTTGCTATGATTGTTTTTAATAAAAAAATATCCGATAATAATCAAAAAAACTATTAAGATTACAATTAATAGTGTAATAACTATATTTGTTTTTTTCATTTAATAAGCTCCTATTTTATTATTCTTTTATAAACTTGTTATCACTTTTATTATTAGCTTCCATTTTATATCGCTCAACTTTCATATGTAAGTTATATTTGTTTCTTAATTCAATAATTTTACTCATTGTTTTTGACTTATGATGTTCATCTAAAGCTGCTTGATTTTCCCAACTATCTATAAGTAAAACCGTTTCATCATCATTTAACTGACAAAAATATTCATATTTTAAATTCCCATTTTTATTTCTGATTTCATCAACTATTCCAGAGTTAATCATTTCATAAGCAAATTGCTTTGCAGAACCATTTGATCCCGTATAATATATATTAATTGTAAAAGGCATTTTTTCCCTCCAAAGTATTATTATAAAATCATAAATTAGCTAATATTTTTTATGATTATATATTAGTGTAAAATTAATTTCAAGTAATTTTTAAATTAAAAAAAATTGTTATTTGACAAAACTTGCAAACTATACTACCACAAGTATTTTAGATGTAAGACGGTTTTTAAATAAAAATTTTGTTATATTCATTTATGTTTATTTCTAATTATAATATAAAAAACAATGTATGCAAAAATACACACATTGTCTTTTTATTATAATAGTATAATCATAATATTCTTAATAGTAATGAAAAAAATAAGATAAAAATCAATTAATTAAAAAATGTTATTTTTTCCATTATAAAAATCTTCTCTAACTATTTAAAAATTTTATTAATAAATTATATACTTTTAACCATGAGCTGATATATGTTATTTCTTCAGTTGTATGATTTTTTTCAATATTTGCTCCAATAGAAATGATATCAATTTCAGGCATTCTTTTTATAATTGAAGAGCACTCAATTCCACCTTGTCCAATTACTTCATTTGGATAATTATTATATTCGCTATGATAAATTCTTTTATATTTTTCAAGCAATTTAGAATTATAATTAGGATGCCATATTATGTCTGAATAAATCTGATTAACTTTAAAATCATTTTTTAACTTAATAGATTCAATATTAATTTGGTTAAGAATATTTTCATCAATACTTCTAAATAAGTAGTATATTTTAACTTCATTATCAATTGTTTTAACTATACCTATGTTTCCAGAAGCTTTATTATTTAAGATATATCCACATTTAAGACTTAATATTTCATCTATTATTTTTTTAGAATCATCTTTAGAAAATGAATAATAACTGTTGACTTTTTCTATTTTAGCATCAAAATCATTAAATAATTCATATATATTTATTTTTGTTTGTAATATTATTTCACAACTAGTTGCTAGATCATTTTCAAATGTTCCACCATTTATACTTTGCAAATAAATATCTTTATCTTTTAATAGTTTTGCCATTGTTGAAATTGCATTATTAGATGATAATTCAATATTATCCCCCGCATTTCCACCTGGAAAGCCATTAATTTTAACTTTATAACATGGTAAATCACATTTAATCAAATTAGATTTAAAAACATATTCATTTAAAATGTCACCTACAGAGCCTATTACAACACTATCATCTTTCGAATTATCTAAATTGATTATTTGTTTACTATGTAGTTTGCTATAAGGAAAAGTTTCTACACCTTTAAAAGTGGTTTCTTCCTCAACAGTAAATAAAAACTCTAAATCAGGATGTTTGATAGAATCATTTTCTAATATAGTAAGCATTATTGCAAGTCCAACACCTTGGTCAGCACCAAGAGATGTATCTTTTGCTCTAACAACATTTTTTTCAATTATTACATTAATTCCTTCTAAATTAAAATCATGAGAACTATTATTGGTTTTAACGCAAACCATATCAAGATGAGATTGTAATGCAATTGGGTCTTTATCGATGTTACCTTTTTTTCTAATTAAAAGATTATTATTTTTATCTTGAAAATAATAAAAATTGTTCTTTTTTGCAACATTAACAAAATAATCAGAAATTTCTTTTTCATTTCCTGACATTCTTGGGATACTTGAAATTTTTAAAAAATTTTTAACTAATGTGTCTTTCATAAATATGATCCTTTTAAATAATAATTATTAATCTTATTCTTATATATTTGTAATTTCATTTTTTATATCAAATGCAGGTGTATTTATCAATACAGCATCAAATGTACCTTCAACACTATAAATAGTATTTTTTGAAATAAAAATAAGATCACCATTATTTACTTGAACAGTATTATTATCTATTGTAAATTTTGCATTTGCATTTATAAAGTAATATACTCTATCACTTTCAATATTTTTTGTCTTATTGATTTTTCCGTTCAAATGTGATACAGCTACACTTACATTATTAGACATATTCTTTGTAAGGTAATTATCTATGATATATTGACTACTTTCACCTCTGGTTATTTTATCTGTATTATTAATTTTAATATACATCTTTTTTACTCCTATAAAATAATATTTATTTTTTTAATAATTCTTCAAAGGTACCTGTTTTACTGATAATAGTATAACCATTATGAGTTTTCCAAAATTCTTTTCTTTCATTTTTAGGAATTTGTAATACTTCATCTGCAATATCCATGTGTAATATACCATCTAAATGATCTATTTCATGAGATAAAACCGTTGATTCGAATCCTTCAAATATTTCGGTTTTCTTTTGGCCATCTAAATCACAAAATTCAACTTTTATTCTATAAGGCCTTTTTACAAGCCCTATATTATCTAAGCAACTAGCACAAGATTCCCAATCTTCTGTTAGACCTTCTTTTGAAATTATTACGGGGTTTATTAATACTCTTGCTTCATTATATAACTTTTCTTCTTTTGTCTTGTTAGAGATAGGTTTAGTAATTAAATCAATATTTGTATTTTTTATATATATTAATCTTTTTGGTATTCCTAACTGAACAGCAGCCATTGCAAGTATTCTTTCGTGTTGTTTACAATATTTTTCAAGTATTGCAATATTGTCTGGTAATTCTGCATCACCTTTTTCTACAGGTTTAGAAATCTGTCTTAAAAAAGCTTCATTGTCTTCTATTGTTATTGCTTTAATTTTACTCATTGTAAAACTCCTTATTCTTCACTATTTAATCTAGCAGAAATTATATCAATTAACTCATCTTTAATATCTAGACTACATGCATGTTTATTATTTTTTATGTAATCTAAGTCAACCCATTTGGCCATTTTTGCATATTCTTTTTCATCATCATCAAATTCTTCAGTTGATATATTTCCATCTACAATATCTACAAAATAGAATATTAAATAGCTTTGATAATCTTTATTTCTCTTGTTATGATGAAAAAAAGATGTATATATTTTAGCTATATCTTTAGGTTCTACTAAATATCCAGTTTCTTCTTTTACTTCTCGAATTAGAGTTTCAATATGTGTTTCTCCTTTTTTGACAGTTCCACCTGGAAAGTCAAAACCATTGTATTGTGGTGAAATTAGTATTTTATTATCTTTTAGTGCAATTCCATATAGATGAACTGATAAATCAAGTTCATCTTTATTAACAAAGTATTTATTATTATAAACATCATATGTAGTCATTTTATTATCCATATAATTCTCCTTTCTAACTATTTTAGAACATTTAAAATTTGATCTATAGAGTCTATTTTATAATTATATTCTTCAACTTTTCCAAAACCATATGAAGCATATACAAATGGTATATTTGCAAAATCTGCAGCTGTTTTATCACTAATTGTATCTCCAATATATATTGGATTTTTTAGATTATTTCTTTCTATAATTAAATTAATATTTTCACCTTTGCTTAATCCTGTTCTACCATTGCTTTCATAATCTTTAAAATATTTTTGTAAATTACAACTTTTTAAAAATGATTCAATATATCCATCTATACAATTACTAACTATATATAAAGAAGTATATTTAGATAATTCTTCTATGGTTTTTGACATGTTTTTATATGGAACTCCACCATTTTGCAATAGGTTTTCAATATTTTTATTAAAAGCTTCTTTTGCATATTTTTCTGCTTTGTCTTTTTCTAAATAGCTATAATATATCTGTACAATATCATCAAACGGTAGTCCCATAGAACTTATCACTTCATTTTCCGTGATTTCACGAGTTATTTCTTTATGCTTGTTTCTTACATATTTAATTGATTCCATACAGCTTTCTATTGTGCTCCATAATGTGCCATCTAAATCAAAAATAATTCCATCATAAATCATTTTAAAGAACCACACTTTCATCTATTATTTTCCTTTCCCGGTTTAGAGGATTATAATTATTTAAAACTTATTTTTTAACTTTATATTTTAGTTCAATATAGGAATTATTCAACTGCTTACATTCAAGTAATTCTAATGTTTTTAATTTATTTAGTTCATTTATACTTTCTATAGCATTGCCATCAACTAATGTTGGAACATCACTTCCTCCAATTAATATTGGAGCAATAATAATATGAATATAATCAAATAAGTTCTCACGCAAAAACAATCCATTTAAAGTTCCACCTGACTGAATTGTTATTCTTTTTGCACCATATTTTTCATATAGATTCTCTAAAAGGACTTTTAAATCTAGTTTTTCATAATATAGAATATCTAAATTATCATACTGATTACGTATTGAATAAGCAATATGATTCTTATTTGTTGTAACTAATATTAATTTTTCAACCCAATTGCATAAATAATCAATACCATTTTCATTTAAATGTGGCTTGTTATCTATAATGATAAACCTAACATCAACTTTTTCTCTATACTCTTTTTGGTTATTTACACCTATTTTAGCCATGACTCTACCTGTATTTAAAGAGTAATAGTCTGTAGTTTGTTCTATTTCATAGTACTGAGATAATCCTTCTTTTACTCCATCAATTTTTATGAAATCTTGATCAAAATCTAATGTATCATTATTACCTATATTTATCTTTCCATCTAATGACTGTAACATAAATAATGTAGTAATTGGTCTTTTTTTCAAATAAATCAACTCCTATTATTAAAGCATATTAAAATAAGTCGATTATTCGACTTATTTTAAAAATTCATTTGTTACAATTCCTTTATTTTTTCGCTCTTTTTCAACCATATCTGATAACATTTCTTTAATCTCATATGGCTTTTTTATATCATAAATTATAAATTCACCTTGCATATTGTCAGATGATGAAATTTTTATATTTCCAACTCTAAAAATTCTTTGTATCAAAGTTTGCTTTACAGAAAAGTCTGTCATTCTATATAATCTAATTTCTTCTTCTGTTTTAGAAAAAAAACCAGTATTAATGATTAGTTTTTCATCAGTTATTATATATTTTGTGAATGATAAAGGTAAACCAAATATTGGTCTTTTTCTATCTTTCCATACTATTGTACTCATATTTTTCACCTTGTTTAATATAAAAACAATTAGTAGTGTTTTTATACACCTTTCTTTTTTTATAAATATATTTTATTGTAAATTTTGCTATTCTGTCAATGTTTTTTAAGAATTTTACTGGTATAAATAAGAAAGCTATCTTATATTTCATATTTCCAACCAGGTTTCCAACTTTTGGTTTTGCGCCAGTCAGTTTCAATTGCTTCTTCCCAAGATATATTTTTTGTTATTACTTCAATTGCTAATTGAGTAGCCCTATGAGCAACTATTCCTATTTTATAATTTGAATAATTATCTTTTAAATAATTCAAAAATTCTCTTATTCTCTTTTCTACATCTTTTAATGATTCCCCCTTTGGAAAAGGCTTGTTAATATGATTTTCATATTGAACTAAGGATTTATCTTTTCCATTAAAATCTCCATAATTACATTCACGTAATCTAGAATCTTGGACTTTTTTAATATTTGGCCAACTTAGATTAGCTGATTCTATTGCCCTTATTAAATCTGATGTGAAAATTATATCAAATTCATAATTTGTATTTTTACCTAAATCCAATGATTGTTGCTTACCTATTTCATTTAGTTTAACTTGATTCCATCCACTGCATTTTGACTCTACGTTGTCAAATGTTGTGCCATGTACAAAATATATTATTTCCATAATAAAATTCCTTCTTATATATATTGACTTTTTTATTTTAATTATTGTTTAATGATATTTTATCTATCTACATATTCAAGTATAGTACTCGTAATATCTTTAATATCTTTATTACATTGTTGTCTAGTTATTTGTGCTTTTTTTCTTCTTGAACTTCCTTTTCTTTTTTTACAATTATTAGTACGTGGATTACTTAGGTTATATCCATCAGTATAAAATTCAGATTGAATTATTTGATAATCAGGAGAATAGTCTGTGAAAACAATCCTACAACTTTTTTTATATCTTTTTATTTCGTCATTTACTTGTTTTTCTAATCTTTTAGGTAATGTATGAATAAATCTGTGAGCATAAAGACTAACTAAACAACAATTTTCTTCAGTTGTTTCTCCTCCATCTTCTACATGTTTAAAATGATGTACTGATAAATTTCTAATTGAGTCATTTATTTGTTTTGGAGAATATCTTAGAGTACATCTGTTAGCATATTCTTTGAACTGAGGCATTTGATAACACCCTGCAGCAAAAAACATACAGTTATCTCCATATTTTCTTATTAATATTTTACGTATATCTTTATTTCTCATATATTATTTTACCTTTGATATAGTAATAAATGTTTTATTTAATACTCAAAATATTCTTCTATTTTTATATAATAGCATATATTGTATGAATTTACAATACTTAGTGAAGTTTTAGCGCTTTTTCATTTTTGTATTATTTATTTATTTTCTAATGAAAATTACCGTATTAGTAGATAAATTCTATAAAAATGTAAAAAAGCATAGATAATACTATGCTAAACGTGTTTTTATAATGTTTGCTCTGAATCTTCTATTCTATAATAAGCTTCTACAAAACCTGTCCTAGTAGCATTATAATTCTTTTTACGATTTGAATTTTCTTGATTTGGAGTTGTTTTATTATTTGAAATGATTTCAGATTTTCCTGATGACATACTTATTATATGGTTGTCATCAAATATACTATTTTCATTAGATAATTCTGTACTTGTTTGAGACTCTTCAACAAATTCTTCAATAGGAGCTGATGCTATAAAATATGATTTATCAGAATATTCAGAATCTTTTAGAGTTTTATATGCATCGAAATCCTCTAAACCATCCCCTACAACAAATACATATGGAAATTCATAATTTGCTCCTTCTAATCTACCTAATTCATCTAAAACAGCTTGTGACTTAGAATTTGATTTATGTTTTATATTTATTTCTACACTTATATCGTCATAATAGCTCCTTAATTCATAATTTGGATAGTTTTCTATTAGTTTTTTATATTTCTCAACTATACTGTCAAATTCTTCTTCAGTGGGAGGATTTTTCTCAAAAGTGATTCTTCTATATGTAGTATAATTAAAATCTATTTCTCCACTAGTTTCTTTTAAAAGTGAGCTTAAACCATCTACTTCAATTTGTTCCGAAATTTGCCTCCATTCATTCCCATCAAGCAAGTGACCATTATATTCTGCTATTACACCTAAAAATAAATTTGGAAGATGATGCTTTATGGCTAACTTTTTAAGCTTATTATATTCGGGTTTAATTTCTTTTTTACTTGCTCCTGTTAATAAAATAATTTGAGCTTCACAATTAAATTTTGCTTGTAATTTTTTTATGTAATAGAAATAGTCTATAACATGTTTAGCTTCTTTTTCTGTTAGTTTATTAATTGTACCAGAATAATCTGAAAATATTGGAATTATTTTCTTTTTAGATGTATTTGAATTAGGTGTTATATTATCCATTATTTATAATAAATCTCCATTTAAATTTATTTATTTTTATATTGTAAATTTAAAAATTTCTCCTGATATATCAATTATTTCATTTATAGGGATTTGAGTTTTATCTTCTAAAATAATAGTTTGATTATACAAATCTATTTTTTTGACTACTCCTGTAGTGTTAACATATGCTCCCCCATTTTTTGTAGAATCTGGAATAAAATATGTAAATATAATTTCAGGTTTATTTTTAATCTTTTCTGATAGAAGTTGAATTTTTCCATCTAATATTTTTTTAAATTCATCATCTATTTCAATTCTTTCAGAAACTTCTCTTGCAGTTTCTGTAACTAAGTCTTCATATCCTGTTAATGCTGCAAAAGGTGCAAATTGACTTGACCTTGCATATAAAGACATTGGAGGATGAGTTTTTGATTTATGATGAGGTTTATTTATTATATCATCATATTTATGATCATATTTTAAATTCATTATCCCTTATGCCCTCCAATCTGTCCATTTCTTTCAATAGTGGTTCCACTCTTTTCAAAGTTCATGCCTTTTAATATAGCATTTTTACCATATTTATCTTTAATATTTAATACTGCTTTTTGTAACCTTTTTTCAGATTGCTCTTTCCTTCTTTGCTGTAAAAGCTTTGAATAATCAATAAACATATTCATTTGTTCAAAAGTAAGAATATTTTTATAATCATCTTCATCAACTATGTCACAAGCAGTTAAAGAAAGTCTTCTTACTAATAAATTTTTATTTATAATAGTATCATATAATTCTACAAATTTATTGGTAATAATTTTTGTAGATGATGTTTTATGATCTATATTTATTGTTCCATGTGCATGTTTAGGAACTTTTCTACCATAGAAGTCTAATTTTATCTCTCCATCATAAAAATAGCTAGAATTTGATTTTGAAAGATTACAGACATCATATCCTATTTCCAAGACCAGTTTACTTGTAATTAAATTTTTCTTAACTAAATCTAATGATAATAATTCTGCCATTTCCTTTATTATGAGCTTTGTTTGTTCATAATTATAAGGCTCTTTTAAAACTTGACCTGAACTTAAACTATTAGTAATAGGTTTATATGATTTAACACTTTCTATAGTACAAGGTTCATATCCCCATGCATGATCTATAATCAACTCTGCATTTATTCCAAACAATTTATATAATTTTTCTTCATCAATTAGAGACTGCTTGGCAACATCCCCCATTGTATACATTCCATTTTTTTCCAGTTTTTTGGATATTCCTTTTCCGATTCTCCAAAAATCTGTTAATGGTTTATGGCTCCATAAATATTTTTTATATGCTTCTTCATCAAGTCCTGCAATTCTTACTCCATATTTATCTGCCTGTACATGTTTAGCAACAATATCCATTGCAATTTTAGCAAGATACATATTTGTACCAATACCACAAGTTGCAGTTATTCCAGTCTCTTTTAAAACATTTTGTATAACTTTGGTAGCAAGTTCTCTTGGAGTGCAATTATAAGATTTTAAATAATGTGTAATATCTATAAATACTTCATCTATTGAATATATATATATATCTTCTATAGAAAACCATTTTAAATATATATTAACAATTCTAGTACTATATTGCATATAATAGTTCATTCTAGGTGGAGCTATTATATAAGATAGTTCTAAATCTGGGTTTTTCTTTAATGCAATATCATCATAACTTGAACAAGTAAATGTATGATTTGGACTATTTAATTTTCTTTGTTCATTTATTTCTTTAACTTTTTGAATTACTTCATATAATCTTGCTCTACCAGGTATTCCATATTGTTTTAATGATGGACTTACAGCTAAACATATTGTTTTTTCTGTTCTGCTACTATCTGCTACAACAAGATTTGTTGTGAGAGGATTTAAGCCCCTTTCTTGACATTCTACAGAAGCATAAAAGCTTTTTAAATCAATAGCTATATAAATTTTATTAAAATTATTGTCCAACCATTACACCTCCAAATAAATGTTTTATAGTTGTATTATAACATGCTATTTAGAAAATGTAAACAGTTGTTTGCAAAATATCTATTATTTTTTTGCTTCCTTTTCTTTTTTTTCTTTTATTTCTTTCACATAATCTTTTGATAATTCTTCAACAAGCTCAAATCTATGCTTTTGTCCTGTAATATTGTCTGGTCTATCAGGAATAGTTTCAAAAAACTTTTTAACAGGTCTAGTCCAAAGCATAGAGTCAGTTCTGTTATATAGAGGCTTGTATACAACAATATCTTCATCCGTTTCTGTATCACGGCTAATATCCTCTATAAAATAATAATTTCCTTTAAAATGTCTAACTACTTTACCAATAAAGTCTGCATAAATTTTTGATCCTTTTGTTCCATCTTCATTTTGATATACTGGAGTTTTTTCACTAGTATATAAAATATCTTCAGAAATTCCTTTTGATAATTCTTCGAAGACTATTTGACCAATTCTCATACCTGGTTTTAAAACATATGAATTAGGAGAAAAATTGTACATAGCAATATTTAGTATCCCTTCATAACCAGCGTTAATATGTTGAAAATTTATCATTATACCTAATCTACTTAAAGATGTTCTAGGTCTAATATGTGCAACCATATTGCTAGGTAATTTAATCTTTTCATTTAATACTACAAAAATACACTCATTTGGTTTAAATAAATAAGAGTCACCAATTGACTTCTTTTCATACATATTTTCAATTACTTCTACATCTGATAAGTCGATTGGCTCAGATATTTTTTTTATTTTTAATATAGTTGAACTCATAGAGATATCACATGAACCAGAACCTATGTAATTTTCGTTATAATTTTCAATAATATTCTTTTCTTTTATAAATTTTTTTATATCATTACCATTTAAAACCATAATTGAAACCCCGTAATTATTCAATACTATAAATTATGATAATTTTACCACAAGGTTATTAAAAATACAATAGACATATATATTATAAAATTCATAGTGTTCAATTTAAATTTCATTTTCTACTTTTTTAACTACAATTTTTTGCCATTTATTTGAAAAATAGTATATTGAATCTAATGTTAAATGTGTAAATACCCAAATTAATACACCAGTTCCAAGTACTGCTAAACTTTCTAAATTTGTATTTCTTAATATTAATATTGTACAAATTTCTGCAATACAACTTACAGTTGATGAAAATAATGCAAATTTTGTATGTCCTGTTCCAATTATAAAACCATGTACTAAATTTTCAACAGGCATTATCACATGTGAAATTCTTACAGCTGAAATATATATAATTGCCATTGAAATTACTTCTTGAGAAGAAACAAATATTCTACAAAACTGTCTTGGGAATACAAAAACTACTAATATTACTATAATTATAGGTAATATAGTTAGCTTTAATCCTTGTTTCATAACATTAGTTGATTCTTTTATCTTTTTTATACCTATAAATTGCCCAACTGTAACTGTTGCAACTGTTGTTAAAGAAGCACAAACTACTGCTAGGAACTGTTCAACTTTACTTGCAACTCCATAACCTGCGTTTCCTATTAATCCAGAGGAATTTGAAACTTTTACTTCTAGTAAATGCATTCCTGCAAGAAAACAATTTTCAATTATTACAGGTATTCCGATTTTAAAGAAGTCTAATACCATTTTTTTATTAAATTTAAAATATTTAAAATCTATTTTTAATAATTCACTTTTAGAATTTACATATATTATTGCAATTACAGTTCCAATTATCATTGCAATTAAAGTCGCAACGGCAGTTCCTACTACTCCAAATCCAGTTTTTATTAATATAGGATCAAGAATAATGTTTATTGTTGTACTTATTACAATAAATATAAATGGAACTATACTATTTCCAGTCGCTCTTATTGCTTCCATAATAACTACTAAAATAAAATTAAACAAATAACCAATTGAGTAAATAATTAAATACTGTTTAGCAACATCTAAAATTTCGAATGGGGTATTTAATAATTTTAGCCAAAGTGAGGATGTTATTATCATAAGAAATGACGTCGTAAACCCTACAATTAAAGTTATTAAATATGAAACTCCAACTATTGATTTTAATTTTTTTCTATCCTTAGCACCATAATATTGAGAGACTAATACTGATGTCCCTACTGCTAATCCAGAAGATATTGATGTTATAATACGTATTAATGGATAGCAATTAGTAATTACCGAAACTCCAGTTTCTCCTATTAAATTACCTACCCATATTCCATCAACTAAACTATATATTGAATTTAGTAGATTAGTTAAAAATAAAGGTATAAGCAATAATGCCATATTTTTTAAAAGGTTACCTTTTGTTAAATCTTTTCCTTCCATTTAGTACTCCTAATTAATTTTACTTATTTTACCAGTATAAGCATTAAGTTCTATTGTTTCTCCATCTTTTATTAACTCTGTAGCATTTAATGTACCTACAATACATGGAACATTAAATTCTCTAGAAAGTATTGCAGCATGACATGTAATTCCACCCTCATCAGTAATAAATCCAGAGGCTTTTTCCATTGCAGAGATATAATTTGGTGTTGTCATACTAGCAACAATTATATCTCCATTATTAACTTTATAAATATCACTATCATTTTTTAAAATTTTTGCAGGACCTATAATTTTACCTTTATTTGCTACACTACCTAAAATAATATTTTTATTTTTTTCAATAATTTCATTGTTCGTTTTTTTATACATCTGTGCAATTTCATATTGCAATTCTAAACTCTCATTTCCAAATACAATATCTACATTACTATTAAGCCAAATAATACCAAAGCCTTTTTTTCTATTTTCTATTTCATCTTTTTTATTTTGACTTAAGATACCAGTATTAAGTATTTCAAGTATTTCCTTGTCATTTAGCATTATTAAATCTAATAAAGGAATATTTAGCCTATTTGCAATTTCCTTAAAAATAGTGTGCCTTCCAACAAAAAAAAGATGATCAGTTGATTCTGTTGTATAAGTTCTTAAGAAAATAAAATCTCTAATAGCTTGTATTAATTTTCTTATATTTTCTGGGAATTTATATTTTTCTAAAACATTTTCATAGCTTATATCACTTAATCTTCTTGAACTTTGAATATTATCAATTTTATTAGATATATCAGTATCAATTAGGCTGTCAATTCTTTCTAAATAATCTTTTTTAGTAAAAGCAGTTTCTTCAAACTTAACTGGACCTTTTATCCAAGAGTATTTTTTTGTATGATTTTCTAATAATTTATTTATATCTTCATTATTTCTAGCGTGTTTCGCTATTTTTAACAAATCTAATGGTTCTTCACTATAAGAAAGAGGAAAATAATTTGGACAAGAAGATATGTTTAAGAAGATATCTTCGATACTTTGGGTATCAAAATTTAACGCAGTTAATTCCTTTTTTAATTTGTAAGTTAAATATTCATCCGGTCTTGTCATACCTGGAATAAAGCTATCAATGTATAGCTTATTAAATACTTCAAATTCTTTTATTAAATTTTTAAAACTTATAGTATTCCATTTGACACTTTGTAAATAATCTATATGTTTATTTATTTTTTTACATAGGTCAAATTCAATAGAAGTAAACTTTTGGAAAAATTTTGAATCTTTTTCAAAATAATTATCTAATTTATTAAATAATATGTTAGAATCTGATTCTAAAGCATATTCGTCACCATTTAAACATAAAAAATTTAAGGTCTCTAAGTTAAATCCCAATAATTTATTTTGATATTCTGCATTACTTGCATATATCTCAGTATTCTCAACAAACCAATTATATTTTCGAGATACATAGTATTTCCAATTACCCTGATTTTTTATATTTTTAAGCAAAAAATTTTCTTTGATTGTAGTGATTGGTCTACACTGTAAAATATAAATAATATTATTTTTAATTCCCCATTCTACATCAACAGGAAAACCATAAAACAACTCTACTTTACGAATCAATTCAGTTAATTCCAAAATTTTTTCATCTTCTAATTTTTGTAAATTTCCTTCTTGTACATCAATCCAACCATTTTCTAAATTCATTTTTTTCTTTTGATTTTTTATTTGTTTTTTTATAATTTTATCATTTTCTTTATTAACAATATATATGTCTGGAGTTACAACTCCTGATACAACAGCTTCTCCTAAACCATAAACAGCCTCTATCATCAATTCATTATCATTATTATTTACAGGATTTATAGAAAAAGCTACACCAGATATATCACTTTGTATCATTTTTTGAACTATTACAGCAACAGAAATATTTTCTTGCTCTTCGTTTTTAATCATATAAAATAAAGCTCTAGGTTTAAAAACAGAGAACCAACATTTTTGAACACATTCTATAATATTATTTTCATTAACATTTAAAAATGATTCTAATGTTCCTGCCCAGGTATGAACTTTTCCATCTTCAGAAGATGCAGAGGATCTTACAGCAACAAATTTACAATCTAGTTTTTTAAAAAAAGCTAGAATTTGTTTTTCTATTTTTTTAGGCATTTTACAATGACTAAGTATTAAAATGATTTCTTCTGAGGTTTGATCAATTTCTTTTAGAGAATCAATTTTACAATTCAGTAGTAAATTTTTGATTTTATCATAAACATTATTATTTAGTAAATACTCATCAAATAAATCTCCATCAATCACAAAACCATAGGGTACATTTAGCCCAATTTGAAACATTTTAGCTAAATTTGCACCCTTTCCACCTACTAAGTCATTTGGATTAATATCTTCGAAAAACTTTAAATTCATAATTAATCTCCACTATCTACTAATTCATCAGATTTAATGATTTAACAGCTTTATCTATCAAAACTTTTATATTTTTATCATTTTTGGCAGGTATAGTATCTGTATTTAATGAATATATATATGTATCATTAATATTAAATTCAGCATTTAAAAATTCAAATGCTCTATTTGCTGAATCAATTGCATTATCAGGCTTACCATAACCACTACCAGTTAGGATTAGTATTCCTTTTTTTGTTACAGAACTATATTCTTTATTTAAAAAATGTTTATTGCACCACCTCATATTTAATCTTGTAATAATTGAAAATAATGGTGGTGTAACATTATACATATAAACAGGTGATGCAATTACTAATATTTCATAATCATCTTTCCAAATTATTTTCATATCATCATCAATTGAACAGCCTTCATTTTTACAACAATACCTACAATCAAAACAAGGTTTAATATTTGATTTATATGCATTTAGTTCTACAATTTCTACCTTATCATTAATTTTTTCTTTTAACTTAGATATTATATATGAAGTATCTCCATTACTATGAGGAGATCCATTTAAAATTAACATTTTTTTCATTTATATTGCTCCTTCTTATAGGTTTAGGACAGCCTTTTCCCAATCAGTATTTGGAAATACTTTAATTTTAATTTCTTCATCATTATAATATTCTTGAATAACACTATTAAAATTTTTGTTAATTATTTCTTTCGCATTTCTAGAAGATAATTTAATTGATTTATTATTTATTCCTTTTTCTATAACCATTTCATTTGTTTTAAAAGAAATAGAAATCTTACATATTTTCTTTTGTAATAATCTATTAAAATATCCCATAAAAGTTGAAAATTCTTCATTATCTGCATTGCCATAAAAGACAAGGTTAACCAAATTTCCGCCTTGTTGAATTGTTTCTAGATTCTTTTTAAATAGTATTATTTTATCTAAATCCATAAATCTTTCAAGATTATATTCAAATACCATTATATATTTGTTCATAGACTAAAATCAACCTCCATATTCTCTTTCAATATGTTTTTTTAATGCATCTGTAATACCATCGAAATTTTGCCATCTACCAATAATTATATCTTTGTCTATACTTGATATTTTACCTATATTAGATGGCGCAATAAATACTGTTTTCATTCCCAAATCCTCAAGCCTATGTTTGTTTTCAGTATACATAATTAAATCTTCTTCTTGTGAATCTCCACCAATTATTACACTTTGAATTTCATATTTTTCTTTTAATTCTTTTAATATCATATAAACTGCTTGTGCTTTAGAATGTATAATTGGTTTTATATCACATTCTTTTCCATATTCATCATAATATATACGTGTTTCTAAATCTATATCATTTCCAAATTCTTTATTTATTGCAGATAAAACTTTTTCATTAAATTCTAATATAGTAGATTTATCTATTTCTTTTACAGCTTTTTCTTTTTCGAATATAACATTATCATAACTTGAAACTTTATCATTTCTTACTGCACCATATTCTTTATATTGTTTAATTAATGTCTCTAAAGTAGGTCTTAGTTTTAATAAGTCCGTATCCATTGATAAAAGATGTTTTTCTGAATTAGCTCTTACCCAATGTCCACAATATTCTGCAACTACTCCATCAAATAAGTCTGGTACTCCATAATTTTGAGCTAAAGCTCTAAGAGGTTTATATTTACATTTTGCAGTTAAATATGCAGTTCCTGTAATCATTGTGATTTGAACAGTACTTCCTGTTCTTTCTTGTAATGATTTAATATAGTCAAAAAATTCTTTTACGTTTTCTGCTCCCCCATCAAGTAATTTATCTGTTGTTCCTGAAAAATCTAAAAAGAGTGGTATTATTTTTGGCTTTCCATTTTCTTTATATTCAAACATATCACCTATTTGACATTGTAAAGCTTTACATAAATTTTCTAATGTTGATAATTTTAGTTCAAAAACTTTTCCATGAATTATCTTTGATAAATTTGGTGGTGTAATTCCAACTTTTTCAGCTAGTTCTTTTACTGTATATCCCATTTTTTTTCTTTGCTCATCTATGTGTGTAATAATAGGCATTGTATTATCCCCTTTCAACTAAATTTTTTAATTCTTTTTTTCAATATATAAAATTAACTTTTTGTTTATAGGACAATTTTTATCATTAACATTTTCTCTTTCAAAATTATAAATTTTAAGATTATGAGCATTTAAAACACTATTAATAAATTCAAATGTGTATTCATGCATATATACATAATTTCCTTTTTTTAGTGGTTCTTCTTGAAGAAACTCTTTTTCACCTTCCTGAAATATCATAAGCATTTTTCCATTTGATTTTAAAATTCTATTTATATTTTTAAATGTATTAAATAATTTTTTTTCTGGAATATGAAATAATGTATTTATAAATATAATCCCATCAAAGCTATTAGATGGATAATTTAAATCAGTTAAATCTTTAATTTCAAATTTACAACTTGGAAATTTGTTTTTTGCTTCTTTAATAACATTTTCTGCAAAGTCAATTCCAATTATATCATATCCTTTATTTGAAATATAATATTCATCTTTTCCAATTCCACATCCTAAATCAAGAATTTTTTTACCAGGTAAATCATTCAAAAAACCATCAATATATTTATTATCACAAGTGTCATTCCAAAAATTTATAACATAATCTTTGGCAATATCATTATAATTGGCCAAAACTGTTTTAATTTTTTCTTCGTCAGTTAGTTTTGATATATTATTAATGTTTTCCATTTTTCCCCACCTCCAATTATATTATAGATTGGCAAAATATGGGAAGTCAACAAATAAAAAAAAATAGGTTAGGTTTTATTTTCATCATATCGTATTACGATACGATAAGTGTATGTGTAATAATATGAAGGGATTATAATATTTCACCTATTAAAAACCATCTGTGATTTTCTGTTATTTTAAGATTAACATACTCTCCTATTTTCTCTGTTCCATTAGGTGTAAATACAATAACTTTATTTGAATCTGTTCTTCCTGTTAATTTATTTGGGTCATTTTTGCTTGGCCCTTCAATTAAAACATTTTGAATTGTTCCAATATATTTTTCATTCTGAATTTCTACCTGTTTATCATATATTTCTTTTAGTCTATTAAATCTTTTATGTTTTATATCATCTGGGATTTGATCATCTCTTGATGCGGCAACTGTTCCTTCTCTTGGAGAGTATATAAACATAAATATTTGTTCAAATTCAACTTTTCTTACAACATCTAAAGTATCTTCAAATTCTATATCAGTTTCTCCTGGAAAACCAACTATTATATCTGTTGAAAGATGTATATCTGGTATTTCTGTTTTCATTTTATCTATTAGATTAAGGAAATCTTCTTTTGTATATTTTCTATTCATTTCTTTTAAAACTTTTGAATTTCCAGATTGTAATGGCATATGTATCATTCTAGAGATTTTTGGATTATCTTTTATTGCTTCTATCACATCATCTGTAAAATCTTTTGGATGTGGAGACATAAACTTAACTTTCTCAATTCCTTCTATTTTACATATTTCTCTTAACAATTTAGCGAAAGTATCAATTTCCACCGCTTCTTTAGATTTACAATATTTAAATTTATCATTTCCATATGAATTAACATTTTGACCTAATAATGTAATTTCTTTATATCCATTTTGAGCAAGACTTTTAATCTCATCTAATATATCATTAGGGTGTCTGCTACGTTCTCTACCTCTAACATAAGGAACAATACAATATGTACAAAAATTATTACATCCATACATTATAGTAACAGAAGCTCTATATTTATCATTTCTTTTAATTGGTAATCCTTCTATAATTTCACCATCTATGTAAAGAATTTCTTTTGCTTTTTGTCTTTTTATAAGTACTTTATATAAATCTTCTGGAAGTGTTTGAATTGTATGAGTTCCAAATACTATATCTACATATTTATAGCTTTTTTGTATTTTTTCAAGCATAGACTTTTCTTGCATCATACATCCACCGATTGCAATAATAGTATTTTTTTCTTCTTTTAATCTTTTTACTTCACCTATTTTTCCGAATAAACGTTCTTCCGCGTTTTCCCTAACACAGCATGTATTAAATATTATTAAGTCAGAATCTGATATATTATCTGTTTTAGTATATCCCATTTCTTCTAACATACCTGCAATTTTTTCAGAATCATTTTCATTTAATTGACATCCAAAAGTTAAAATATAATATTTTTGATTCTTATTTTTAATTTTATCTTTTACAGTATTTATATAATCTATTTGTTCCATTAGATTTTGCCTTTCTATTTATTTAATATTTCATTTATTTTATCCATTAATTCTTGTTTTTGATCAATTGAATAATAGCCTTCTATTTTTCCTAGTAAATCATCATTTTTAATTATTAATAATGCAGGTAAACTTTTTACACCATATTTATTTAATAATTTATCTGTAGCTATTTCAACTTTACGATATGTATTATTTTCATTATTGATTTTTAAAATCTCTTTTATTGGTATAGACTTTATTAAGCACTCTATAGAATCATCATTAAAAAACTCTACAAAGCATAAATTAGGTGTAGTTAAAACTGGTTGTAATTCATCTTCTTGACAATAAAAAGGATTATTTAGTGGTTGTCCACCATATCTATCTACCATTAAATCAGAAATTGTTCGAGGATCATCATCTATTTCTTTTTTGATTTTTTTAAGTTCCTCCTCATCTTTTGCAAATTTAATAGCTCCAACTCCACAACTTTCTTCTGATGTAGCACATTTTCCACAATTAATACATGTACTTTCATCTATTTCTAGAGAGTTTTTTTCCTTATTCCACCTAAAAGCACCTGTTGGGCATACATTAATTGCATTACAAGCTTCAGCATTATCACATATTTTATAATTAATTATTACTGGCATAATTATTTTCCTCTCTTTCTTAACATTTTTATTAAATCTGTTAAACAATTAATAAATGTATCTATATCTTCCTTAGTTGTATTTTTATCTAAGCTTATTCTTATAGGGCTATATTTTTCTAGATCAGCATTACATGCTACTAAGACATGTGATGGAAGAGCTATTTCAGAATTACAAGCTGATCCAGTAGAAACAAAAATGTTATAAGATTCTAATACTATCATTAATTCATCACCTTTTATTCCCTCAATTGCTATACTTGAGGTACCTGGAACTCTATTATCTATATCCCCATAAATAAAAACGTTTTCTATATTGCTCCTAATTTTTTGTTCCATATAATCTCTAAGTTTTTGTATTTCTTTTTCTTTATTATAATTATCATTAATAATCAGTTCTGCAGCCTTTCCAAATCCAACTATATATGGAACATTTTCAGTTCCACCTCTTCTGTTATTTTCTTGATGACCAAAAATTAATGGACTAAAGAAATCATTATTCTTTATATATAAAGCACCTATTCCCTTCGGTGCATTTATTTTATGACCAGAAATTGAAAAATAATCTACATCTAACTCTTCAACATCAATTTTTATTTTTCCAAGTGCTTGTACTCCATCACAATGTACTAAAATACTATTTTGATGTGCTATCTTAGTAATTTCTTTAATAGGATATATATTACCTAATTCGTTATTAACCATCATTACAGAAATTAAACATGTATCACTTGTGATAGAATTTTTTAATTCGTCTAAATCTAGCCTACCTAAATTATCAACTGATAAGTATGTGACATTATATCCTTGAGTTTCTAGATGTTTCATAGTTTCTAAAATAGATGCATGTTCAATTTTTGTTGTTATGATGTGTTTTTTATTTGGATTAGTTTTAATAGCACTCATAATTGAAGTAACATTTCCTTCACTTCCACTACTTGTAAATATTAGATTATCAGGATTTGTATTTAGTAATTGAGCAACTGAAGCCCTTGCATTTTTTAGTTCCTGTTTTATTTTACATCCAAAAGAATATATACTACTTGGATTTCCATATTGTTCTTTAAAATATGGAAGCATAGCATTTAACACTTCATCATCAATTTTTGTGGTTGCATTATTATCAAGATATATAGGTTTATTCATATAAAAAATCCTTTCTTTGATTTTTTACTTATTTATTTTTTTAGCAATAATAGTAAACTCATTAGTTCCACTTAAATCTTTGCCAACGTTAGATTCTTTATATATTTTTTTATTAAATATTTTATCGACTCTGTAATTATTATTAGTAAAATAGTCAATAAAGAATTGTTTTGAATATCTATTATAATATGTCATATAATTTTCATTAAATGGTTCTTTTATAAAGATTTCTTTATCTCCTTTTAAATGCTCCATTACATTAATTGCAATTATACCTTCTTCTTTTAAAAGCTCATCAAATTTATTTAATACATTAATACAAGTTTTATCATCAACATGTATTAATGTTGCAAAACAAATAATTGCATCAAAAGTATTTGAATTAAATTTTAAATCTCTTATATCCATTTGTAAGAATTTAGCCTTAGGAGCAAAGTCAGTTGCTTTTTTAAGCATATTTTCTGATGTGTCAATTCCTATAACATTAAAGTTCTTGTTGTATTTTTCTGTTAAATATCTTGGATATTCTCCAATTGCTGTACCTGCATCTAAAATCTTTGAATTGTTTTTAAGTTTAGAAACAATATATTTTATTTCTTTTTGTAATGTTATTTTTCCTTTTTCAATATTTGATTTATAAAAATCAATATATTCTTGGGTAATATTATTATATGTTTCTATTGTGGTTTGAACTTTATCTTTTTCCATTTATTATTTCTAAATATCTCCATTTTTAGATTTGCACTCATTATATCATTAATTATAGTTATCAACAACAATTAATACAAAAATGTAAATTTTTACTGTTATAATTTTGAAAGTATATCTTTTATTATTGAATCATATTTTATTAATGTAATTCCAAAACATTTATTTACTAAATATTTGACCGTTATTAATCATAAATTTTCTCATCTCTACAAAAGCATCCATTATATTAATACTAACCTGTACTGCAATTTGATTCTTTAAAACTCCCGAAAGCATTGCTATTCCTTGCTCTGTGAATGCTAATGGTAAATATTTTTTACCTCGATGTTTGATATCCTCTTTTGCTGAACTGGTCACAAACTGTGACCAGTTATCATCAAGTTCGTTTTCTGTTAATCGAAAACAAAACTTTTCTGGAAATCGGTCTATATTTCTTTTTACAGCTTGATTTATCTTTTTAGTTTCATAATGGTATAATATAGCTACATCACTATCTAGCATTACTTGTTTACCTCTTATAGTATAGATTTTTTGCTTTATATCTTCAATTTCATATTGCTCAATAGCTGAATTTCTATTTATTGGAACAATTTCTGTTGTGTTTGCCATAGTAACAGTACCTTCCTTTAAACTTATGTTCGCATTATATCATTTGTTTTCTAATAATTCAATAATTTTCATAAAAAAGCCAAAAAAAGATATCGACATTTTTCGACATCTCTACTCACACAAATTTTATCTTAATATTCTATTTGCTATATTAACTTTTCAGATTTTAATAATTCAATTAGCTTTGTCAATTTTTGTGTTCTATAAGGCGTTCCAAAATGTTGCTTATTAGGAATATAAATTAATCTTGAATCAATTTCTTTACTAAGATATTTTGAAACCTATATATCTATTTCTATTTTTCTTTATTTCCATATATCACCATTAATATGCTTAGTTAGAGCCATAATAAAAGCATTTTTTGTTAAATCAATTCTTGACACTACATCTTTTGTTAAAATACTTATTCCACCTTTGCCTTTTCCTGATTCTTTTAATTTGAAAATTTTATCCATTACTTTGCCTAATTCAGAAGATTTAATTTCTTCTATATATTTGTCTGGAAGCGGAAAACCTTGACTAATACCAATACTTTGCATGCCATATTTATCTTCTATTACAGCAGAATTTATATCAACCCAATCTCCTAATAGATTTGTAATTCCTGCTTCTGACGCTATATAAAAATCTGCTTCTATATTGTTTTCTTGAGCATATTTTTTTAGGTTTTTAACCCTGTTTTTGGCTCCTTGTAAAATTTGAGTATCTATTGGTTGATTTCCAACTTCTGAATCAACAGGTATACCTTCAATTTCTATATTGGTAAAATACTTTTCAAATGCTTGCCTTGCACCTTCAATTTTTCCAGGATTTTTTGTTCCCATTAATATTTTCATTTTTAGATACCTCCATTTTCTTGATATTTTCCAATTTCTTCATATATTTCGTCCCAGTTATTTACACGAGTAATATCTTTAGAGTCAACATTTTTGTTCATATTAGTTGTCATTAGAATTGATTTTATTCCATTATCAGTCATTTTTCTACATGTTTCATAACTATCTTCTATACATATATCAATATTATTGTCTTTAAAGAAGTTAATCTTATTTGAAATATGTAAATTTAAACTATCATAAGGTATATTAAATTTTTTTAAACAATTTTTAGTAATTTCTTCAGTATTACAACCAGCAATATTTGTTAATCTAGCAGTAATAAAGTGTATTGTATTTCCATTATTTTTTAATTTAGCTAATACTTTATCTACATTAGGCATCATAGAAGATTCATTTAAAATTTGATTATAATACTTATTAAAGAAAGAAATTGCTTTGTTATCATCCCACCCATAATATACATTCAAATAATATGAGTCTCTAATTGACCCCATGCAATCTTTATTAGCAGGCTCTTCTGATAGCTCTTTTACATATAAATCTGCATATTTAAACATTGTTTTTGCTGTATATAATATTGTATCATCTATATCAATTCCAATTTTCATTTCTACCTACCTTATAATTTAATATTATTAATCTTTTAGTTGAATTAATACACCTAAAATAATTACTACTAAACCAATTACGCTATATATACTTACAGTTTCTTTTAATATTATACTAGTCCAAATTAGAGATAAAAATGGTGTTATATATGCTAAATTAGATATTTTAGCAGTATTACCTTTTTCTAGTGCAATAGCCCAAGATGTAAATGCAATTGCTGAGGTAAAAAAACCTAGCCAAATTAATCCTGCAAATTGAATAATTTCAATACTAATCCAATTTTTGGTAATTATTATATAAATTAAAGATACTATAGCTGAAGAAAAGTAAAAAATCATCATGCTTAAAAAAGTATCATATTTTACTTTTTTATTTAACACTGTAAATAATCCATAAGCCACTGCTGCTAATATACAATATATTGATCCTATAAGCGAGTTTGAACTAATTTTAAAAATATTTCCATTTGAGGTTACAATCAGTACCCCTATAAAAGAAATTATAATTGCTAAAAATTTTTTTAATGTAATTTTCTCTTTTAAAATAATACAAGCAAAAACTACAGACATAATTGGCCAAAGATAATTTATAATAAATGCTTGAGATGCTTGCATTTTATTTATTCCAATATAAAAGAATAATGTATATAAAAAAGTACCAAGAAGACCTATTAAAGCTAATTGTATGTAATCTCTAATTCTTAAAGATTTTAATTGTTTTAAATTTTTTTTAAAAATATTTATAATCAATAAAAACAATGACGCAAACGTAGAAGTTACAAATAAAACTTGTAGACGATTTAAATTATTTAATAAAAGCTTTGTAACTGTTGCAGTTGTCGACCATAATAATATTGAAATTATAGCATATATATATTCTTTTTTTATTTTTTTCATATATTTCGTCCAATCATTAGTATTTTTAAAAAAATTATTAATTAGAATATTTATTTAATATATTTTTTATATTTTTCAATTTCATTATATATTTCATTCCAATCATTAACACGTTTAATCTCTTTTGAATCTATTTCACTATTCATTTTTGTTGTCATTAAAATTGATTTAATTCCATTATCTGTTAATTCTCTACATGTTTCTTCATTAATTTACCTACTTTCATATAATTAAATTATTTATATTATTTCAAAGTATCTACAATATTTTCTAGAGTTGCCGTTATTTTTTCATTTGTTTTTGTATCTTCTATTTCGAAATTAAATCCATCAAATTTATTTCCTAAAATAATCATCTTTGGAGTTCCTAAAACATAAACATCATTAATTCGGTTTCCTAAATTTAAATTTTCTCTATCATCAAGTATTACTTCTATATTGTTTTCTAAAAGATGATTATAAAGCTTTTCTGCAGTTTCTTTATTTGTATCATTATATATTATTTGTACTTTATATGGTGCTACATTATATGGAATAGAAAATCCTTTTATTTTATCATTTACTTTAATAACATTATTTTCTAAAATACATGCAATAATTCTTCCAAGGCCTATTCCATAACATCCCATATAATATGGTTTATTTTCTCCGTTTTCATCAACATAATATAATTTCATTGAATCAGAGTATTTTGTACCAAGTTCAAAATTATTTCCTAATTCTACAGAATTATATTCTTTTAAGCTTTCTATATTTGATACACCAAATGCTTTTAAAAATGTTTCTTTATCTTCAAATTCTAATACTTCTTTATTTAACCCAACATCATTTTCTTCATCATATAAAATAATATCTTCCCCAAGTTTTGTAAATGCTTGATATTCTTCTGATACTCTTCCTCCCATTGTTCCACCATCACTAATTACTGGAACAACTTTAATTCCTATTCTCTTAAATATATTCATATAAACATCATGCATTTTATTAAATGTTTTATGCATATTTTCTTCAGATGTGTCAAATGAATATGCATCCATCATAATAAATGTTCTTGGTCTAAATAAGTAACCTCTTGCCCTTATTTCTTTTCTAAATTTTTCCCCTATTTGATAATATGTAGCAGGCATAGATTTATAAGAACCTAGTCTATTTGAACCAAATATTGTTGCACACTCTTCTGCTGTTGGAGCTAAACCATATTCCCCTAGGTTATTATTTAGAGTAAACATGATGTCTCCTTCTTTTGTGTAAATATCCCATCTATCTGATTGATCCCATATTTTTCTAGGCTGAAGCTTTGGAAAGTCTACTTGTATGCAGTCAGCTTTATCTAGCTCACTAATTATTATGTTTTCAATATTTCTATGCAATTTATTCCAAATATTTCCATAGCCATATATTCCACTTTCAAATTGATATAATTCTCCTAATTTTAATAAAATATCTTGTGCAGAATAATTATCATCCACATCATTTAAGTTTATTTTTTTGATATTTAATTTACTTAATCTCATTTTTCTTTCCTTTCGTTTTTTAAACTAGTATTAGTTATATCATAAATTCTTTGATTTTACAATGTTTTTAAGTAATTTTATTTGTTATAAAAAAATAATATCAAAAATTAAAACAATTATTTTTAATCTATGATATTATTTATAATTAATAGTATGTAAATATAAATTACATTAGTATTTTTACATCCACTTTATTTTCTAATAATGATTTAAATCGCTCAGCATCTTCTGTTGAACCTACAATAGTTTGATAATGTGTTGGTACTGCAAATTGATTAGGTTTTATTTGTTCTATTAGATTAGCCGCTTCTTCTGCAGTCATTGTATAAGTTCCACCAACAGGAACAAATGCAATATCACATTTTATTCGTAAAGCTTCATCTGTAATATCTGTATCCCCAGCAACATAAATGACCGAATCATCAATTCTTATTATATAGCCAACCCAGTTATATTCTTTTTTATGAAAATTTTTATTAGTATTATATGCTGGAATAGTTCTAAAACTTATACCATCAATAATATATTCACTATTTGGCAAAACTTTTAATATATTAGATTCATTAAATCCACATTGAATTGCTTTTTCAAATAGGTCTTCAGCAATAACAATTTTTGTATCTTTGTTTTTAATTTTTTTTATGTCTTCTGGTGAAAAATGATCATAATGTGAATGCGTTACAAATATAATATTTGAATCATTTAAATAAAAATCATTTAACTTAAATGGATCAAAATATATTACTTTTCCATCATTTGATATAATTCTAATTGCACTATGTGTTATTAATTCTAAATTCACTTTTCTTCTTCCTTTCATTTTATTTTATTTTATTTTATTAAACCTTTATCATAAAGATCTTTAAAAATTATCGTATCAACTGGTGATATTTTTACATCTAAGTTACTATAATTAAGCCATTTAATCTCTTGAATTTCTGAGTCTGGTGTTAATTCGCCATCAAATTCGGCTGTATAGCATGTCATTTTAACTAATATACCTTCAGCCTTTCCATGTGCTTGTGCTTCAAATGTGCCATAATACTTTATTGTATCCCTTTTTATATTGATTGATAATTCTTCTTTACATTCTCTAATCAATGTTTCTTCATCTGTTTCATTTGGCTCTCTTTTTCCACCAGGAATATAATATGTATCTTTTCCTTTGGATAAAGTACTTAAAATATTTCCATCTTTTAAATATATAAATGCAATTTTATCAATTAATTTCATTTTCTTTAATCTCCTTTATTATTATTATTATTATTATTATTTTGTTTTTTAAGTTATAATACTCCGCAAATTTTAATTTTGTATATATTCTCAAAAATTTTCTATACATTTATTTATTTCATTAGTTTTTTCAACATAATTATATTTCGTAACTGGAATTCTACCTATCATTTCCATATTCATAAAGTGGTTTAATACATCAAATTGATTTAAAGTATTTTCAGTCCCATTACCACTTCCTCCGGCACATGCAATTGAGATGAATTTTTTTCCTTTAATTTTAGAATTTTCATTAAATACATCACATCTTTTTAATCTATCAAAAAATGTTTTTGCACTTTCACTCATTTCCCAAAAGTAAACTGGAGTAATAAAAATATATCCATCGCAATCATTCATTAAATTATAAATAGTATTAAAATCGTCATCTAAAATACATTTATGTTCTTTTAAACAACTTCCCCACCCTCTTTCTCCACATGCCATACATTTTTTTATATTTTTAAAATTCATACAAATATGTTCTGCTTCAATTTTTCGTTTACTAAGGTTATTAATGCATACATCAACACATGCAAATGTTAATCCTTTTTTATTAGGAATAAAACTATCTTTATTAACTTTATTGTTACTAAAACTTAATATTAAAACTTTCATATATTTAGTAAAATTATCTAGATTTTTTATTTTTTTTCCCAATATTATACTACCTCCGCATAAAATTCTACTTACTATTGTCTTTTGAAATAATTGATGACATATCATGAGCAACTCTACTTGAACTCTCAGAAATTTTTTTCAATGGAATTGAATTAACACTAATCCCTATTTCATTTGTTAAAAAATGATTTGTAGGATTATTCGGATTAAAAAAACAAGTGGCAAGGTCGCGCTTTTGTTCATCAGTCAATTCATTTAATTCAGGTATTTCATCTAGTTCACTTAATATTTGACTTCTATTTTGCTTAGCCTGTAGTCTATAATCACAATATAAATGATATATTTTTTTTAATATAGACTTTTTAATAGGATTATGTTTTAAATCTTTTTGAAGAAAAATATAAGTACTATCACTATCTATGTCATAAGGCAAGAAACCTAATATCATTATATATGCATATATATTTTGAAACATATTTACCCCAGTACTTGTTTTCTCAGTAGTTACGCCATTTTCTTTAAACCAATTACTTATATCGTCATATATAACTTTACTATAATAAGTATTTGTATGTAATTTATTATTGCTATCTATAACATCTCCCAAAATGCTTGCATACTCTGGTTTTGTATATGCTTCAGTTCTCCATCCTTCAGTTATATCATATTCATCATCGAAATCTATTTCAGCTTTTTGGAAGCCAACAACTCTATTTTTATCGGTTAATATATAATACCTTGAAATTGTATCTGGATGCAATCTTTTTTTATATTTACTTTTTTTTGCAGACATAATACTACTATTTATTGCATCATTTATATCTTGTATATTTTGATATGTTAGTACTTCTAGTTTTTTTTCGCCTTTATATTCCTGTATGGCTTTTTTTACAATTTCGTATTGCTTGGATATTTCTAAATCCGCATATTTGGGTTTGTTTCTAATAAAAATATTAATTAAAAACTCTATGTATAATTCTGATAGTTGTTTGAATTTTGTTGAATCATTAATATCTAATACACATATTTTAAGTGGTTTGCTCATATTTATACTCCTACATTTAGAATTTTAATTGATATAATTTTATTTAGATCTATTTACATTATATATAACATCAATTTCTTCTTGAGAAGGTTCTTCCCACTTAGAGCTTAATTTATCCATTAATCCCTTATTTAAATAGAAATCTGAGCCTCCTCTTCCTTCCATTATTCTTTGATTTCTTTCTTCTATATTTTTTTTCCAAGTTTCATCATCAACACACACATAATGAATTTCGCACGGAATACCTAAATCATTATAGTATTTTCTGATTTTTTCTCTTGCTGCTTTTGTCCAAAGACCTCTTTCAAAAATAACATTTGCACCAGCTTTTACAATTTCTGCTACTTTTTTTGTTAAGTATTTTATAAGCTTTTCGGAAAAAATATCAAAATATTCGCCTTGTTCATTATTAATTAAATCAAAAGTTGCTTCATCTAGTGAAATAACTACAGCATTTAAAGTGTCCTTTAATTTTTTAGAATATACACTCTTTCCACTACATATTTTTCCACAAGTAATAATTAGTTTTCCGAGATTTTGACTGTTGTGACTAAGACCGTCTGAACTGATAATTTCTTCTTTCATATACATTTCCTCCTATTTATTTAATATATGATATAAATTATTAAGTTCTTGGTAAATTTTGTAATTAAAAAGTTATAATTATTTGTTTTCTATAATATGGACTATTTCTATTGGATTGGATTTATTTAACATGTTTATTATATTACTAGGATGTATTTTATACTTATGCAATTCGTTGATTTTTACCCATTTAAAACTAATCCAATCAGATTCTACGCTTTTAAACTCTGTTTTATGTTGTGAACTTCGATAAACTGTTGAATATGTGAGTGTTATCTGATGTATATTTTCATTATTATGTTTTATAATTTCTTCACTTATTCCAGATAGTGTAAAGTTTAAAGACTTAAATCCGATTTCTTCTTCTATCTCTCTTTTAATAGCATCTATACTATTTTCTAATTCTTTTACTTTACCCCCAGGTAACATATAATAGGTCATATCTTTTCCAGTAAATAATAAAATATCTGTTTTATCTAAATTGTATATAATAGCAGATACTCTGTAAGCAAATTTAAAATGATCGTTTTCATATTTTATATCATCCATTTAAAAATCCATTCCCTTTTTAATATTCAATAATAATTAACATATTCCATTCCATTCATCAAAAAACTCTTTTAAATATTTTTCTACAAATTCATGTCTATGGATTGCAATCCTTTTGGCTGTATCTGTATTCATTAAATTTTTAACTTTTAATACTTTATCATAAAAATGATTAATTGATGTTTTAGATCTAGTTTTTTTATATTCTTTTTCATCTAGAACTTTAGTAATGTTAGGATCATATATAGGTAATCCTTTATCACCACCATAAGTAAAAGTTCTTGCAATTGATATTGCACCTAATGCATCTAATCTATCTGCGTCCTGTACTATTTTTCCTTCTTTTGATAATTCATGTTTTTCTGTAATACTTTTGCTAAATGCTAAATTAACACAACTATCTATAATATTTGTAATATCTTCCTTTGGAATAGAATTGTATATATTTAGCTCTTGTAAAAGATTTTTTAAAGCTATTTTTTGATCTCCACTATAGAATTTCTCATCATATAAATCATGCATTAAAACAATTAATGCTATTATAAACTCATTTGCTTTTTCTTTTTTATTAATTAATATTGCATTATTATAAACTCTATAAATGTGCCACCAATCATGCCCTGATGAGTCATTTTCACATACACTTTTTACATGTTGTTTAATTATTTCTATTATTTCTTCGTTACTCATTTTTTGCTCCATTTTTTAAAAATAAATCTTTATATTCATTAATATCATTTGCATAGATAGCCATGTATCCATTTTTTACTCTTTTCTGATTTGATATATCTTCTCCTAACCAGTCAGGAACTTTATATGAATTTGCTTGTTCTTCACTTTTAAACTCTATTTCTGCAAAACATACTCCATCGAAAAAATCTTTAAATTTATCTATTTCTACCTTTAATCCATCAGACAAAGGTATAATAAACCTTGTTTTGAAGATGGTTCTTCCATCAATTTTTTGTTTAAGATGCTCATAAGCCTCATATGATAAAGGTAATTCCACCTCATCACAAATACTTATATCTTTCTCTAATCCATTTTTTCCAAATTTATTATTTTAGAACTTCTTTTACAAATTTTACAGTTACATCAACTGCATTTTCTAAAGCATCTTTTGAATTTTTAAATGAGTGTTCTCCATTTTCTATAAGTTCTAATTTTGAACTATTGCACATTTTAGATACTTCTTCAGAAATTTTATATGGCACCACACTATCTGCTTTACCATGAACAAATAATTTAGGTAAATTTAATTTTTTTAAATATTCATAAGGTTTATATTCATCTACTTCATTAAAAAGCTCTAATCCAAATTTAAATTCCTTTCCTGTATTTATGCTCTTTGATATATAAAAACCATTTTCTTCAGCAATTTTTTTATTTTCATCAGAAAATAGATTTCCAATTTTTATGCAATTATGATTTAGCGCACCAAACCATAAAATAATACCTTTAATACAGTTATAGTCTTGATATGGAAACATTGAAACTATACTAGCTCCAAAACTTGCTCCTAATAATATAAATTCACTATACCCTTTTTCCTTTAACATTTTAATTGTATTTTTTAAATCAATTATTGCACTTGAAATAGAAAAATCAAGGTCATTTCCACTACTTTCGCCATGACCATTAAAATCAAATCTAAAAGAACTATATCCTTCCTCATTTAATCTTTTTGCTAGATATGAAAAACTGCCACATTCTTCTTTATTACTTCTAATTCCATGACACATTATTACAACCTTATTGTTATTTGCAGATTTAATAATTCCACAAAGTTTATTATTCATACTGTTATAGAAAATTTTTTCTTCCATTATTCTAATATTAATCTCCTTTTAATATATTTTTTTCACGTAATTATAGGAAAATTATTTTATAGTTATAATTTCGATACCATTTTCTTTCAAAAGTTCGGCTGTTACACCATTACCATCTGTTACTGTGTTAGTAAAAGTACCATCGTAGATTTTATTACTTCCACATGATGGGCTTCTTAATTTAAATAATGCTTTTTTTATATTATATTTTTTTGCTAGAAAAAGAACTTCTTCAGCACCTTTTTTATATTGTGCTGTAACATCTCTACCTTCTTTAGTAAAAACCTTATCTCCTACTCTTTCTGCCCCAATACGAGGAGTTGGCAAGCCACCCATAATTTCAGGGCAAACTGGAACAACCTCATAATCCTTTAAAAACTCATCTATTTCTTTTGAATAATTGTTTTCACCATCAAATCTACAATTAAGACCTAATAAACAACTGCTTACTAGTATTTTTTCTTTTGATTTTTCCATTTAAAAATACCTCCATTTGTAATCTTATTTATATGCAAGTTATACTATCTAATAAATCTAATGTCCTAAAACAAATTTTTTATACTCTTGTATTGTTGCCATTATTTGGTTATCTTTTCACATTATTATTTAAAATATCTTTCATCTATTAGTGGATATATATTTATTGCTGGCTCTTCATATGGATGTACTTTTCTAAGTTCAGATAATACATTTTTTACATTATTAACATCACAAACAAATTCCAATCTTTCTTCTTCTACATATTCAAGTTTATTTTTTTCGCCAATAAATGGATTAGCATTATTATTAGGTTTAAAAGTCCCTAATGATTTAGTTGAAGAAGTACAGTAAGTATAATTCCTTATAATACCAGCACCACTATTACAAACTGCATTTCTTACAATTTCAACATATTCTAGTGGTATTGTTACAGTTATAATTACTCTTTCAACCTCAATATTCATATTCATTATAGTTCTCCTATATTTTTATTGTTTAACTAATAATCTAAAATTTATCTTTTTTTAACAAATCTTATCATATATTTATTTTTTTGTCCAACTTATATATAGAAAAAATACTATTCTTTAAATTATTGTTATACTAACTATTATAGATTTCATAAAAAAATAGCCAATTTCTTGACTCGATTTATCAAATAATTGACTATCTGAATAAGTTTATTTCTCCTAATTCATTATCATTATCATATTCAGATACTTTTACTGTATCTTTATTATCATTAAATTTAAACGTTAGTTGATATTTATGGCCAGATATGTTTTCTTCATAAACATATAATTGTTCATTTTACTGTGGCATTATCTGCACTTGTAAATTCATATTTTATACGTTTATTATTTGTATTATTTTTAGTTTTTTTATCTATTTCACTAGTAGTTGAATTATTTGAATTATTTACTGTTGTATTATTATTGTTATCTGAGTTTATTGTATTAGAAATTGTATTTGATTTATTTTCTAAATTTGAAATAGTAGTTTGTAAATTGTTAACTTCTGAAGTTAATTCATTAGCTTTCTTACTTTCTGCAATTTTCTCATTATAAAATGTATATAAAAAATATGACATTATTATATTACAGTAATTTTTTTTCACAAGATATTATATATTATTTTATAATATCTTGTGTTAATTTTATTATACTGCTAAATTTTTTTCTTTACCATTTAAGATAAGATTTATTTTATTTATCCACTCAGTTGCCAAATTACAATACACATCTTCAGAATCCCAGGTTTGATCTCTTAATATGAATACATTTCCACTATAATTATTAATACTATCATTTGATGATGTAAATCCATATCCTCGAATTCTATTTTCTTCAATAAGTTTCTTAAAGGTCTTTTCATTTACATTTGAATTTCCTTGTTCAGATGCTACAATAAAGGAATTTGGATTTATATTTTTTATAATATCGTCATTTAAATAATATTGCTCTTCTTTAGGATAACTTGCTGTTATAATAAAATCTGAGTTTTTAATAATATTTTTTATATCTGTAAATTCATATCTTTGATTTCTTCTTTTTTCACTGTAATATGATACTTTCATGCCTAATTTTTGACATTTATCTGCAATCGAAATTCCTAATTCTGTTAAACCTATAATTCCAACTTTTTTATTGAATAATGAAATAGATGGAAATATTCCTGCTTTATTTTCTTTTAATTTTTTTATATACTCTGCAATATTTCCTTGTAAAGACTGCATTATATATATTATTAAATCTGCTCTCAATTCAGCTCTATAATCTGCTAATCTGGTAACAATTATATTATGTTTTTTACAGTATTCTAAATCGATATAATCTAAATATGTATTACCAAAAGAAATAGCTTTTAGATTTTTTATCTGTTCCAAAGCATTAATAGAAGATTCACATTTACCTAATAACTCTGAATATATCATCAATATCTTTTTAGTATTATTTTTAATTATATTATTTGATAATAATTCTTTCACTGAACTGACTGCAACTATGTTTATATCTCCGAAATATTTTTTCATGTAATCTTTGATTATTTGGATATATCTCTCTTCTTCAACAATAAGAAAAGTGTAGTTTTTTAACATAAGGTTTTTATAAATAGATACATTTTCTGTATAGTTTCCTATTTCTTTAACTATATATTTACATTTTCCTGCTTCTAAAATATCTATAGTGTTTTTTAATGCTAAATCTTTCATATTCTTTAGAGCTTGATTTGAAAAATATGCAGTATGTGGGGTTATAATTAATCTATTATCAGCAAACTTCTGAAATTGATTAAAGTCTTTATCGTTTTTTAAATCAATTGGCTCTTTGTAAAATGCATCAAATGCTACTGTTCGAATTTTATTACTCTCCAATGATTCAAATAATGCAGTTGGTTCAATTATATTTGCTCTAGATGGATTGACTATAATAACACCATCTTTCATTTTTGATATAGATTCATTATTAATCATGTTTTTTGTTTCATTATTTAATAAACAATGAATTGAAACAATATCACTTCTTCTATAAAGCTCATCTAGACTGACAAACTCCATATCTAATTCTTTTTCTAGGTTTTCTTTTCTTGTTCTGCTATAATATATTAAATTTGCGTTAAAACTATATTTTAGAATTCTTGCAACACTAGTTCCAATTTTTCCCATTCCTATAATACCGATTGTTGCTCCTTCTAAGTCATTTATTCTTTCCTTTTCCCAATTGCCGCATTTAGTGTTATTGTTGTCATATATAATATTTCTTGTGCTTGATAGAATTAATGCTATAGTATGTTCTGCAACAGCTTTTGTATTTGTGTCAGGTGTATATGTAACATAAATATTCTTTTCACTAGTTGCTTCTGTATCAATATATGCTTCATAACCTACTCCAAAAAAAGATATTACTTTTAGTGAATCTGGAAATTTTAAAATTGTTTCTCTATCTAAAATTTCATCTCCACCCAATATATATCCATCATAATTTTCTTTATTTAATATTTGAATAATTTCATCATTTTTTAAATTTACATCATATGAATCAATTCTGTACCCTTGATTTTCATATTCTTTTCTTTCGTCTTCTGTTAATATGTCTCCTGAAAAAAATATTTTTTTCATGTTTCATACTCTCCTGTATTAAATTATTAAAAATTCCAAAATGGCAATTACAAGCTAATTGGATTTTTTAAATTTGATATATGATATCATAAATAAAATTTCTGTTGTTTAAATATTTCTAATTTCATATTCTTTAACCTTACACTCATCATCTAATAAAAATTTTCCTTCAAATAACTCCTCTTTAAATAAAAATGGTGTAAACTTTTTATTTTGCTCAAATTGGTTAATTGATAATAAATCATCTAGCTTAATCCATTCTAAATTTCCTTCTGAAGAAGTAGTAATTAATTCTCCTTCAAATTTATCCGCAGTATATATAAATATAATTCCTTCAGCAGAATCTTTCCAATACGAAATTCCTTGAAGTCTTGGATTAATTAATGTTAAACCAGTTTCTTCATAAAATTCTCTTTTAATGCAATCTAAAGGAGATTCTCCGGATTTAAATTTTCCTCCAGGTGGAGCATATACTTGTCCCCATTTTTTTAAAAATTTTATCATTAAAACACAATTATCCTTTTTAAGGTAACATACTGTAGCATCTAAATGTGAAACTCTATTTTGCATTTTAATACTTCCCCCTTTGAGCTTTCTCCATTAATTTATTCATAAACTAATAGCATTAACATTTTGAAATTGCTTTTTAATAGGCTTAATTATTTTTTATTTGTAATTTAGAAAGATTATATCATATTAATTTTATTTTGCAACCTCAGAATCATAGCTTTAATTGAGCTAAAACAATACATCGAGTAGAGTATAATTCTTAATAAGTTTTCCCATCTCTTTCCACCGTATGTGCCGTTCAGCATGCGGAAGGTCTATTAATATAATATATTAACTTCTAGTAAAAATACTAGGCCTCTTTTTAAATTTAAGGGTAGACCTCGGTTTATGTCTATAGTACAAAAAAGCTTATAGTATTGAGCAAAGGTTAAAAAAAACACTCCTTTAAGATATAATATTTTAAGTTTGACGGTTTAAAATATTAAATATGAAAGGAGTGAGACGTATGAAAAGTCCATACACAGATAGTCTAGCACATACAACGCAGGAATGCAAGTACCACACCAAAATGAAATATTGAATAAATCAAAATATTAATTGGTGTTATTTTTTATAATATTAATTCTATCACAAATAAAACAAATAATTATCTCCTCAATTAATTATAATGTTTAATCTCATAAATTATAATTATTTTAATGTATTTATAAATCTGTTTATTATTTCAATTTGAATGGGTGATATATTATCTGGTAGCTCATCAACTTTAAACCATTTTAATTCAATGCTTTCAGCATCTGGTTTTAAGTTTCCTTTATATTCATTTACCTCATATATTACTTCTGTATAATATACTTCGTCTTTATTCGGATAAACTATATGAATATTTGATCTTACATCAAACAATTTAGGGTTAAAAATTTCTAATGAAGTTTCTTCTTTTACTTCCCTTTTTAAACCTTCTTCTAAGCTCTCTCCAATTTCTAAAGCACCACCTGGAACACACCATACTCCAAAATCGACACTTTTTTCAAATAATATTCCTCTTTCTTTATCATATATAATACACATTATAGATGTAGCCATTATTGGACTATGTCCAACATATTTTCTTATTTCTTTAATATATCCCATTTTATAACCCTTCTTGTATTTATTAAATAACCTAGTACATCAATTTTTAAAGTTTATTTCTAACTGTCTAATTGTATCATTTCTTAAAACACAACGTTTATACTGTGTTTTATAAATTTCAAAACATTTATTGCAACTAATACATCTGCTTTGTTCTCCATTTTTTAGCTTTTGTAAAAAATCTTCATCTGCAATAAAAGGACGACACATTGAAATAAAATCAATTCCTTTACTTAATGCACCCTCCATTTGATGTGTGTTTCTAAATCCTCCAACCAAAATTATCGGTATATTTATATTTTCTTTTATCTTTAATGCATTTTCTAAATAATATGGAGTTGATTGCTTGTATTTTTTGAAATTTATTCCACTTATTTCTATAGCATCTATTCCATCTTCTTCAAGCCATTTAGATACTTCAATTTGTTGATTAATAAAATCATTATCTTCAGTTTTTGATACTGTATCAATCTTAGCAAGTATTATAAAATTACGATTTTTAATTTTATCTGCCTCAGTTACTATCTCATGAATGATTTGATATCTCTTTTTTGCAGTTCCACCATAAGAATCTGTGCGTCTATTATAATATGGATCTAAAAATTCACTTAAAAAGTATCCATGAGCCATATGTAATTGTACACCATCAAAACCCATTTCTTTTAAATGTTTAATCGTTTTAATATAATTATTTATATATTGTTTAATTTCTTCATATGAAAGTGCTTCTGTATTATCTACACCACTTGGGGTTTTAGCTGGTTTTCCTTCAATTTTATTTTGGCGGCAACCAGGATAAGAAATTTGAGCAACTATTTTTGATCCATATTTATGTACAGTATCTGTTAATAGTTTTAATTTTTCGTCGTTTATGCTATCATTTACTGAAATATGAGTACTATCGGCTTTTTGATTTTTATCAATTGCCATATGTGATGTAATTATTAACCCTACTCCACTTTTTGCTAAATTTTCATATACTTTGATATAATCATCTGTTATATACCCTTCAAGTGTACCTAAATGTTCATTTGTTGCAGATCTTACAATGCGGTTATTTAATTCGACATTTTTTATTTTTGTTTTTTGCCAAAGACTCTTTTTATTTTCCATTTTTACTAAACTTCCTCTAACATTTATAATTTTTAAATAAAATGATATATTCTTTATTTGTTTTTTGTTGATGAATAATACTTTTTAAATTATCCACATATTTTCTTTTCAAATTAATACCACTCTATAATATCTTTTAATTCTTTTTTTGGCTCTTGTGTAGGATTATGATTAGGAACACCTAAAGCTACTGCACAATTTAATTCCAAATCTCCGTGTCCAAGCATTTTTGCAACTTCTTTAGAAACATAAACAATATCTCTAATCCATAAACAACCCAAACCTAAATCTGTCACTCTTAAACATATATTCTCTACACAAGCCCCTATTGATAAACTATCCCCTACAAGCCAATTATCATTTTTGGGCTTAAATATTAATACTAAAACAGGTGCTTGCTTTATTACCCTTGCGGTCGAACTAACAGTACTTGGAGCATTTAATTTTATTCGTTCTTCTGTTTCATCATTATTCTTCGTATATTCTATCATCAAATCTGCAACTTTATCTTTCATACTATTTTTTAATATAACAAAGTACCAAGGTTGCCTGTTTTTTGCAGATGGTGCAAGTCTTCCACAATTCAATACATCTTCTACTATTTCCTTTGGAATATCTTCATTTTTAAAATTTCTAATACTCTTTCTATTTTTAATTGCATCTAGTGTATTCATATTAAACTATCATCTCCCATAAATTAAATTCATAATCTTCTTTTATTCCATTTCCAACGTTCTTAAATCCTAATTTTTTATAGTATTCATTAAGAAAAAAACTTGTTTTATAACAGTCTAGTCTTAATCGACTTTTATTATCTATTTTACATTGTTCTATTGCAAAATTTATCAGTAATTTCCCAATCCCATTTTTATTTATATCAGTTGCTAAATGATGTATATAATAAGATGATATATTATCTTTCCAATAATCACTATCTGTTTCTTTTATAAGCATTACTCCACATATATTATTGCCTATTTTTAATATAAATAATTTGTTTATTTGCATCTGATTTTTAAAATATTCTTGATTATACTTGTTAGGGTAGGATTCTATATTCCACCCTTTAACACCATTTTTTGAAAACCATAAACATCTATCATATATGAGTTTATAAATTGCATTTAAATCTTCATACTTTGCTAATTCTATTTTGTAATCCAATTTTAATTCCTCCAAATAATTTTAAAAATTTAATACAATTATATCAAAAAATCAATTTTATGTAAATATAGTTTTATAGCAAAAGATATACTATTCAAACATATCTATGCTTCTTACACGCATATAACAATTCTATATGTTCGTGATATTAAAATTTTCTGTACATTACATATTTAACATTGTTTGATACATTTCGGGGCTAATTGAAGTTATAAGTATCATTGCTACACTTGCAATTTCAATTAGTGCATGTCCCACCATAATTGGTAATGGATTTTGTTTTTTCTTATAGTACCAACATAATATTATAGTTAAAGGTAAAAAAGATAAAAATCTATATATTATGTATTTAATATCAAATAATGTTGGAATAAAGCTATGTTGCAAAGCATAGAAAAAAGCTGGAACAAATATAGCTAAATATTTATTTTTTATGTGATTAACACCACAACCTAAATATAAACCATCTTCAGCAAAAGGAACTGTTATTGGTAAAATAACACAGTTCAAAATTGCTAAAACAAGTGGTATAGGTGAAATCATCATTGGCGCTGCATATGGAAATTTACCATAACATATAAATCCTGCTAAATACATGCCTAATGTACCTATCCATAAAGTAATAAGTGAAATTATAATAACTTGCTTTATTTTAGTTATTCCCTTTTCATAGTTAATAAGTTTCCAATAATTACTTTTCATTTTTTTAGATACTAGCATAAGAATTAGTATTGTTATTATATTAACAACCGTTGCGACAATGCTCCACCAATTACTAATATCGCTTATATTATGTTTTGTAATAATTGATCCAATTACAAATATAAGAATAAATAATACTGAACGAATCGGCAATAGATATTTTAATTTACTATTTTTCTCCATTATCTTATTACTCCTTTAAGCAATTTATATTCTATAAGTTCAAAAAAGTCAATTTGTATTATGATTTTTTCGAACTTATATGTTTTTTGATTCAGTTATTATTAACCTATATTTTACTTATATATTTTAATTTTCATTCTCATACTATAAGTATTTATAAAAAAATAAAGCATTAAACTGCTTTATTCAGAGAAAAATTTTAATTTTTTTTTATTTAATTTTACCAAACAACCATATACTAAATTGTTTTTATTATATTAATTTAGTGCGATATTATTTTCATTACTCATAACTATCACATCCTTTATTTAATTTTGTTAATTATATCATTAAAACTTTTGTTTATAAATATATTCTGAGAAATCGAATATATTTATAAGGTGACAAATTGTCACCTTATAGATTGTTTATTTCAATTTTAAAATTGCGATTGACTCGATGTGGCAGGTATGTCGCATAAGAACATAAATTAATATGCTTGTTTGTTGCTTAGGAACATAGTAATATTTAAAGTATTTGTGTTACAGTAAAAGAATATCTACATCATATATTTTTGTAAGTCTTTAATGATTTTATCAAAATCAACTTTTGAAAAATCTGTTGTATCAACTAATATTTCGTTATCATTTATTTTAAATTCTTTTGCTTTCACGGTAGTTTTTTCAAAACTTTTAAAATCATCAAATACTCCATTTGAAACTAATCCCATATGTCTTTCACTTGAATACTCTCTTTTTAGAAATCTTTTATGTAATATATGTAAATCTCCCTCAAACCTTATGGTAATACTGTTATAATTATATTTATCTAATAAGTTTTTTATAATAGGAACAGATTCTTTTACAAAATTGCTTTCAGCAATTATTGGCATACCTACTTTCATTTGTTGTTCTATTATATAATAAAATATTGCATAGCTAATTGCTCCTATTTTTCGTTTTACTTCATACTCTAGATTTCTATCGCTAAATGAATCAAATAAAACTTCTTTAATTAAATCTTTACTAAAAAATGGAATTTTTAATTCTTCTGATATTTTTTTACCATAACTAGTTTTACCAGCTGCTAATTGTCCAGTAATAATTATTAAATTTTTATTCTTCAAATATTTCTGACATCTCCTATCTTTTTATATGTTCCTATATTCTATGTTAAATATAAATTATACTAGAACATTATAAATTTTATTAAGCCATTACGTAGTATTTTCTATGCAAGTAATCATAAAATCTAATTTTTACTTGATATTTTATTTTGAACTAATTGTCCACAACCAATTTCTTCATTAGATATATTCCCAAAAGAATAGCATTCAAAACCGTAAGTCTTCAACTTCTTTTCTATTTCTCTTAATCTATCAAAAGTTGGTGATACGTATCCATTTTTTTCCGCCTGCTTTGTATAATTTAAAAATGATATTCTTACTTCTATCTTATCTTTAACAGGAGATAAGATTTTTATGAATTCATCGACTTGTTCATCACTATCATTAATCCCACACATTCCAAGCATATTCACTTTTACTCTACACTTATTATATTTAGCATTTTCTTTGTATTTTAACGCCTCTAATACATTATTATAAAAAGAATAATTTGATGGTAGATTTTTTACAATTTTCTTTAACATTGTACTGTTTGAAGAATAAAAAGGTAATTGTAAAGTTTTAATTCTTAAATCTAAATTTTTCCAATAATCAAAACATTTTGGCTCATATCCAAATGCTCCAATTATAAATGTTACATGAGAGTATTTTTCTTGAACTTCACTCATAAATTGACCAGTTTGTTTATAAACAATTGATGGTTCACCTATACCTGTAAAACTTATACAAAATCTTTCATAGTCATTTGGATTAATGTTATTATCTCTAAGCATAATATTAATTTGTTGCCAGAAATCCTTAGATTCTAATAAATAAGGTGCTTTATCTAATGCTCCAGAAGCACAGAATTGACATCCAACCGGACAATTATACATATTGCTAAGTTCTAAAAGAAATTCAACAACTTTTCCGTCTTTTATATGCCATATTACCATTGCTTCAATTATACGATTATTATCATCACTTAATAAATATCTAATTATTTTCTGATAATTCCAATTTCTAGAATTAAATGGATGTTCTTTTGCAATTTTTTCAACTATCTTTAAATTCATATCAGTTCCTCCTTGTATAATTTGTTTATAAGGTTTATTTAGAATGTACTTTATAAGCATAATATTCTTTATATTTTTATTTGCCTATTTTCTAAATTTAATAGCTGGTTTTGAATTAACTTTAAAATTAATTCTATATTAACATTGTCTTCATCATCTGTATAGAAAATTATATTGTTTTCGTTTCCAAGTAAGTTATCATAAATTAAATTGTTCGATGTAACGTCGTAATATTAACGCTTTTCTAACCTTCTCTACGACCCATCACCGCTAGGCACTCCACATGTTTTCAGTTAAAAATCTTTTAAGATTTTTTATGATTAGTTAAGTAACTTTAAAGCCTTGAAACTATAATGATTTTTAACATTCCTCTGATATTTTTTAGTAATATAAATATTTTCAAATTTTTAGGCTATTTTGTAAATTATTTTTACTTTGGTTAGATTTTAGTTAGATGTTGTTAAACATAACAGAATATCTGCTATTTATAATATAATCTTTAGCAAAAGCAAAAATAGTTCTTATCTTCTATAAGAACCATTTTTTTATCATAGTTCTTTATGTTTTTTTGGTATAATACTTATCATATCCCATTTTTACCAAATCTTCATATGCTTGCCATACAGTATTTGGAATATCCATTTGTATTTGCCAACCTCTTTCAGCAAATACTTTCATTCTCTCAACAGAACCAACTAAATCCTCTATTACTTCATTTCTATTTCCTATTTCATTTTCATATTGATTACAATATTGTTCAAATTCAATATTTTGAGATGTAACTATTCCTTTACATTCTGGTATTATTTTCTTTAGAGTTGCTTCCACTCTTTTTTCAACATAAGGTTTGCAAACTACTATACAAGTTTTAACATTCAATCTTTCTTGCTTTATTAACTCTTTTGTAAATCTAAAATTATCTCCCGTATTTGTTGATTTATTTTCTATATAAATTTTTTCTTTTGGAACACCATTTTCAATTGCATATTCAGCAAATTTATTTGCTTCGGGTTCATTCCATATATTTCTTGTTACTTTTCCTAATCCTCCTGAAAAAATTATTTTATCACCATACTCTTTGAAATATAAATCTACTGCAATCTTTGCTATGTTTAAATCTTCACAACCTAGTCCTATAATACAATCTGACTTTTCGATTTTTTGATTACTTTTCATATAATCCCATAATTTTTTTATTAACTCTTCTTCTTGTAATTGCTCAACAATTCCATTAATCATATTTAAATTTGTAGGGAAATAAATTTCTGCCCCAACTTTTTCTAATATATATCCTACAATTGTATTAGCACCTCTTGTTCCATTCATAAAACTAGGATTTTCTGGATACTTTTCTTTTAAACTATTTAAACTTCTTTTATTTATTGCTTCTTCATTATTCTTATTAAATTGTTCTACTGTTAGATAATATGGTATATCTTTTCTTTCAAAAAAAGTATTTTTATTCATTTTATTTTCTGCTACAGTGTTATACATCAAATGGAAACCTGTAAATATAGCATATCTGCATTTAGTTTTAGGTAATTTCTTGAAATTTTCTTTTATGTATTTGTACATATCTTCTATATTTATATTAGGCTTATCCTCTGCAATTTGTGGAAATTTTTTTAACATATCTCCTGTAGCAAATTCTTCTGTTAATTGTTCAATTATTTTTCCATTTTGCATTACAATCATCTCTGTTGAACTTCCACCAACACAACATACTAAATATGGTTCATCTATCTCACATATATTTCCTACTGCCCTTGACATATACTTCTCTTCTTCTTGTTGTGAAATCACATTAATTTTTATTTCTGTTGCTTGAATTATTTCTATTTGTAATTCTTCCAACTTTTCTTTACTTAGCATTCTAAAAACACTTGTTGCATATGCATGAATTGGTATACCTATATTACGATTTTTTATTTCTTTTATTGCATTAATTAATTCTTTTTTATCTTCTTCTGCAATTCCTATTTCTTTTGAAAAATTTTTCTTGAACATTATATTTTTTAGATATATATTCTTTATTTCTTTCACTGTATTTATAGAATATGCTTTTATATTTCCAGATCCTATATCAATTATTATTTCTTCCACTTTAATTTTCCTCCATTCGATATTTCATTAATAATTCGTGTTTCTGGTTAAATGATATGGTTTTAATTCTATGTTCTTATTTCTTCCTTGACTCCATATATAATCATTAATATCTATTGAACAAACCTTATTATCTAATTTTTTCTTTATTAAATCTACCATCATACTAAAAGCATCATAAACTTGTCCATTAAAAAATATTTTTTGTTCTTTTTCCTGATGTTGTCCTATATATTCAAATACTTTTTCAAATCTATCGTCTGTCATTTTTTGATATTCTATTTGTTTTAATTCCATACTGCTTATTTTTTCAAATAACATTTGATTATTGAATATAAATCTTCTCATTTCTATAAACGCTTTCATTATATTAACTCTAACTTTAACTGCAATATCACTTTTTAATAAAGCAGAAAGCATTGCAATTCCTTGCTCAGTAAAAACATATGGTAACTTATTTTTATTTCTTTTGTTCATATGCGGTGACAAATTGGCACCGCATGTTTTCTTTTTCTAAATTTGAGATTGCAATTTGTGATTTTAAATTATTGTATTCTTCTTCAGTTAATTGGAGACAAAATTCTTCAGGAAATCTTTCTATATTTCTTTTTACTACACGATTAACATATTTTGTTTCACAGCAATATAACTTCGCTACATCACTATCTATCATTACCTGTTTTCCTCTTATTGTATATATCTTTTGTTTAATTTCTTCTACTTCATATTTTACTACATTTAAATCTTCATTTATTGGTGCGATATTATTTTCATTATTCATAACTATCACATCCTTTATTCGATTTTGTTAATTATATCATAAAAACTTTTGTTTTTATATATCTTTTGACAATTTTTTTAAGGTCACAAATTGTGAGCTTAGATTTTTATTTTAGTTCTAAAATTGCGATATTTTCCATGTGTTATGTCTGTTTGTAAGAAACACCTTGGTTAGACTTGTATGTTTATAAAAGACATCTATTTATTTTCTTTTAAATATTTATTTAGCATTTTATCCATACTTGAAATATATTGATTGTCCATATACAAGAGGAAATTCAAATACTTCATATATACTTTTATTCCTTAATTTCTCACAAACATAATCATACATATTCTCTGATGATGACACTAAAATTAAATCGTAGAATAATAACATTTTCATTTATCTTAGTTATTTAAGCATGTATATGGTACCAAGAACATATCTACGCTCCACACAACAACCTTTATTTTTTATTTACTCTCTTGATTTCCATTGAAAACTTCTCACTATTTAAAGCTAAATCAGTAATGTCATCTAAATATTTTTTGTACTCTTTATCATCAAAATACATTTTGCTCCTTGCATAACCACCTACACCATATTTTTCTAGAAGGAATCTTCTACATTGCTCTATTATTTCGTTTTCCAGCAAATTAGGAAAATGTTTTTTATTGTATGAATAACACCTTTTCAATGTAACTTCAACACTTGTATTTCTATCTGCAGAAGATACTATTTTTCCATATATACTTCTTGGTTCTGTTTCTATAGAAGAACGATGATCTTCAACCGCTTCACTCATAATTTTTATCTGCTCATCTGTAAAATATTTTTTTAATTCTTCATCTTGAATCAACATTTGTGCAGAAAGTACTTCATGATTTTTAGCATCGATATGATGTAGAACATCATGATATGCAGCAATTACATATACCATTTCATAATTAATATTATCAATTTCATTTGCAAAATTTAAACTTCTATTTATTACATATTCTGCATGTTCAAGTCCGTGTCCTTTGTCATTCAAGTTGTAATGATAATTTATAATCTCTTCAATGTATTCTTTTAATTCATTTCTTATTGTGCATGACATGTTGCATTCCCCTTTCATATGTTAGTATTCTTTTAATTTTAAAATCGAGATATTTTCTATGTGTGATGTAAATGGAAACATATCAAATGGCTGAATATTTTTAATATTATATGAATCCTCTAATTTTGATAAATCTCTGGTTAGGCTTGCAGGGTTACAGCTAATATAAATCACTTTTTTTGGTTTAATCTTTAAAATGTTTGCAATAGTAGTATTATCAAGACCCTTTCTTGGAGGATCTACAACAATTATATCTGGAATAATTTTTTTATTATTTAACAAATTAGATAGTACTAATTCTGTATCCCCAGCAATAAATTCAGTATTATCAATATTATTTAATTGTGCATTTTCATTAGCCATTTCAACAGCTTGTTCTACAATCTCAACTCCATAGACTTTTTTTGCAAATTTTGAAAGAAAAAGAGAAATTGTACCAATTCCACAGTATAAATCAAATACAATATCTTCCTTTGAAATATTTGCTTCTTCAACCGCATAATAATACATTGCTTCAGCTTGTACAGGATTTACTTGATAAAACGAATGTGAGGAAATCTTAAACTTAAAGTCTCCTAATATATCAGTTATATATGACTCTCCAATTGTCTTAACATTTTTATCACCTAATATAACATTTGTTTTTTTCATATTACTATTAATTATAATACTTTTTACATTAGGGTAATTTGAAAATATACTATCTGAAATTTCTTTTAAATTAGGTAAATTATTATCATTAATAACAATAATTATCATTATTTCACCAGTCTTAAATGCTTTTTTTATAATAATATGTCTAATAATACCACTTAATGTTTCTTCATTATAAGCAGAGATGTTATATTCTTTTATCAAATCTAAAATAGATTTAGCTATTTTTGTAGATTCTTTATCTTGAATTAAGCAATTTTCAACAGGAATAATTTCATGTGTTCTATTTGCATAAACTCCCATAACTGTAGTTCCATTTTTATCTACACCTATTGGGAACTGTAATTTATTTCTATAATAATAAGGGTTCCCCATTCCCCATACTTGTTTAACTTTAATTCTTGTTTTTAGATTTTTATTCACTAAATTTTGTACTATATTTTGCTTTATATTAAGAGTTTGCTCATAATCTATATGTCTTAAATTGCAACCACCACATCTTTTATATGTATCACAATCTGTTTCATTTCTAAAAGGTGATTCTTTAATTATTTCAATTATTTTACCAAATGCATGTGATGATAATACTTTTAAAATTAGAATTTTTATTTTTTCACCTTTTATTGCACCAGGAATAAATATTGTAAATTCATTGATTTTGGCTATTCCCTCTCCCTCATAACCATTGTCAATTATATCTACAATATATTCTTTATTCTTTTCAATTGGAATATAATTCAAAATATTTCCTCCTTTGTTTTAAAAATTATATTATAATTCATCTACTTCGGAACCTTCATAATCTTTATAATAATTATCACCAGCAGTTAAACCAAAATATGATGCATATTGGCTAAAATGTTGTTTTTTTATAATTTTAAATATAGTTTCTTCATCATTTATATTTATTTCTTCGTGGTACGCTCTAAAAGTTACACTATATAATCCATCTTTATCTTTACATATTCTTATATTTTCATTCTTACCATTATCATCACATTCTTTTTTATTCTCATCTTTAGTAGTATAGTCTATATTTCTTCTTACTCTTAAAGGATCATATAAAGTAACCTCATAATAACTAGGATTATTTTCATCCTTTTTATGTTCTAATCTAATATGATATAAATATACTGGTTTGCTTGGGTTAACTTTTCTATATTCATACCTTATAATATTTCCATTATTATCCAAATTATATTCTTTAATAGTATTATTACCTTCATTTTTTTTTCCATCACTTGAATAAATCTTTTTGCTAGAAGTTTGTTGTATTAGGTGTATACTATTTGGGGCTATAATTTTTTTTATTTTTTCTTCTTTAATACTATTCTTATTATAAGAATAGTAATATTTTTCAGTATATTCAATTAAATTTCCATTTTCTTCGCTATAATATGTTTTTGTAGATTCTTTCTCAACAAGTTTACCGTTTATATTATATCTTGTTTTAGTTTGAACTTTTTCTTTAGGATAACTCTCATCTTCTTCACATGATTGACTTTCAGTTGTTACTCTTCTACCTTTATTGTTATTTTTTTCTACTATCCTATTAAATCCAATTACGTTATCAGCATTATTATAAGTTGTTGCTTCTACAGTCCTACTTTTTCCAATAGTTGTAGTAGTTATCATAGAGTATGTTCCATTTTCTCCGTTTACAATAGTAGTATTACTATTTTTATTTTCAGAATAAAGCGTTCTCATATTTTAGCCCTCTTTATATTGATTTTACAACATTATACATTATTTTTATAAATTTACAAGAGTTTTTATTGTAAACTAGTAACTTTATGTGAAAAAAATAATATTATATATTATCAAAAAAAGGAGGTAAATTGTTTTATGAGAATTAGACATGGTAGATATGGCTGTATGAATAATAATTATTTAAATAATTCTACAAGTTGTATGAATAAAGATGTCATTGAAAAAAGCTGTAATAATATTTCTAATGAAACAGAATATAATCAAAATTGTAGTTGTGGTTTTGATGATGAAGAAAGTAATGTATTTCCAGAATATCCTTCACTTGCACAAAGTTATGTTCCAATTCAAACTATGACTGAAACATTTAAACCATGTAATGGTTTAAAAAACGGTACTATTTTCCCAGAATTAGTAAGCCCTTATTCCCCAGGGGATTCTATGAAGGAAATAAACTACCTAAAATGTACAAATCCTATTAGAGAGGGGTGTAATTCATGTCAGTAGAAAATGAGGAAAGGTCTTGTAATAATACTGTAGAAGCGGAAATGCCTATAGCACAAAATTCTTCTGAAATTCCTTGTGACTGCAGAAAGGATACTAGAGAAAAAATGTTAAATGATATTAAATGTTTTGAATTTGCAGTAATAGAACTCGCATTATATTTAGATACTCATCCAAAAGATGAAAAAGCTCTTTGCTTGCACAATAAATACTGTAAAGAACTTAAAGAATTAAAAGATAGATATCAAAAAATATATGGTCCTCTTACTATAACCTATCCATGTAATAAATGGAGATGGATTGAAGAACCTTGGCCATGGGAAGGAGAAAATAGATAAATGTGGACTTATAATAAAGTATTAGAATATCCTGTTAATATTAAACAAACAGACCCTAGACTTGCTAAAGTTATAATCAGTCAGTATGGAGGCCCTGATGGTGAGCTTGCAGCTTCCCTTAGATATTTATCCCAAAGGTTTGCAATGCCAGACCAAATATCAAAAGCGGTATTAAATGATATTGGAACAGAAGAATTAGCCCATCTAGAAATTGTTGGAACTATTGTACACCAATTAACCAAAAATGCTACAATTGAAGAACTTGAAAAAGCAGGATTAGCTCCATATTATACAGATCATGGTATTGATGTATATCCTGTATCTGCTGCAGGAGTTCCTTTTACAGCATCATATATTGCTGCTAAAGGTGATCCAATTGCAAATTTACAAGAAGACTTAGCAGCAGAACAAAAAGCTCGTGCAACTTACGAAAAATTAATAGATTTATGCCGTGATAATCCTGATGTGTTAGACCCACTTAAATTCTTACGTCAAAGAGAAGTAGTTCACTTCCAACGTTTCGGAGAGGCTCTTCGAGGAATTCAGGATAGACTTGCAGAGAAAAAATATTATATGAATAAAATGAACTAGGTGAGTTTCACTTAGTTCATTTTAAGAAATGTTGTTTTATATAGATTATAGTAGTTAATTATTTTTAAAATTATGACATAGTATACAATGTTTTTAAATATAAATAGTATTATAATATTTACTAAATTTTAAGAAAGGAAACAAAATGACAATAAAAAAAGTTAGAAATTTTCAAATATTTAGCACTATATTTACATTTATTGTAGGAACACTACTACATTTTACATTTGAATTATCTGGATCAAATCTAAAATTTGCAATATTTTCTGCAATAAATGAAAGCACTTGGGAACATTTAAAATTATTATATTTTCCGATGTTATTAAGCACAATATTTGGAATTATACTATTTAAAAATAGAATCCCAAATTTTTTATGTTCAAAAACAATTGGAATTCTAACATCAATAATATTTGAAATCATATTTTTTTATACTTATACAGGAATACTTGGAAATAATATAACAATAATTGATATTTCATTATTTTTTGTTTCAACAATTTTAGGAGAATTCGTTGCATATATACTAATAGTAAATAAATTTAAATGTAATAACAAGCTAGCATTATTAATCTTATTTTTTATTTTTATGCTCTTTATTATTTTTACATTTAACCCTCCTAAAATAGGATTATTTAAAGATCCTATAACCAAAATGTATGGAATCCAAACCCAAAATAGGAATTAATTATTATTATTATTATTTTTTTTTGAGCTTTGTAAGCAATTTACTATATGTAATTTCTTCATCTTCAGCATTAACTATTAAATCAATATTTAAATCTTTTTCAAAGTACTATATTAATATTTCTAATTCCTTTAATCTTATCTTCTGCTAAAACTAAAGTATCAACTGCATTATTTATCTCTATAAATAGCTTTTCTCCAATTTCCGTTAATTCTAAACCATATCTATTCCTTTTAAAAAGAGTAAGATTAAGTTCATTTTCTAGATTTTGAATATGTTTACTTATAGCCGGTTGAGAAATATGCATAATTTAACTAGCTTTTGTAATATTTTTTGCTCTAGCAACAGTTACAAATATTTTATATAATTCTAAATTTACCATTTATCAATACTCCTTAAATTAATAGTATACCACCATTTACATTTATGTTTTCACCTGTTATGTAATCAGCTTCATCAGATAGCAAAAATAAAATTGTATTTGCAACATCTATTGGTTTACATACTCTTCCACTTGGGTTTACTTTTGCATATGCTTCAAAATCTTCTTTATTTAAAATAGCTTCAGTAAGTGGAGTAATTGCAAGTGCAGGACTTACTGTATTAACTTTGATATTATATTTTGAAAGTTCTAATGCTGCAATTTTTGTAAGCATAATTGTTCCAGCTTCCGAAATACTAAGAGGAGCGGCACCTTTTAAAGGTCTTTCTGCATACCTAGAAGCCACATTAATAACTCTAGGACTATTTGATTTTTTTAATAAATCAACACATTGTTGAATCAAATAAAACCTATGATTTAAATTAGCATCTATTTCTTTCTTAAAATCTGAAATATCAAAGCTTTCAAAATCAGCACCTAAATCAATTGCAGCATTGTTAATCAAATAATCTAATTTACCATATTTATCTCTTACAGTATTTGCAATTTTTCTAATATCTTTCTCTTTACAAATATCTGCTTTTATTAAATCTCCAACTTCCCCTATTTTAGATATCTCTTCAAATACATTTTTTGCTCTTTCATCATCATTATAATAATGTAAAATAACTATTGCCCCATTTTTCGCAAGCTCAATTGCAGTTTCTTTTCCAAAACCTGACGTACTACCTGTAATAAGTGCTATTTTTCCTTTAAAACATTCTCTCATATTTTCATTCCTCCATAACTATTATTTTCTAATTTAGAAATCAAATTTAATGAAATCTCTTCTACTGAATTTACGGTTATTCCAACATTTTGATTTACATTTAAGCCTTTACTATTAACAAAAATAGTTTTTAGACCTGCTTCTTTAGCAGCATTAATGTCTAAGTCGATATTATCTCCAATCATAACACATTCAGATGGATTATTTTTCCCACATGCATTAATAAAAGCTTCTTTAGCTGGTTTAATTAAATCTTCTCCATAGCAAAAACTAAAAAATTTACCTATACCAAAATTATTTAACCTAGCTTGTTGTAAACTTGAAAAATAATTTGTTAATAATACCATTTCATATCTTTTTGATAAATTCTCTAATTTATTAATTAAATTTTGATTTTTGGGTGGTACAAATGGTTTAAGTGAAATAAAATGTGTTTGAACAAAATTATCTGGTAGTTTTATATTTAAATAGCTTCCTATGTGTTTTGTATAATCATCAAAATTATAATTATTATAACACTTCTCATAGGAAAACATTCCTTCTAAAAAATGCTTTACATTTTCTTCAGAATATATATTTAATTTCTTTAAAGTTTTTTCTACACAACTTGTAAAATCCTGCATGTTTATTAATGTTCCATCTACATCAAATATTAATCTTTTTATCATTTCTTACTCCTATAATTTAAGACGGTTCTTTATTATTAAAAAAGACCGTCTCGTTTACCATTATTTATTGCTATTATATCCTTCTAAAACCTCATTCCAACTACTATATTTAGGGTCTTCTTTTTTATTTGAAATTTCAAAATTATCTGAAATAAATTTAGAAATTGATTCTGCAACTTTTTGAGCTCCATAAATATTTAAATGGTCTCCCCCATCTTGAGTATCTTTTTCCCAATCTATTGGAGTCATTATTTCAAAGTTTAAGTTAAGATATTTTACATTTTTCTTTATTGCATATTCTTTTAAAATATTATATTTTTCTTCCATTAATTCATCTGTAGTAGGCATTGATAAAAATACAAGTTGAGCATTGTTTTCATCACATAGTTTTTTCAAATCATCAATTTTTTTATCAACATATTCAGGTATATCTAAATTTGTTGAATGTATTTCTTGATTATCCTCTAATTGATTATTATTTCTATTTCTTCTATAATTTTTTCCTTTTACAACATTTTTTTCTAATAAATATCCTTTATAAGACATTTCCGATTTATTATGTAGTTTACGTATATCAAATTCTGTTAATTGATCATATCTAGTATGATATTTTAAAACCGGCATAAAATATGTCATTTTGTCATTTAATGATAAATTTAAATCTTTATCATTTATAAAATCTATTTTATTTTTACTAAATTTTAAAAAATCTATTTCTGATCTTCTACCTAGCTCTGTAATTTCATCAGATTTTAAGAAAAACTCCCCAGTTTCAATAAAAACAACCTTTAAGTCTTGATTTTTAAAGTTTTCTTTTGCTATATAATATGATCCAATTACATCTTGCCTAGGAGTTGAAACACATAAGCCTGTTACACCTAAATTATTATAAATCTCAAGTGGAGAAATTCCTGCATATACATTTGAATCTCCAACATATAAAATATCAATTGTATTATTTTGTTGTTTGTACATATCTTGCATTGCACCAGGAATAAACCAACTTGCTTCATAAGTACCAATTGGTGAAAAAAGCTTGTTTAAAAAAATTATGACTACTACTAATAAAGTTATAAAAGAAGCTATTTTTATATAGTTTTTCATTGTAATTAATAACCCTTTCTAAACTATAAATATAATTTAAATTTTAAATTAAAATTGTCCATATATAAAGTTTTGAACATTATATTCTCCGCCATATATACCAAAAATTAAAATTGCAACTAAAGCTAAAATCAGAATTGACCATCTAAACACTATATTTTGCTCATTAAATGTCTCTCTAATTTTTACCCCTTTTTCCTGTTTTAAACTAATAATAAACATTACGATAACAGAAATGATAATAATTCTAATATCTGCATATGATAATCCACCTAGTAAAAATCCTTTTCCATTAAATATTAGTTCTAAGTTGTGAGGTTTAAAAATAGATTTAAACATAGAAAATGCAACTTTTAAATCATTTGCTCTAAAGATTAACATACCAATACATACAAATCCAAATGTTCTTATCATTTGCCATAATTTATAGCTCCATACCTCAGTTTTAATTTTAAATATCTTAATAAGCTTTTCACTTAGTGGTGCAAATAGTTTTCCTAACATCATTATAGAATAATAGTATAAACCATAAACTATATATTTCCATCCTGCTCCATGCCAAAATCCATTTCCAAGCCATACACAAAGAAGAGAAACTGAAATAGGAATTAACTTTGAAATATAAGAATTTTTAAATATTTTTTTAGAAACTTCAGTTATTTTCATAGAAAATTTTGATAATGATACTGGGTAAAATATGTAATCTTTAAGCCATGCTCCTAAAGTAATATTCCATCTTCTCCAAAACTCATCAACAGATTTTGAGAAAAATGGCCTTTCAAAGTTTTTAGCAAGATTTATACCAAATATTTCAGATAAACCTGTAACAATATCAATTCCACCTGAAAACTCTGCGTATATTTGTAAGGTATAACCTATAATTGCTAAAACAATTATTAAAAATGAGTATTCAGTATAGTTTTCAAATACATGATTTACATATAAAGCTACTCTATCTGCAATAACCATTTTTTTGAAATATCCCCAAATCATCAATTCTGATCCATTTATAAATGATTTATATGTTATTTTATGAGACTCATATAAATTATTTGCAAGTAGATCATATCTTCCAATTGGGCCTTGAATTAATTGAGGAAAATAAGCTAAAAATAGCGCTAATCTTCCAATATTTTTATCTGCTTTTATTTTTCCTCTATAAACATCAACAATATAGCTTATTGCTTGTAAGGTATAATAAGAAATACCTAATGGTAAAATAAACTTAAATATTGGTAATTGTAAATGAGCTTTACTTAATACTTTGTTTAATTCTCCATTTAAAAATCCAGAATATTTAATAAATACTAAAATAGAAATATTAATTATTATACCAATTGCAAGTATTAGCTTTTTTTGGTGTTTTGCTTTAGCTTTTAAAAGTTTTTTATCTTCTTTTTTTTCTATATTTTTTACTTTTAAAGAAACATCAGAATCAATTTTACTAATCTTTAAAGCTGTAATATAAATAGTTAAAGTTGATAACAATAAAAATACTGTATATTTCCCACTATTTAAAATATAAAAAATATAACTTGAAATTAATAAAACAATCCATTTAAATTTATTAGGAATCAATTTATATATCAAAATTATTCCTAATACAAATAAAATAAATTGAACAGAATTAATTACCATGATGTAACCTCTTTCTATAATTAATTATTCATCTTCTAGTTTTTTGACTAGATTATATATATTCTTAGCTGAACTAAAATTTTCTGGGATTAAATCTGAAGGTGTGATTTCAATATCAAATTCATCATTTAATTTAGCAACTAAAGTAACTATATCAAATGAATCTAGTAATTCATCTTCAATTATATTTTCTTCTACAGAAAAATCAACTCCTGGTTTAATTTCTTGTAAAATATTTAAAATCTCTTCCATCTTAATAATTCTTTCCTCCTTAATAATGTATTTTATGTTTAAACATTATTTACTTCTTTCATATAATTTGTCTTTAAAAGCTTTTTATCAATTTTTCCATTGCTATTATATGGTAATGCTTTTAATAAAATATATTTATTTGGAACCATATAAGGTAGCAATCTTTCTGATGCTTTTTTTGCTAAGCTTGTCTCATCTATACTTCCTTGATAAAATAAAACAATATTTTTATTTATCTCATCATATATACATGAGCAAAGTGCAATACCATCTATTGCATAAATATTTCTTTCAATTTCTCCAAGTTCAATTCTATATCCCATATGTTTTATTTGATAATCTTTTCTAGATATATAAATTAGATTTCCAGTTTTATCAAATTTAACAATATCACCTGTTTTATAAACTACCTCTGGATATGCACTATTAACTGGATTTTGAACAAATGTACTTGATGTTTTTTCTACATTTTTATAATATCCTGAAGCTAAAAATGATCCTCTAACTAAAAGTTCTCCAGGCTCGCTTTCTTTACCTTCAACATATTTTATTTCATTTCCATTTTCATTAATTAAAATTAACCCACAATTATCACAGTGTTTACCAATAGGAATGCTTTCAGTATTTTCTAATTTTCTATCAACAACATAATATGAACAAATATCAGTTGTTTCTGTTGGTCCATATAAATTTGCAAATCTAACTTCTGGCAAAGCTTTAATCCACTCATTTAATTGTTTAGTAGGCATTACTTCTCCAGCAAATAAGACGTTTTTTAAATATGGTAATTTAACATCTTTTAACGCTCCTAAATTAGCAACAATACATAAAGCAGATGGAACCCAATAAATTGTATTAATTTTATTCTCATTTAAAAACTTAATTAAATTAATTGGGAATGAAAAATTAATTTTAGGTATTATATAGAAAGTTGCTCCTGTAAGCATTGTTGAAAATACATCTGTAATTGACATACTAAAATAAAATGGTGTTTGACTTCCCCAAATTGTGTTTTCATCAATATCGAAGCTATCTTTAACCCATTCAATATATGATAAAACAGCTTTATGATTTAATACTACACCTTTTGGAATTCCAGTTGACCCTGATGTATAAAGTATATACATTATATCTGTATCTATTCTTTTTGAATTTATAATATCCAACCCGAACTTGGTCAATTTCTGTTTTAATCATATCTTCATAAATAAAAACATTTTCTATATTTAACTCTAGTTTTTGAAGTTTTCCTAAATTTTTATTATCTGTAATAATCACTTTTGAATCCAAGTTTTCTACAATTGAATTTGCTCTTTCTTTAGGTGTTTTTACATCTATAATTGTATAAAAATTCCCAGAATAAATTGAGCCAATCATTGCTTCTAGACAATTGACAGTCTTATCTATAAAAATAATTATAGATTTATTTGTTTGTTTATATTTATTATTAATAAATGTCCCTAATTTTTTTGAAATATCTAAAAACTCTTCATAACTAACTTGTCTATTAGAGTCAACAAATGCAAGCTTTTTAGGATACTTCTTTGTTGTTTTTTCTAATATATCAACAATGCTTTTTTCCATAGTAAAATAAATCCATCCTTTCTATAATAGTTGTTTAATAATCTCTTCTGATGTTTTATTAGAAAGCATTATAGGTGGAATATCAAATATAGTTTTTGCGCCAACTTGACCCATTTTATTCATCTTATATGCAGCTCTTGCAAATGTTAATAAAACTGATGATGTAAATTCTGGATTAGAATCTAATTTTAAAGAGTATTCTATAATATGATTATTTTCTCCTGTTTTTCCACTATGAATTACAAATCCACCATGAGGCATTTTACTATGAGATAATTTTAACTTTTCTTCTGTAATAAAATGAACTTCTGTATGATATTCATCAAAATAATTTGGCATAGTTTTTATTTCTTTTTCAATTCTGGTTTTATCTGCATTTTCTTCAGCTACAACAAAACATTCTCTTAAGTGCTTTTCACCTGTTGTTAATTCTGGATTTTCGCCATTTCTTACTCTATTTATAGCTTCATCAATTGGTATTGTATATTGAATTGCATTTTTAACACCATCAATTCGTCTTATTGCATCAGAATGTCCTTGGCTAACACCCTTTCCCCAGAAAGTATATGTTTTTCCTTCTGGTAAAATACAATTATCATATAATCTTAGAAGTGAGAACATTCCAGGATCCCATCCAATTGATATAATTGAAGTTTTATTACTATTTACAGCATTTTCATTAACTGTTTTAAAATATTCAGGTATTTTTGCATGTGTATCAAAACTGTCTATTGTATTAAACATTTTAGACATTTCAGGAACTTGTTTTGGTAAATCTGTTGCAGATCCACCACACATAATCATTACATCTATCTTGTCTTTCCAATTTTCTATATCTTTAATATTTACAACTGGGGTATTTGATAATACTTTTAATGATTCTGGATCTCTTCTTGTAAATATTGCTACTAATTCTAAATCTTCATATTTACTAATATTCTTTTCAACACCTTTTCCTAAATTTCCATATCCATTAATTCCTATTCTAATTTTACTCATAATCTACCTCCTTAAAATAATTATTCTGGATAATCTGTTATTCCTTTATATATTTTATTTTTTCGAAATCCGAGCTTTTGCTTCTTTCTACCATTTGGTTATATATTCTATTTCTTAAATCTTCTTGAGCTTCTTTTTTTGATAAATTAGAATCTGCAACAAATGGTCCATCTATATAAGATATAATCCTTACTTTCCCATTTTTTCTTTTATGATATGTATTTGTTATGCAAAAAGCCTTAGCCTTTAGTTCTACCGGATATTTAAAAGAAACTGATTTAAAGTTTCTTATTTTCGTATAATATGGCCATATACGAGCTTCCGGATATATTGTTATACTATGCTTATTTTCTATTGTTTTTTTTATTGCATTCAAAAAATTCTTATATGCTTTTAAGTCAGCTGGAAGCGGATAAGCTCCAAGTAGTCTAACTAATAGCTTTAATCCTGGCATAGATATATTTGCTGGGTCAACAATAAAAAAATTTCTTTTAGGAAAATTTGCTAAACTTGGAATAAAAGTGTCAGCAAATATTTGAGTATGATTTGCATATATAAAATATCCATTTTTCTTTTCTTTTTTTAGCTTTTCTTTCCCTATGAATTTTATATTAAATTTGATTTTAGCATATAAATACTTAATAGGCATACTTAATATGTTTTGTGTAACAATGGATGCAATGTTCCAAATTGGGCTTTTATGAATATATTTATAATTTTCATCAACATTTACTATCTTTATGTTTTCCATTGTTGCAAAATCATCTTCTAATTCATTTTTGTAGTAAATAATTTGGTTATCATCTTTCATTAATTTTGTTCTTCCTTGCTTTCTTTTTTAACTGTTGTATATTCTAAAGGAATATTGTAGAAATTCTCATATATGTTTTTCCAAATTTCATAATTCTTTTGTTTCATCATTTCAGTATTTTCTTTAACTGAAAGGTTCTCATCAGGATATATTGGTTTGTTAATATTTATGTAATATTCTAGAATTGGAAAACCATCATCACCTATTATATCGCTATTTTTCATAGTTATAAACATTGGAACAATTGGTACATTGTTTCTAGATGCAAGTTTAAACGCACCATTTTTAAGTGGTCTTGGTTTTTTATAATTCCACCACAAACTCTGTTCTGGATACATAAGTATGTATTCTTTATCTGCTAAGATTTTTTCAACTGCTTTAACAAATTCCTCCATAGCTTTTGGAGAAGCTGCTAAAGGTAATGTATTACTATTTCTAAATAAATATCCATAAAAACCAGGATAATTAGTATAATTTCCTTCTCTTATTACTTTATAAAATGTTTTTTTCTTTTTGTTTGATGATCTAAATGCTACTTCAACAGCAAATACTTCAAAAGGATTAAAGTGATTTGATGTAATAATTGCACCAGTTATAAGATTATCAAGATTCTCTAAACCATTAATTTCTTTTATAAGAAGTTGATTTTTTCTAAGAATATCTTTTAAAAATACTAAACCTAAAGTATTTGCAACCATTGTATTTAATTTACTTGTAAGTTTTTCATTTAAGTAATCAACTTCTCCAGGCATAATAGGAATTGTTGGAGGATCTTTTTCAGGATCAACATCAAATCTTCCTTCTTTTTCAAGTCTAGCAATCTCATCTAATATTGCAAGTCTATCTTCAGATTGTTTTATTAAGGTATTTTTCTTTCTTAAGCTTAATAATGTATTTTTAATATTACTATATCTTCTTGGTTTTTTGTCATATCCAACACATTGTGTTTCAAATTCTGCTAACTCAAAAAGCTTTTTAGTTTTTTCTTCATCCTCTTTTAATTGCTCTTGAGTATAGTTTTTCTTAATTTCTAAGATTTCCTCATAAAAATCTGTTCTTTTAGCATATTTCCAAAAGTATTCACTATATAAAACAGCATCTTTAAGCCAAGGCTTACGTGCTAAAGTATAATGAATTAGTTTTACTTTATTAATATTCACATTTTTTATAGGTGCAGGAGATTTATTCCACATTTGACTAATATATTTTACTCTACCCTTACACATTCTATTTAAATAATCTTGATCTTGAGCAACAGAATAAATTGTTTTTTCAAGTAAATATAAAAACTTTTCTTGTAAACCAAATTCTCTTAATTCTTTTAAATTCATTAAAAGAACACCTGCATTAAAATAATGCTTAGAATCACTAACTCCTATAACACGTTCAGCGTAGTTTTTTACCTCTTGTGTGTATATTGCAGTTTCTTCTGTAATTGCTCCTACTAAAGCATTTTTTATATTTGTATTATATAGTTTTGCTATATCATCTAAAACAACTATGTCACAATCTAAATATAAAACCTTATCATATTCAGGATATAAATTAGGTAAAAATAGTCTAAAATATGTATCTTTAGAATAATAATCTCTTGTATATAGTTTGTCTTTTATTCTATCTATATAATAATTTAAATTAACAAACTCGATTTTAACATTGTTTGTAGCTAATTTAGATATTCTGTTTATGTTTTCTTTAGAAATATCAGTATATAAAATCCTTAAATTATAAAAATAGTTTTCTGAAGAATTATCTATAATTGATCTTAGTGTAACTGCTAAAAATGGAATATATTTATCATTTAAAGCAAAAAATACAGGTATCTCTTGTTTGTTTGTATCCATATTTATTTAACCCCTTTTAATTCTTTTGATTTTTCAAATTTGTTTTTTAGTTCTAAGTATTCATCTAAATCTTCATCAAATCTAAAACACTTAAATTCGCTATGTACTTTTTCAATATTCCACTGTTTAAAATTTGTTATATGTGGGTATGGTCTAAACATTAATCTTTTACAAAAATGACATACTACAGTATCATTCCTATTAAATTTTGATTGTTCATTAAATCTTCTATGCAAAATTTTCTTTTTTGTAGTTGACCAATACACAGCATCTTGATCAGCAAAGAGCATTTTCTTTGTTTTAATTTTCTCTCTTGCTTTTTCAAGTAAGCCCGTTTCTTTTATCATTCTTAAATTTAATAATAGCATTCCAGCATTTATATAATCTGGTCTAATAAGTTTACTTCCATATTTTTCTTTAACAGCTGCATATTCATAATCTTCTACATCAATATTATAAAGTTTAGATATATCATCAGCAAGCATCATATCTATATCTAAATATAAAAGCTTATCGGGAATGTTCTCAACCTTATCCGCTAAAAGTCTTAGTAGTGTGTATGGAGTACAATATGCACTCTCATTTGGACTTTTCATAAACTCTTCCTCATAAAGCCCAGTTACATCAACTAGTTTTACTTTTGACTCTGGATTTTTCGATTTTACTACTTCATCTAAAAAATCTGCTTCTTGCTGGCTTAATGGCTGATATTCCTTTTTTATTCTAGTTAGTTCTGCTGTAAATATAATACAATTAACTGGTTCTTTAGTTTTATTAGTTATAGATATTAGCTCTGTTAACATTCCATCAAATACTTTGTTATTTCCACATAGTAGAATATTTATCATTTTATTATATCCCCTTTGGCACATATATTAGCATATTAAAATACTTTAATTATTTTTAAAAAATAGTTCATTTATTAATAGTTTTTGATAATTTTGCTAAAAATTCTTCATTATTTTTGGTTGTTTTCATTAGTTTTATAATTTGTTCTGTACTTTCTGCAGAAGGCAATTTCCCCAAAATTTTTCTTATTACACCTACTGCTTCTAGTTCAGATTTGTTTAATAATAAATCTTCTCGTCTTGTATTTGATCTGTTAATATCTATTGCAGGGAAAATACGTTTTTCTGCTAAACTTCTATCTAATAGTATTTCCATATTTCCTGTTCCTTTAAATTCTTCAAATATAACATCATCCATTCTGCTTCCTGTTTCTGTTAATGCTGTTGCTAAAATTGTTAAACTTCCTCCAAATTCAATGTTTCTTGCAGCTCCAAAGAATTTTTTTGGCTTATGTAATGATGCTGGATCAATACCACCAGATAGAGTTCTTCCTGATGCAGGAACCACTAAATTATATGCTCGAGCTAGTCTTGTTATACTATCTAGTAATACTACAACATCTTTTCCTTGTTCTACTAACCTTTTTGCACGTTCAATAACCATCTCAGCAACTTTTGCATGATGTTCAGGTAATTCGTCAAATGTTGAATATATTACTTGTCCTTTTATAGAACGCTGCATATCTGTTACTTCTTCTGGTCTTTCATCTATAAGAAGCATTATTAATTCACATTCAGGATTATTAGTTGTTATACTATTTGCTATTTCTTTTAGTAATGTTGTTTTTCCTGCTTTTGGTTGTGCTACTATTAATCCTCTTTGGCCTTTACCAATAGGTGAAATAATATCAATCATTCTTGTTGCAATATTTGTTTGGACAGTTTCCAATTTTAATCTTTGATCTGGATAAATTGGTGTTAATTCTTCAAATCTTTTTCTTTTAATTGCTTTTTCTGGATGCTCACCATTTACTTCTCCAACAAATATTAAAGATGGAAATTTTTCTCCTTCTTTAAATCTAGAAATCCCTTTTACTAAATCTCCTGTTGTTAATTTAAATCTTCTTATTTGAACAGGTGATATATATACATCTTTTGGGCTTGATAAATAATTATCTCCTCTTAAAAACCCGTATCCTTCAGGTAATACTTCTAGAATTCCTTCTATAATTTCATCTTCTTCATTATTTACTTGATATGCAACTGATGATTCTTCTAGTTCTTCAACTTCGTTGTCTGGTGTATCATATCTTGATTTTTTTGTTTCTTCTTCTTCATCTGTATCTTCTTCAAAGTAATTATCATCTGTATAGTTTTCATCATCTATAAAATTCGAATTTTTAATACTTTTTAATACTTCTATTATTTCTTCTTTTTTTAATTTTGATATATTTCTAATATTATTTTCCTTTGCTAATTTCTTTAACTCTAATAAAGTTAAATGTTCAAGCTCATACATATTTATAGCTACTCCTTTACATATAATTAATATTGGGATTTTTTTAGAATTAAAATATTGATTTGTATTATAACATAAATAAAAATCAAAGTCTAGTTATTAAAAGTTTGCTAATATTACAATTATGAATTTAAGAATTATTCTTTTTTACAAAATTTGCTGCAGAAATTCCAGCAACAGCACCTTCATAAACAGCTTTACATATTTGAAGCAACCCACCAGTTGTATTTCCACAAGAATATAATCCTTTAATATTTGTTTCCATTTTATCATTAACAATAATATTATCATTATTAGTAATTACACCTAGGCTTTTTGCAAAATCCACTCCTCCAGCTTCTCCAAGTGCAATAAAAATTCCATCTATTGATAAAAAAGTATCATCATCAAAGACTACTTTATTTACTGTATTCTCACCAGTAACTTTCTTTATTTTTTTATTATTTACATTATAATTACAGTCTGAATTAATTGTTTTACCATTTGATAATATAGTAATACTATTTACTATATTTTTTAAATAATCTGCTTCATTTATTGCAAATCTTCCGTCACCAATAATAGCGATATTTTTATTTTTGTAAAAAAAGCCATCACATATTGCACAATAGCTAATCCCTTTACCTTCGAAATCCTTAATACCGTCAATATCAGGCTTTAATTTTTTATTACCAGATGCAATAATTACAGATTTTGATTTGTAAGATGAAATATTAGTTGTTATTTCAAAGCAATTATCATTTAACTCAATATGAAGAACTTCTTCATTTAAAACATCTATTCCTATTTTTTTTGCCTGTTCTATTCCATTTTTATATAAATCTACTCCTGATATTCCATCTTCAAATCCATAGTAATTATCAATTTTAGGTGCCTTTTCTAAATTAGATTCTCCATAATATATAATAGTTACATTTAAATTTGATCTTTTGGCATATATACCAGCAGATATTCCTGCTGGCCCTGCGCCAATTATTAAAACATCTATCATTTTATATCGTTCCCTACTTTTTTATTTACACATTTTTAATATTTTTTCTTTTTGTGCCATAGTTTCATTATACCCATTTTCTATGGTTTTACTTATACTTTTTGTAGTAATTAAACCAGTATTTTTGTTATATATCTCTATAGATATATCTGATAAATTCCTACCATTTAGTACACTTTCATAGGAAAAAATATCTAGTGCTCTTGTTATTATATCTTCCATATTATTAGATGGCTCATATTTATTTAAGTTAAAAGAAGAAGATATAATAAAATCTGCTCCCATTTGTTTTAAGATCTTTGTTGGTAAATTGTTTACCGTTCCACCATCAATAAAATTATATTGTTTATAATCCAATGGAGTAATTATTCCTGGAAAAGACATACTTGCTCTTGCAGCATCACCCAAACTAATATTATTAATATATTCTATATTAGAACTTTTATCTGTTATTTTTTCTAAATCTTCTGAAATAAATATACATTCCTTCATTGTTTTAGTATCAACAGTTTCTAATGCTAATTTAATAGTAATATCTTGGATTGATTTGATATTTTTGTTATATGCTAAATTATTTATAGATTCACTTATTTGATTTCCATCAATTAACCCTTTAATTTTAGTTTGTTTTTTAAAAGTAAAATTTGTTATCATTTTTAAGAAAATTGATTTTTTTACTTTAAATATTTTTGTATAAAGGTCTTCACAAATTTGCTCAATTTCAGCTGGAGTAAAGCCTAAAGCATATAGGCTTGCAATAACTCCTCCTGTACTTGTACCAGAAATGTATTCAATATTTATATTTAATTCTTCTAAAGCTTTAAGTACTCCAATATGAGAATATCCTTGAAGTCCTCCTCCTGCTAAACAAAGTCCAATTTTTTTATTAGTCATATATTATTACTCCACATTTTTATTTTAATAATAATATCAATTATAATATTATTTATTTACTTAAAGTACTTTAACATATGTTATACCAATTTTGATAACATACCTTTTAATTTTTCTAAATTAGCTCTTTCTTGTTCTACTCTTTCTTTTGGAGCTTTTTCAGCAAATCCAGGTTTTGATAAAATTGATTCTGATTTTTCAATTTCTGCTTTTAATTTTGCAATTTCTCTTTCTTTACGTTTAGCTTCTTCTTCTAAATCAATTAATCCTTCTTGTGGCATATATAATTCTATATTATCACTTACTATAGTAATTGTTTTATCTGTATTTTCTGGTTTTTCTGAATGTATTTCTACATTATTTCCAAAAGCTAATTTTTGTAAAAACATTTCAGATTGCTTAATTTCTTTTTCATGTACATTTGTAACAAATATTAATTTTGTTTTTTTACTTGGATGAATATTCATTTTTGCCCTTACATTACGTACTTCAGTAATTATTTTTTTAATAATTTCGATAAAGTCATTATCTTTGTCATATTCTACTCTTTTTCTTGATTTAGGCCAATTAGATATCATTAAATCTTTATCCTCATAATTTACCAAAGAGCTATAAATTTTTGAAGTAATAAATGGCATAAATGGATGTAATAGTTTTAAGCAATCACCAAATACATAATTTAAGACAAAACTAACTTGAATTTTTTCTTCTTTATTCTCGCTATAAATTCTAGATTTTACAATTTCTATATACCAATCACAAAATTCATTCCAAATAAAATTATAAATGTTATCTAGTGCAATTCCTAAATCATAGTCTTCTATATTTTTTGTAACAGTATTAATTAAGTCATCTAGTTTTGATAAAATCCATCTATCTTCTATTTTTAACATTTCTTTTTTGTAAAGTCCAGTATTTTCATCTTTAATTGATTTACCAAAACTTATTATATCTTCTTTGTCTGCTAAATTCATAATTACAAATTTTGCAGCATTCCAAATTTTATTTGCAAAGTTTGAAGCTTGTTCTAGTTTTTCTGGCATATATTTTATGTCATTTCCCATAGTTGTCCCTGATATTACAGAAAATCTTAAGGCATCTGCACCATATTTATCTATAACTTCAAGTGGATCTACACCATTTCCAAGTGTTTTAGACATTTTTCTTCCTATGCTATCACGAATGATTCCATGAATTAAAACATCTTTAAATGGCTCTACATCTGTAAATTCTAGTCCTTGAGTCATCATTCTTGATACCCAGAAAGTGATAATATCAAAACCTGTAACTAAAACATTTGTAGGATAAAATCTTTTATAATCTTCATTTTCTGTATTTGGCCAACCAAGTGTTGAAAATGGCCATAATGCTGAACTAAACCATGTGTCTAATGTATCTTCATCTTGATGTAAATTGCTAGATCCACATTTAGAGCATTTTTCAGGTGCTGTTTTTGCAACATTTATTTCTCCACATTCTTCACAATAATATGCTGGAATTCTGTGTCCCCACCATAATTGACGAGATATACACCAGTCTTGAATATTATCTAACCAGTTAAAATATTGTTTTTCATATCTTTTTGGTACAAATCTTGTTTTATCTTCTCTTACACTATCTGCTGCTCTTTTTGCTAAATCTTTCATAGAAACAAACCATTGCATAGAAACTTTTGGTTCTATTGTAGATTTACATCTTTCACATTTTGCAACATTATGAGTATACTCTTCTGTTTTAACAAGATTTCCAGATTTTTCAAGCATTTCTACTATTCTTTTTCTTGCATCAATTAATTCCATTCCTTTTAATTCTGGAACTAAATCACCCATTTTATAGTTTTCATCAAATACTTCAATAATTTCTAAGTTATGTCTTAAACCTGCTTGATAGTCATTCATATCATGTGCTGGTGTAATCTTAACACATCCAGTTCCAAATTCTTTTTCTACAAATTCATCAGCTATAATTGGAATTTCTTTATTCATTATAGGAAGAATACATTTTTTTCCTACTATACTTCTATATCTTTCATCTGATGGATGAACTGCAACTGCAGTATCTCCAAGCATTGTTTCTGGTCTTGTTGTTGCAACTTCTATATATTTTCCTGGCTCACCTGCAATTTCATATCTAATATGCCATAAATGTGATGGTTCTTCTTTATATTCAACTTCTGCATCTGAAATTGTTGTTTTACAACTTGGACAATAATTTACCATTCTTGTTCCCTTATATATTAATCCTTTATTATATAAAGAAACAAATTGCTCTAAAACAGCATCTGACAATCCTTCATCCATTGTAAATCTATTTCTTGACCAGTCACAAGAACATCCAAGTTTGCGTTGCTGTTCTTGAATAATTCCACCATATTTATGTGTCCAATCCCAAGTTTCCTCTAAAAACTTTTCTCTTCCTATATCTTGTTTTGTTTTACCTTCTGATTTTAACTTTTGAACAACTTTCATTTCAGTAGAAATAGCTGCATGATCAGTTCCAGGAAGCCACAAACAGTCAAAACCTCTCATTCTTTTATATCTGATTAGTATATCTTGAATTGTTCCATCTAAAGCATGTCCCATATGAAGTTTTCCTGTTACATTTGGTGGTGGCATCATAATACAGTATGGTTCTTTTTCTTTATCCATACTTGGTTTAAAATATCCTTTTTCTTCCCATTCTTTATATAATTCATCTTCAAAATCTTTTGGATTATATTTTCCTTCTAACATAAATTCATCTCCCTATTTATTTTAACGAAATCGGGTATATTATATACTTTAATTGGCTTTTTTTCAACTATTTTTTTAAATTTTCACATATGAAAAAAAGAGATAGAAATTCTTACTTTCTACCTCCTACTTCAAACTTCAAACATCTGTAATATTCTTTATCTATTTAGTCCACTTAATCCAGCATAAATTGCTGTTCTTCCTAAATCATTTTCAATATTTAAAAGTCTATTATATTTTGCAACTCTATCTGTTCTACATGGTGCACCAGTTTTGATTTGTCCAGCATTAGTAGCTACTGCAACATCAGCTAAAGTTGTGTCTTCTGTTTCTCCAGATCTATGAGAAACAACTGCTGTCATTCCGTTCTTTTTAGCAAGTTCAATCGCATCTAAAGTTTCAGTTAATGTTCCAATTTGATTTAATTTAATTAAAATTGAATTTGAAACTCCTAAATCAATTCCTTTTTGTAATCTCTTAATATTTGTAACAAATAGGTCATCACCAACTAATTGGATTTTGCTTCCTAATCTATTTGTTAATTCTTTCCATCCATCCCAATCTTCTTCTGCTAAACCATCTTCAATTGAGATTATTGGATATCTATTTACTAAATCCTCATAGAATGCAATCATTTCTTCAGTTGTTTTTGTAACTCCTATTTTCCAGAAATGATACATTCCTTCTTTTCCTATTTTTTTAGCCTCATCATACATTTCTGTTGCTGCAACGTCAAGAGCAAACATTATCTCTTCTCCTGGTTTATATCCAGCTTTTTCAGTTGCTTCCATTATTAATGCTAAAGCTTCATCTTCATCTTTAACATTTGGAGCAAATCCACCTTCATCTCCAACACCTGTTGCTAGTCCTTTTTCTTTAAGAACTTTCTTTAAATTATGGTAAATTTCAGCACAAATTCTTAAACATTCTGTAAATGATTTTGCTCCAACTGGCATAATCATAAATTCTTGTACAGATAGTGTAGAATCAGCATGTTTTCCACCATTCATAATATTCATCATAGGAGTTGGAAGTACTTTTGCATTTGGTCCACCTATGTAGTTATATAATTCCATACCTAATGAATTTGCTGCTGCTTTTGCTACTGCAAGTGAAACACCAAGGGTTGCATTTGCACCTAATTTTGCTTTATTTTCTGTTCCATCTAATTCTATTAATGTTCTATCTAATTCTATTTGATCATATGCATTCATTCCTACAATTTTATCTCTAATTATTGTATTTACATTTTCTACTGCTTTTAAAACACCTTTTCCAAGGTATCTTGATTTGTCTCCATCTCTTAATTCTACAGCTTCAAAGCTTCCTGTTGATGCTCCAGATGGTACCATAGCAACTCCACTTGAACCATCTTCTAGTACGACTTCAACTTGTACTGTAGGATTTCCTCTAGAGTCTAATACTTCTAAGGCTCTAACTTCATCAATTTCTAAATAGTTTTTCATAATACTACCTCTCCTTTATTAGTAGTATATACAAACTCAATACTTACTATTCTAATAAATGATAATAAAAAAACAGGGATGAATTTTTTCATCTCTGTTTTTACTGTTTTTATCTGCTACCATTTTCACCAGGAGTTTCCCCTTCTCCTTGAGTTCCAGGAGTAATTGGGGCTTTTTTCACATTTGTGGAGTTAAATAATTCTTTAATAGTATTATCTTCATCATTAAGTATCTTTTCATCTAATTCTGCATTATAAAACTTTTTTGCTAATTCAAAACATTTTATAATTTTATCCTTTCCAAATCTTGCCATTAATTCTTCTAATTCTTGAGAAGAAACCAAATTTCCTGTAATAACAAATTTTCTATCATATTCAAAATATTTACCTGGTTTAATACATACTTTAATTATAGCTAAGCCTTTCATTTGTTTATTCCAATTGGGCTGATAATCTACAATATAATAACCATTTTTCAATACAATTTCTTCGTCATATTCTCCAAGTATATTGAAGTTTTCATCTAATACAACACGTCCAAATACACCCTTTCCATTTATTATAATTGTTCCTATTTTAGTTTTAAACTCGTAATCATCTATGGTATCTTTTAATTTATATGGCAGTTCCATAAAACTTCATCTCCTTATATTCAAATATTTCCTATTTCATAGCTTCTTCAATTGCTACTGCAACAGCTACTGAGGCACCTACCATTGGGTTATTACCCATTCCTATTAATCCCATCATCTCAACATGTGCTGGAACTGATGATGAACCTGCAAATTGTGCATCTGAATGCATTCTTCCCATTGTATCTGTCATACCATATGAAGCAGGTCCTGCTGCCATATTATCAGGATGAAGAGTTCTACCTGTTCCACCACCAGATGCAACAGAGAAATATTTCTTTCCATTTTCTATTCTTTCTTTTTTGTATGTACCTGCAACTGGATGTTGGAATCTTGTAGGGTTTGTAGAATTTCCTGTGATTGAAACATCTACATCTTCCATCCACATTATAGCTACACCTTCTCTAACATCATTTGTACCATAACATCTAACTTTGCTTCTTTCTCCATCTGAATATGGTATTTCTTCTACTACTTTTACTTTTCCTGTATAGAAATCAAAATCTGTTTTTACATATGTAAATCCATTTATTCTTGAAATAACTTGTGCAGCATCTTTTCCTAAACCATTTAAAATTACTCTTAATGGATTAGTTCTTACTTTATTAGCTGATTTTGCAATACCAATTGCTCCTTCTGCTGCTGCAAAAGATTCATGTCCTGCTAAAAATGCAAAACATTTTGTATCTTCTGATAATAGCATTGATGCTAAATTACCATGACCTAAACCAACTTTTCTGTCATCTGCAACAGATCCTGGTATACAAAAAGCTTGTAAACCTTCTCCTAAAGCTTTTGCTGCATCTGATGCTTTTGTGCATCCTTTTTTAATTGCAATTGCTGCACCTAATGTATAAGCCCAACAAGCATTTTCAAAACATATTGGTTGAATTCCTTTAACTATATCATATGGATTAAATCCCTTATCTGTACATATTTTTAATGCATCCTCAAAATCTTTGATTCCATATTTTTCCATAACTGGTTTAATTTGTTCAATTCTTCTTTCATAACTTTCAAATGTTACCGACATTTTCAATTCCTCCTTAAAATTTATTATTCTTTTCTTGGATCAATTTTTTTAACTGCTTCATCAAATCTACCGTATTTTCCTGAAGCTTTTTCAATTGCATCTACAGGATTCATTCCTGCTTTTATATTATCCATCATTTTTCCAATATGAACATATTTATAACCAATTATTTGGTCATCTTTATCTAATCCTAATTCTACTATGTAACCTTCAGCTAGATTTAAATATCTAGGCCCTTTTAAAGAACTTGAGTAAATTGTTCCTACTTGGCTTGTATGACCTTTTCCTAAATCTTCAAGTCCAGCTCCTACTGGAAGACCTCCTTCTGAAAAAGCAGTTTGAGTTCTACCATATACTATTTGTAAGAATAATTCTCTCATAGCAGTATTTATAGCATCACAAACTAAATCAGTATTTAGTGCTTCAAGTAGTGTTTTTCCTGTTAAAATTTCTCCAGCCATAGCTGCTGAATGTGTCATTCCTGAACATCCAATTGTTTCAATTAATGCCTCTTGAATAATTCCCTCTTTGACATTTAATGTTAATTTACAAGCTCCTTGTTGAGGTGCACACCATCCAATTCCATGAGTTAAGCCAGAAATATCTTTTATTTCTTTAGCTTTTACCCATTTACCCTCTTCTGGTATTGGTGCTGGTCCATGATCAACTCCTTTAGCCACTGAACACATTCCTTCTAATTCTTTTGAATAAATCATTTTATTTGCTCCTTTCATTATAAATATAAATTATATTATATAAAATTTATTATATAGTATTTTTAATAAATAACACTTTAATAATAATTGTATTACTAGTTTAATAATTTAATATTTGATTTCCGTTCTTCTTTACTTCTTTTAACTTTTTTTCTTCTTTCTTTTTTTTTTCTTGAAGTTCATTTTCTTTTCTTTCGATCTCAGATTGTCTTATTTTTTCTTCTTCTATTTCTTTATCAAATCCTACTAAATTATTAGATGATTTAACATATAATCCTGTTTGATATACTTCTGATTTTGCATTAGACATAGAAACTTCTTTAAAATAATTTTCTAAAATATCTTTTTCTTCTTTAATTTCTCCTCCAACATGCAAATACTTATATCTCCAAATAACATGTCTAATATAACTAGAATTTTTATCATTTAATACTTCATCATAAAAGAATTCTACCTTAAATCTTGTATGTGCAATTGAAATAGATAAATTTGTCCATACATCTTGATTAGTATTTTTAAACTCTTGTTGTAATTCTTTTATGTTTTCATATAATGCATCTACAATTTTTAAGTATTCTCCTTCATTAATATTAAACTTTCTTGGAACTTCATATACATTAACAGGCTTTTTTCTAAATAATGCTCCTTTTGGAATATAGTAAAAAAACATTTCTCCAGTTTGTTTGTTATTTTTATCTTGAATTACAGAAGCATATAAATAGATTTCATCCCATCTTTCTAATATTAATTCAAAAATACAGCTTTGTATTTTTTCAAATATTTTTTTCATATTTTTTGTAATTGCTAGCATTAGTATATTTACTACAAAAAGTAGTTTTCCCCCTTATAGATTTTATTTAATAATATAATTTTTTATTTTTCTATTATACTATTTCCCGTCATTTCTTCTGGTTGTTTAATATCTAATAACTCTAACATTGTTGGAGCTAGATCACAAAGTCTACCTTCTTTTAGTTTTAAATTTTCTTTTTCAGAAACTAATATTAGTGGTACTAGATTTGTAGTGTGTGCTGTATGTGGTTCTCCAGTTTTATAATCTATCATTTGCTCACAATTTCCATGATCTGCTGTAATTATTAAATTTGCCTTTTGAGATTCTATTGCATCATAAATTCTTCCGACACAATTGTCTATTGTTTCAACAGCTTTTATTGCTGCAGGTAAGCTTCCAGTATGTCCCACCATATCGGGGTTAGCAAAATTAAGTATAATACAATTATATTTCTTTGAATTAATGCTATCCACTACCTTGTCACATACTTCATTTGCACTCATCTCTGGTTGTAAATCATAAGTTTCTACTTTTGGAGATGGAACTAAAATTCTGTCTTCTCCATCATATTGTTTTTCTTCTCCTCCATTAAAGAAGAATGTAACATGAGCATATTTTTCTGTTTCAGCTATTCTAAGTTGTTTTCCACCATTTTTACTAATGATTTCTCCAAGTGTATTAACTATAGGTTCTTTTTTAAATGCAACATGAACATTTGGCATTGTTTCATCATAACTTGTAAAACATACATAATATAAATTCATTTTTTTAGTTTTAAATTCATTAAAATCTTCATCAACTAAAGCACGTGTTATTTCTCTAGCTCTATCAGGTCTAAAGTTAAAGAAAATAACAGAATCACCGTCTTCAATTGTAGCAACTGGATTTTCTCCATTTGTTATAACTGTAGGCTCAACAAATTCGTCAAATACTTCTTTTTGATATGAATTCTCTATTGCATTTATACTACTACCAAATTTTATGCCCTCTCCAAATACCATTGCATTATATGCTTTTTGAATTCTTTGCCAACGTTTATCTCTATCCATACTATAGAATCTACCAGATAATGTTGCAATTTTTCCTACACCTTTTTCTTTCATTTTTTCTTCTAATTCTTGAATATAGTTTTCAGCAGATGCAGGTGGTGTATCTCTTCCATCTAAAAAGCAATGTACATATACATCTTCAAAATCTCTTCTTTTGGCAAGTTCAAGTAAACCATATAAATGTCTGTTATGGCTATGAACACCTCCATCTGATAATAAACCTAAAATATGAAGTTTTGAATTATTTTTTTTGCAATTTTCTATCGCATCTATAAGCTCTGAATTTGCAAAAAAATCACCATCTTCAATAGACTTCGTTATTCTTGTTAATTCTTGATAAACTATTCTTCCTGCACCTATATTTGTATGTCCTACTTCTGAATTACCCATTTGACCTTCTGGAAGACCAACTGCCATACCACTTGCAGAAATATGAGTTGTTGGGTATTTTTTCATTAGTTTATCTAAGTTTGGAGTATTAGCTTGTTTAACAGCATTTCCTTCACTTTTTGGGTTTTCTCCAAATCCATCTAATATCATTAGCATTGTTAATTTGTCATTCATTATTCAGTATCCTTCCTTTTTTTACAAATTATATAATATTTTATGCAATATAATTTATTTTAATTATTATTATATTTTACTATTTTAGCAAAAGAGTCAGCTTTTAGACTTGCTCCTCCTATAAGACCTCCATCTATGTCAGACATTTCCAAAAGTTCTTTTGCATTTTCAGGTTTCATGCTTCCACCGTACTGTATTATAACTCTTTCAGCGGTGTTTTGTCCATAGATTTTGGCAATTTTTTCTCTTATTTTTTTACATGCTTCATTTGCATCATTACTTGTAGCAGTTTTTCCTGTACCAATTGCCCAGATTGGCTCATATGCAATTATAGTATTTGCAACTTGTTCTTCTGTTAATCCTTCTAGTGCTTTTTTTGTTTGATTTTCAATTATTTCAAATGCCTTTCCTGCTTCTCTTTCTTCTAATGTCTCTCCAACACATACTATTGGTTTTAAACTGTTTTCAAAAGCTGCTTTTATCTTTTTATTAACTGTCTCATCAGTTTCATTATAATACTGTCTTCTTTCTGAGTGACCTATAATTACATATTCTACTCCAATTGATTTTAGCATTTTCCCTGAGACCTCTCCAGTATATGCACCTTTTTCTTCATAATGCATATTTTGTGCTCCAATTTTAATATTTGTACCTTGGGCTGTTAATATTGAATAAAATAAATCCACATAAGGAACACAAAGTACAACTTCATTTTCTATGTCTTTAACTAATGGAGTTAATTCTGTTATCATTGAAATAGCTTCATTTGGTAGCATATTCATTTTCCAGTTCCCTGCAATTACTTTTTTTCTCATAACACTAATCCTCCTTTTTATTTATCTTTTCAAATTCTAATAATGCATTTTTTATTTTATATATATCTTCTTTTGGAGTTGAAGCACCTGCCATAATACCTATTTTATCGTCTTTTTTAATTAAACTAAAATCTAATTCTTCTGCATTTAATACAAATTGAGTATTATCACAGTATTTACATGCTATACTGTATAATTCATTAGTATTTGAACTTTCTTTATCTCCAACTATAATCATAGCATTAACTTTTTTTGCAATTTCCTTAGTCTCTTTTTGTCTAATTTCTGTTGTTGAACATACCGTCTTCTTTACCTCTAATATAACATCCATTTTTAGTTGTTTCTTAATTTCTTCTACAATTTCGTCAAATTTTGCTGAACTAAAAGTTGTTTGTGAAATTATTAATATTCTATTTTTATCTTTAATTCTATTAAGTGTCTCAGATACTTGATCCTTATTTGCTATATTCACACATTCATTTTTAGCTATGCTTTTTATTCCAAGCACTTCTGAATGATTTGGTTTTCCAAAAATGATTATAAAATAGCCTTTTTCAAAATATTCTTCCGCTATTTTTTTTACATTCATAACCTTTGGACAAGTTAAATCAATAACTTCCTTGTTCGTTTTCTTTATTGATTCATAAATATCTTTTGAAACTCCATGTGCTCCAATTATTATTGTTCCTTTTGATTCCTCAACTTTTTTGATAAAATTTATACCTACTTTTTCTAGGCTTTCTACAACATTTCGATTATGAACTATTTCTCCAATACAATATACCGAGTCTTTTTTAGCTTCTTCTAACATTCTATCAATTGCTTTTTGTGCTACAAGACAAATCCCAGCATTTTTTCCAACTATAATTTCCAAATTCACATACTCCTTTTACATTACAATGGTGAACTTTTTTATCAATTAATTATATATTATTTGTTTTCTAATACTTCAATTCCTGGTAATTTTTTACCTTCAATAAATTCTAAAGATGCTCCTCCACCAGTAGATATATGAGTCATTTTGTCAGCAACTCCTGATTTTTGCACAGCCGCAGCTGTATCTCCTCCACCAATTATTGTAACAACATCTTCTAGATCTGCTAAAACTTTAGCAAGTGAGTTTGTTCCTTGTGCAAATTTTTCAAATTCTGCAACTCCAACAGTACCATTCCAAATTACTGTTTTTGCTTTTTTTAATTCCTCAGAATATAATTCAATTGTTTTAGGCCCAATATCTAATCCTTCCCATCCATCAGGAATAGAATCTCTATCTACTATCATTGTTTCAGTATTTGGTGAAAACTCTTTTCCTAGTTTATTATCTATTGGTAATAGCATTTTTACATTTTTTTCTTCAGCTTTTTTCATTAGTTCTTTTGCTAAATCTAGTTTATCATCTTCACATATTGAATTTCCTATACTATAACCTAGTACTTTATAAAATGTATATGCCATACCTCCACCAATTAATAAAGTATCTACTTTTTCAAGTAAACTATCTATTACTCCAATTTTATCAGAAACTTTTGATCCTCCAAGTATTGAGACTAGTGGTCTTTCCGGATTTTCTAATGCATCTCCTAAAAATTTTAATTCTTTTTCTATTAAAAATCCTGATACTGCAGGGATATATTTAGCAACTCCTTCTGTAGAAGCATGTGCTCTATGAACAGTACCAAAGGCATCATTAACAAATACTTCACCATATTTTGATAATTCTTTTGCAAATTCTGGATCATTATCTGTTTCTTCTCTATGAAATCTTACATTTTCTAATAATAAAATTTCCCCATTTTTTAAATTGTTAGCTTTAGTTTTAGCATCTTCTCCAATTACATCATTAGCCATTATAACTTCTCTACATAATTGTTTTGAAAGCTCTTTTCCAACAGGTGCTAAAGAGAATTCTTTTTTTACTTCTCCTTTAGGTCTACCTAAATGTGAACAAAGTACTATTTTACAATTTTGTTCTAATAAATATTTAATAGTAGGTAATGCTGCTACTATTCTTCTATTATCTGTAATATTTTGGTTTTCATCCATAGGTACATTAAAATCACATCTAACCAAAACTTTTTTGTCCTTTAAATCAATATCTTTAACTGTTTTTTTACTCATTATTATTATTCTCCTTTTATTTTTATATTGTAAATACAAATTTAAAGGTTGGAAATATGTTTTCCCAACCTCCTCCTTTGTTATTGTTATTTTTACTTACTATTTTAATTCAGCAAAATATTTGATGGTTCTTACCATTTGTGAAGTATAAGAATTTTCATTATCATACCAAGAAACAACTTGTACTTGATATGTGTCATCATATACTTTAGCAACCATTGTTTGTGTGCTATCGAATAATGAACCTTGTGTAATTCCTATAATATCTGATGAAACAAGAGGTTCATCTGTATAACCATAAGAAGCATTTGAAACAGATTTCATGTATGCATTTATTGAATCTACAGTTACTTCTTTATCTGTTTTTATTGTTGCAATTAGTATAGTTGTTGATCCTGTTGGTACTGGAACACGTTGAGCTGATCCAATTAATTTTCCATTTAATTCTGGAATAACAAGTCCAATTGCTTTAGCTGCTCCAGTAGAATTTGGAACTATATTTTCAGCAGCTGCTCTTGCTCTTCTTAAATCACCTTTTCTATGTGGTCCATCAAGTACCATTTGATCTCCAGTATAAGCATGAACTGTTGTCATTATACCAGATTGAATTGGTGCATAGTCATTCAAAGCTTTAGCCATTGGAGCTAAGCAGTTTGTAGTACATGATGCTGCAGAAATAACTTTATCTTCTGGTTTTAAAATTCCTTCATTAACTCCAAAAACAACTGTTGGTAAGTCATTTCCTGCTGGTGCAGAAATAACAACTTTTTTTGCTCCAGCATTTATATGTGCCATAGCTTTATCTTTTGATGTATAGAAACCTGTACATTCAAGAACAACGTCAACATCTAATTTTCCCCATGGTAGGTTATTTGCATCTGCTTCTTTATATATTTTTATTGTTTTTCCATCTACTGTTATTGTTCCTTCTTCCTCATTTGCAGAAACTGTATCTGCTTTTTCATATCTTTTTTGAGCAGAGTCATATTTTAATAAGTGTGCAAGCATTTTTGGACTTGTTAAGTCATTTATTGCAACAACCTCATATCCTTCCGCTCCAAACATTTGCCTAAATGCTAGACGTCCTATACGTCCAAAACCATTAATAGCTACTTTTACTGACATAAAAAATTCCTCCTTTAAAATACTTAAAAAGTATTTTTATTTGTAATTATTTCCATTTACGGACAAATTTATTCTATATCAAGTTTTAAAATATTTCAAGTAGTTTATAATAAAAAAAGAAGAAATTTACAACCAAATTTCTTCTTTTATTTCCTTTTAACATTTATATCTCCAAAAAGTTTGTCTTGCTCAGTTTCTACTTTTTCTCTTCTAGAAAGTTCTAATAAACCAGAAAAGGCTGTAACCACTTCTTGATTACTCATTTTTTTAACTGAGAATAATTTATTAAATATAAATCTTTTATTTCTTATTAATTCTTTATACATTTGTTTTAATTTACTTATAACAGTCACAGTTTCTGTTATTGCAATTTTTTCAATATTATTTGCATTTTCATTTATTTTCTCTTTATTTCTAATCCATAAATTTTCGTATAAAGAAGGAATAATATTATTGTCATACTTTTCTTCAATTTTTTGTTTTGGAAGTTCAATTTTTTCTTGTTCTGTATAAAATCTTTTTGAATTTTCATCAAAACTAGTTTTTAGTTTTAAAATTATATCTTTATATTTTTTATACTCAATTATTCTTCTAATTAATTCTTCTTCAGAAATCTCGTCATCCTTTTCATCTTTACCAGGTAATAGTTTTTTTGATTTTATATATAAAAGAGTAGAAGCTAAACTTAAAAATTCGCTTTCAATCTCTAAGTTTTGCTCCTGTGCATTTTTAATAAAATCAATATATTGATCTGTAATTTCATCAAGTTTTATATCATATATATCCATTTTATTCTTTTCTATTAAACCAAGTAGTAAATCTAAAGGACCTTGAAAGTTATCTAGCTTAATTGAATATTTTTTTGTTTCTAATGTTAATATTTGCATATCTTATCTCCAAAGTGTTTCATTTTTTTAGATTTATATTTATTATTTATATTTTGTTATTATTTTGATTCTTCTGAATTTGATGTTTCTTCTTTTTTCTCTCTTAATTCATTCATTGCTAAATTAATTCTACCTTGATTATCAATTTCTGTAACTTTTACAGTAACTTTTTCACCAATATGAATATAATCTTCTATTCTTCTAATATGTTCATTAGCAATTTTTGAAATATGAAGCAATCCTTCTTTTCCTTGTCCTAAATCTACAAACGCTCCAAATGAAGTTACTCTTGTAACTGCACCATAATAAATTCCACCAACTTCAATTTCTCTTACGATATCTTCTATCATATCTAAAGCATTGTATGCTTGTTCACTATTTACACCATAAATAAAGATTTGTCCGTCTTCTTCTATATCTATTTTAACACCAGTTTCTTCAATAATCTTATTGATTACTTTTCCACCGGTACCAATAACATCTTTAATCTTATCTGGCTTAATTTTAGTAGTAATAATTTTAGGTGCATATTCAGATATTTCTTCTCTAGGTTTTGAAAGTACTGGATTCATAATGTCATTTAAAATATACATACGTGCATTGTATGTTCTTTCAAATGCTTCTTTAATAATATCATAAGATAATCCATCTACTTTTATATCAACTTGTATAGCAGTTATACCTTTTTCAGTACCACCAACTTTAAAGTCCATATCCCCGAAAAAATCCTCTATTCCTTGAATATCGGTCATCATTACATAATTGTCTGGATTTTCTGGATCAGTAATTAATCCTGTAGAAATACCTGCTACTGGTCTTTTAATTGGAACTCCAGCATCCATTAAAGAAAGTGTGCTTGCACATATACTTCCTTGTGATGTTGATCCATTTGAAGATAATATTTCAGAAACTACTCTAATAGAATAAGGGAACTCTTCTTTAGAAGGTAATACTGGAATTAAAGCTTTTTCAGCAAGAGCACCATGACCTATTTCACGTCTTCCTGGTCCACGAGATGTTCTTGCTTCTCCAACAGAATATCCAGGGAAGTTATATTGATGCATATATCTTTTTGATGTTTCAGTATCTATTCCATCTAATTCTTGTTCTTCGCTAACCATACCTAATGTTGTAATTGACATTACTTGAGTTAAACCTCTTGTAAACATAGCACTTCCATGTGTTCTTGGTAATAATCCAACTTCACAAGAAAGTGGTCTTATCTCATCTAATTTTCTACCGTCAACACGTGTGTGTTCATAGAATATCATATCTCTAACTGTCTTTTTCTCTAACTTATATATTGCTTCAGAAATGTTTAATTTTTCTTCTTCAAATTTTTCTTCCCCAAATTTTTCAATATATTCGTTCTTTATTTTTTCAGATAATATGTCTACATTATTATCTCTTGTTTGTTTATCTTTTTCTGTAACAGCTTTTTTCATTTCATCTTTGTAACCATTTGAAACATATTCAAATAATTCTGGAGTTACTGCAAATGATTTGTATTCAAATTTTTCTTTTCCAATTTCTTTTTTCATTTTAGAAATAAATTTACAAATTTTCTTTATTTCTTTATGTGCTTGTTTTATCGCTTTTAACATTATTTCATTTGATACTTCATTAGCTCCCGCTTCAATCATAGCAATTTTATCTGCAGTACCTGCAACAGTTAAAGTCAAATCACTTTTACTTCTTTGCTCCTCTGTTGGATTTATAATAATTTCTCCATCCACTAAACCTACATTTACAGCTGCTGTAGGTCCACCCCAAGGAATATCTGAAATTGATAATGCAGCTGATGCTCCAATCATAGCAGCAATTTCTGGTGAATTATCTTGATCTACAGATAATACTGTTGCAACAACAACAACATCATTTCTAAAATCTTTTGGAAATAAAGGTCTTAAAGGCCTATCAATCGCTCTTGATGTAAGTATTGCTTTATCTGAAGGTTTTCCTTCTCTTTTCGAAAATGATCCTGGTATTTTTCCTACTGAATATAATTTTTCTTCATAATCTACTGATAAAGGAAAAAAGTCAATTCCTTCTTTTGGCTCTTTTGATGCAGCAACATTAACCATTACAACTGTATCTCCATATTTAACTAAAACGTTACCATTTGCAAGTGACGCCATTTTTCCAGTTTCTATTGTTAGATTTCTTCCAGCTAATTCTGTTTCATAAATTTTTAACATATATTATTTCCTTTCTAATTTCATTTGACACCTAAAAACTATTTTTTAATTTTTAAAAATTTTTACTTTGGTTTATTATTTGTATGTAACCTCTATAATATTCTAAAATAAGTGATTATCAAACTCTTTATCAAAATATTATACAAGCTACACTTTACAATAATAAACCTTAAAAACAAGGGGCGATCAATAATTCACCCCTTTATTTTTATTTTCTTAATCCTAATTTTTCAACTATATCTCTATATCTATTAAGATCTTTTTTAGCTAAATAGTTTAATAAATTTCTTCTTTTACCAACCATTTTTAATAATCCACGTCTAGAATGATTATCTTTTTTGTGAATTTTTAAATGTTCTGTTAATTCATTGATTCTTTTTGTTAAAAGAGCTATTTGTACTTCTGGAGAACCAGTGTCTTTTTCATCTCTTTTATACTTCTCAATGATTTCTGCTTTTACTTCTTTTGATATCATTGTTACACCTCCTATATTTATTCTCCTAAAACTGAGTTTAAATTTGGTGTCTGTTTCTTTAAACTAAGTCTTAGGTACTTAACACAATGTATTTTACTACATTTCAAATATTTTTTCAAGCTTTTTTCTATTTTTTATTACAATCTTTGTTAAAATTTAGTATTTTAATTAAAAATGTATATTTTAGATTAATAAATTGATTATAATTTATCCACTTTTACTTAATATTTCTTTTTTCATTTTCTTTATTATTTTCTTTTCTAAACGTGAAATATAGCTTTGTGAAATTCCGAAGTTCATCTGCAACCTCTTTTTGAGTTTTCTCTTCATCATTTGGATTATTTATACCAAATCTCATCTCCATAATAATTCTTTCCCTGACATTTAATTTTTCTATTGAAGCCTTTAAAAGTTTTTTATCAATTTCATCTTCAATGTTTTTTGATGTAACATCTTCCTGTGTTCCAAGTATATCAGAAAGAAGTAATTCGTTTCCATCTTGATCTTTATTTAGTGGCTCATCAAGTGATATTTCACCTTTTTGTTTATTACTTCTTCTCAAATACATTAGTATTTCATTTTCTATACATCTTGAACAATATGTTGCAAGCTTAATATTTTTATCGGATTTAAATGTATTTACTCCTTTTGCTAGGCCTATTGTTCCAATAGAAATTAAATCCTCTATTCCTATTCCAGTACTCTCAAATTTTTTAGCTATGTACACAACTAACCTCAAATTTCTTTCTATCAAAACTTGCCTAGCTTCTAAATTGTCATCATCTGATAGTTTTTTGATATAATAAAGTTCCTCTTCTTCTGAAAGTGGAGCTGGTAAAGTTTGTGCCCCTGCAATATAAAAAATTGGTTCTTCTATTATCTCATCATTTTTTAAAAATTTTACATAAACAGAATTAATATTATTTTTCAAAATATTTAAAATATTCATAAAATTGCTTATATTTAAGCTTCCTCCTTTCTATAACATGCCATTTCCTAGTAAAGCTTTAAATTCGTTGTTTTTGCTTAATTTTTTATTATATAAACCTAAAATCACTTTATCAATATTTATAATTTCATCTTTTTCTATTAATATTTGTTCTGCTTTAATTCCTAATAAAACTCCATTTTGTTTTCCTAAAGAAGAAAATGGTATTATTCTTAATTTTGAAATGTATTCATCCTTTATATTCTCTGATATATTATTTATATCACCTCCTATTATTTTTTCTATATTTTGAAGTATTTGTTCATCAATAATCCCTTTTAATATATCCTGTTCTACTATAACTACGGGTACTCCAGTAATTGGATCTTTTAAAAAATTACCCGTATCTAGTATTGCTTTTGTTGTTATTTCTTTTTTATTTATTGTAATTTTAATAGTATAGATTAAATCTTTTTTTGTTAATTTAGATTTTAGAAGCTTTAATAACAATACTATAAATATAAATGTTATTAATGTTCCAAAAAATATGGTTATAATAGTATTTTTTCCTTTTAGAACTCCATTTATCATTATTAACTTTTTACTATTTAGAAATTGGATAAATACAAATACCCCACCTCCAAATATAAATGATGTAATATAAAAACATATTATATTTCTTAGTAATTCTTTTATTCTTCTAAACCTAAAAGCTATATATATCATTATTGTAGAAATAAAAAATTTAAATATTAAATCAATTAAAACATTTAAGTTTAAATAATAATATATTACAGAATAAATACTACCAACTATACTTGCTAAAAGGATATTTTTAATCTTTACTTTTGTTTTTAATATAAGACCCGTACTATATAATAAAATAGAATCAAGTATTAGATTTTCTAAAAATATCATATCTAGATATACAGTCATCTTACCACCTGAAGTTATTTTAGCACCTTCAATTTAAAAAAACTGTCATTTTGTGATGTAGAAAAAAAGAAATATTCTACAAAATTAGAATATTTCTTTACTAAATAAATAATTTTTATATTTAATTATGCATTTTTTGCAATATTTGCAATTTCGGTAAAAGCTTTTTCATCTGTAACTGCAATCTCTGCAAGCATTTTTCTATTTATAGTAACATTAGCTTTTTTAAGACCTGCTATTAATTTACTATATGTGATTCCATTCATTCTTGCTGCTGCATTAATTCTTGCAATCCATAATTTTCTAAAATCACTCTTTCTATCTTTTCTTCCAACATATGCATATGATAATGATTTTAAAACTGCTTGATTTGCATTTCTAAATCTGTAATGCTTAGCACCAAAATATCCTTTAGCTTGTTTTAAAACTTTTTTATGTCTTTTTCTTGTTATTATTGCTGTTTTTACTCTTGCCATTTTATATTTCTCCTTTCATTTTTTAGTTACCATATGGTAATAATTTTTTTATTGTATTTTCACATGTTTTATCAGCATAAGCACCTGGACGTCTGCTTGATAATTTTTGTCTTTTAGTTTTATTTGCTAATAAATGTCTTCTTCCTGCTGTTGTTCTTTTTACTTTTCTTGAAGCTGTTAAAGAATATCTTTTTTTTGCAGCTTTATTTGTTTTCATTTTAGGCATAATATTGTTCTCCTTTCAATTTTATATATTATTTATATATTTACGCTTTTTTTGATAGCATAATAAACATATTTCTACCTTCTAATTTTGGAGATCTATCTAAATTTGCAATATCTGATAATTCTTCTACAAATTTATTTAGCATTTCTTCTCCTAATTTAGAATTATTAAGTTCTCTCCCTCTAAATTTAACTGTTATTTTTACTTTATTTCCATCTTCTATGAATTTTCTAATATTTTTTGCTTTAAAGCTAAAATCATGTTCTTCAATATTTGGTGTAATTCTCACTTCTTTAATCTCAACAGCTTTTTGTTTTTTCTTAGCCTCTTTTTCTTTTTTAGCTTGTTCAAATTTATATTTTCCATAATTCATTATTTTACAAACTGGTGGTTGAGCTTGTGGCGCTACTAATACTAAATCTAAATTCTTTTCTTCTGCAATACTTAATGCTTCTCTTAAAGATAAAACTCCTAGTTTTTCTCCTTCTGCACCTATTAATTGAACCTCTTTTGCTCTAATATTTCCATTAATTGGTAATTCTTGTTTTATATAAAACACCTCCTAAAACATTTTAATAAAAAAATGACTTTTCTTGTTACAAGATAAGTCATTAAAATCCACAACAAATAATGTATAAATAATACATTATTATTTATTATATTTCTAACCTTTTCCTTTGATAGTTAAGGTGAGAAGCGGATACTTCTTCTTGCAACATAGAATATTTTACTATTTTTATTTGAAATTGTCAATAGTTTTTCTAAAAATTTATTAAATCTTTTACAACTTCACTTGCAATAAGTAAACCAGCAGTTGAAGGAACAAATGAAATACTTCCAGGAATCCTTTTACTTTTATTTAAGATTTCATCAGATACTCCTATAGGTTTAATTGGTGCTTCTTTTGAATATACAACCTTTAAATCTTTTATATTTCTTGTCTTTAATTCTTTTCTCATTACTTTTGCAAGTGGACATATACTTGTTTGAAAAATATCTGAAATCTCAAGTTTTGTTGGATCTAATTTATTTCCAGTTCCCATACTTGAAATAATTGGAATATTTAGTTTTTTAGCTCTTACCACTAATTCAATTTTTGCTGTTACAGTATCTATACAATCAATAATATAGTCAACTGAATTATCAAAAAGGTTTTCACTACTTGGCATAAAGAACTCTTTGTATGTTAATATTTTAGCTTCTGGATTTATTTCTAAAATTCTTTCTTTTTCAACATCAACTTTAGCTCTTCCAATTGTTTTTCTTGTAGCAATTATCTGTCTATTTAAATTTGACATTTCCACTACGTCATTATCTACTAAAATAAAATTACCAATTCCTGCTCTTGTTAAAGCCTCAACAACATAAGATCCAACTCCACCAAGGCCAAATATTACTACTTTAGAATTATGTAATTTTTCTAAATTATCTTTTCCAATTAATAGTTCTGTTCTTGAAAATTGTTCTTCCACGTCTTTTAAATCTCCTTTTTTTTTACAATATCTATTTTAAAAAAATTATATTGATGTGATTAATAATTATCTAAAAAATTGATTTTTTTTCCATCAATTTTATATCCTAAAACCGTGTTAATATTTACATTTTCTGAGCTTTTAAATATATTTTTATCAATAATTGGATCTTTTTTTCTTAATTCATTTAACAAATTTTTAACTTGCTTACGTTTTGATTTTTCCGAATCATTTTCATCTATTGCACAATCTTCTGTAAACCTACACGCACACTTTATAAACTCTAAATCGTTACTTTTTTCCCAGTTTATAACATCACTTTCCCTAATTAAATATAAAGGTCTAATCAGTTCCATCCCAGGATGTGATGTACTTTTTAATTTGGGCATCATAGTTTGATATTGCCCACCAAAAAGCATTCCCATCACTATTGTTTCTATTACATCATCAAAATGGTGGCCTAAAGCTATTTTATTACATCCCATTTTTTTGGCATTTTCATATAAATAACCTCTTCTCATTCTTGCACATAAATAGCATGGACTATCTGTAATTTTTGCTACCCTATTAAATATATCAGTTTCAAAAAAATGTACAGGTATGTTTAAAGTAGAGCAATTATCTACTATTTTTTGTTTATTAAATTCATTATAACCTGGATCCATTACTAAAAATTCTAATTCAAAATTATTTTTTCCATGTTTTTTTAATTCTTGAAAACATTTTGCAAGTAAACTAGAATCCTTTCCTCCAGAAATACATACCGCAATTTTATCATTTTCTTGTATCATATCATATTCTACAATAGCTTTTACAAATTTTGCCCAAATTTGCTTTCTAAATGTTGTAATAATAGATTTTTCAATCTCTAAACACTTATCCATCTTAATTTGTATTCCTTTCTTGCTTCATATAAAGTAACATATAGTTAAAAAGTATATTTTTTAATAAATAATTCTTTCAAATAAAGCTGTTGAAAAATAACCGTTTTAAACAGTATTTCAACAGCCTTTTCATTTAAGATCTGTATTTACAAATAAGTATAAAAATTACACTTAAATATAAATTCAAATTAGTCTCCCAAACAAATACCAATGTTTCTAGCAGTTTTTATTAAATCATCATCCATCTTTACAACTTTAGTATTACTTTCTTTAGTTCCTCCCCCAACTGCACCTATTTTTTTATTATTTCCAACAACATCTTCTAATGGAACATAGTCTAATTTTCCATTTTTTAAAACTGTTAGTACACTAAATTTTCCTTCTAAAGCAAGGTCCATTGCTTTTGCTCCATATTCTGTTGATAGGATTCTATCTGTTGATGTAGGAGTTCCACCTCTTTGTAAATATCCTAAAGTGGTATTTCGAGAAATTAAACCTGTTTTCTCTTCTAATTGTTTTGCAACAATTTCTCCTGCTCCACCTAATTGAATATTTATTACTCCGCTTCCACCTTCTCTTGTATTTTTAACAGACATAGATCCACCTTTTGGAAATGCTCCTTCTGATACAACTATTATACTAAAGTTTTTACCTTCTTTTTGTCTTTCTCTTACTTTATCTGCTACTTTTTCTATATCATATGGAATTTCTGGGATAAGTACAGCATCTGCTCCACCTGCTATTGCTGCCTCTAGTGCAATCCAACCTGCATATCTTCCCATAACTTCTAAAACCATTATTCTATTGTGGCTCTCTGCAGTTGTATGAAGTCTATCTAATGCATCTGTTGCAACTGCAACTGCTGTATCAAATCCAAAGGTTTTTTCTGTACACGCAACATCATTATCTATTGTTTTAGGAACACCAATAACATTTACTCCTCTTAATGTAAAATCTCTTGCTGACTTTTGTGTGCTGTCTCCACCTAATGTAAATAAGCAGTCAATTCCATCATTTTTCATGTTTTGAACACATTGTTCTGATAAATCTTTATATACTACATTTCCGTCTTCTATAACTTTATAATTAAAAACATTTGAATTTAAAGATGAACCTATTATTGAACCTCCTTTATGCAAAATTCCAGATGCTATAGGTTGATGATCTAATCTAACTTTATTGTTATGAAGTAATCCATTAAATCCATCTAAATATCCATAACATTCTACTCCATTTTGTTCTGCAGTTCTAACTATTGCTCTTATAACTGCATTAAATCCTGGTACATCTCCACCATTTGCTAGTATTCCAACTTTTTTAATCATTTTGTTTCACTTTCCTTTCTAAATTTTTTTATACTTTTTTGTTAGAATTAAATTCGACTTTTACATTATACCCTAAATTTTATAAATGTAAAACCCTATTTTTAATTTCTTTTATTTTTCCAATGTTCCAAATATTCTCTCCTAAATATCCACATGTTCTACGAACTACTGTCATTTTATTTATGTCTTTGTTTCCGCATTGAGGGCATTCCCATTCATTTAGTTTATTTATTTTTATTTCTCCATCATATTTACATATATGGCAATAATCTGATTTAGTATTAAATTCAGCATATTGAATGTTTTCATATATAAATTTAACTAATTCTTCTAGAGCTTTTAAATTTTGATTAATATTCGGAATTTCGACATAAGAAATTGCTCCTCCATTTGTTAATGATTGAAATTCACTTTCAAATTTAAGTTTTTGAAAAGCGTCAATTTTTTCTCTAACATCTACATGATATGAATTAGTATAATATCCTTTGTCTGTTATATCTTTAATACTGCCAAATCTTTCTTTATCTATTTTTGCAAATCTGTAGCATAGGTTTTCAGCAGGTGTACCATAAAGTGTAAAGTCAATATTAGTTGCTTTTTTCCATTTTAAAACTCTATCTTTTAAGTATTTAACCACTTTTATTGCAAAGTCATGTCCTTCTTTTTCTGTATGTGATACACCTTTAACAAGTTTTGTTAATTCAAATATTCCTATATATCCTAATGAAATTGTAGAATACCCATTATATAAATAGTCATCAATTTTTTGTCCTTTATTGAGTCTTGCAATTGCTCCATATTGCCAATGAATTGGGCTGATATCAGAAATTGTTCCAAGTAATGCATAATGTCTACACATTAAAGCTTCTTTGCATAATTCTAATCTTTCATCTAATAATTCCCAAAATTTTTCTTCATCTCCATCAGAAATTATTCCGATTTGTGGTAAGTTTATAGTTACAACTCCTTGATTAAATCTACCTTCGAATTTATATTTTCCGTCTTTATCTTTCCAAGGTGTTAAAAAGTTTCGACATCCCATTGGGCTAAATACATTTTCTTTAAAGTTTTCTCTCATAATTTTTGCTGATATATAATCTGGATACATTCTTTTTGCAGAGCACTTTACAGCAAGTTTTGTTAAATAGTCATATTTTCCACCATTTAGAGAATTAAACTCATCTAAAACATATACTAATTTCGGAAATATTGGTGTTACATATACACCTTCTGGATTTTTTATTCCTATATATCTTTGATTTAATACTTCTTCTATAATTTTTGCATTTTCTCCTATATATTCGTCATCTTCATCTAAATGTAAAAACAATGTTACAAAAGAAGATTGTCCATTTGTTATCATTAACGAATTAATCTGACATTGTAAAGTTTGTACACCTGCTTTTAATTCTTCTTGAACTAAATAATCAATTAAACTTGAAATAGTTTTCTTATTTAATTCATTTCCAAGTTTTTCTTTTACTTCTTTTTCAAATCTATTTCTGCTTTTTCTTAAGTATTTCCCTAAATGCCTTAAATCAATTGATTGCCCTCCATATTGATTTTGAGCAACATTAAATATAATTTGAGTAACAATAGTACATGCTACTCTAAAGCTCTGTGGTGTTTCTATCATTTGTCCATTTATTACAGTTCCATTGTCTAACATATCTCCAATATTAATTAATGAACAATTAAAAATAGGTTGTACAAAATAATCTGCATCATGAAAATATAGAATACCTTCTTCATTTGCTTTAGATATTTTTTCTGGTAATAATAGTCTTTTTGTTAAATCTCTAGATACTTCCCCTGCAATATAGTCTCTTTGTGATGAAGCAAGATATGAGTTTTTATTAAAATACAGATCATTTAATTCATTATTTTCATTTCTAATTAACCCTAAAATTGTTTCATCTGTAGTATTACTTTTTCTAACTAGTGCTCTTGTATATCTGTAAACAATGTATTTTTTTGCTAATTCGTATTTTCCAAGTTCCATTAATTTTTGTTCTATTATGTCTTGAATGTCCTCTACTAACATTCTTTTTTTGTCACTTTCTTCTATGTATTCTATTATTGTTTTTATATCATCTGTTGTAGCTTTTTCTTTTTTTCTTACTTCTTTATTTGCTTTTTCTATAGCAACTTTTATTTTTGTTTTGTCATAATCTACTACTCTACCATCTCTTTTTATTATTTTCATTTTTATTCCTTTCATACTATACTTTCTAAAGGATTTTATTTTGTGAATTATTATTTCAATATATAATTTTAAATATTTTGTATATTCAATTAAACTAACCAGTAACAATTATATTACTAAATTACATATTTTCTGTTGCAAAAGCAACAAAAATATGTTATGTTTTTATTGAAAGGTGAAAAAATATGCAAAATAATTTAGATATATCAACTTTTTTAAATGACTTTTCTACAAATTGCTCTAAGGTAACAAAACGTAGCTATATTAAAGGAGAACAAATTACAACCTATATTGAAAAAAGAAATCAAATGTGTATTTTATTAGAGCGGAACTGCAAATTTAGTTAGATATGATTATAATGGAAATAAAACAATTTTATTTCAATTTACTAAATTTGAAATTTTTGGTGAAGTTTTATATCCTACTAAAACAAATAACGAATTATTTGTAGAAGCAACCAGTAACTGTGTAGTATTAAGTTTTATTTATGATAATATTTATAATAAATGTAATTCAAAATGTAGATTTCATGATGAATTAAAAGAAAATTTATCTTATTTGATTATAAAAAATACTGTAAAATTAAATACTAGAATAGAGATTCTTACTAAAAAAAGCATAAGAGATCGTTTGCTTACATATTTTAATATTGTATCTAATAAAAGCTTTACTAAAACTATAAAACTCGATATTTCTCTAACAGATTTAGCAGATTATTTATGTGTTGATAGAAGTGCCATGATGAGAGAGATTTCTCATTTAAAAGAAGATGGCATTATTGAAAAAAGTGGAAAAAGAATTACACTCCTTATTTCATAGTAAGTAAGGAATACATAAAAAAAGTTGTCCTTTAGAATAAAGTTATAAACCAACAATTCTATTGACAACTTTTATTTTTTTACTTAAGTATTAATATGACTACAAATATGCTTTCTAGTAAGTTCCATTAAATTTAGCTTTGTAAATCCTTCTATTTGAGTTTTTGCTCTATCATTTTTTAATAATTCAGCTAAAAGCTCTAAAATTTTGTTTTTATTTTCTTGATTTTTCATATCTATGTAATCAATTATTATTATTCCACCAATATCTCTTAATCTTAACTGTTTTGCAATTTCAGTTGTTGCTTCTTTGTTAACTTTAAATAATGTAGACTCTAGATTATCTTTTCCTGTGAATTTTCCAGTATTTACATCTATTGCAGTTAAGGCTTCTGTTTTATCTATTGTAATAAATGCCCCACAATTAAGCCAGATTTTTCTATCTCTAATTTTTTCTATTTGATTATTTAAATCATATTTTTCAATCAAATCCATATTTTCATATATAACTTCTATACTTTTATATTCAGTTTTGTATTTTTCATATTCTTCTTTATTATTTAATACAATTTTATCTATATTGCTTTCGCCTAAATCAGTTATTATCTTTTGAGGAATATTTTCACTCTCCCATATTAATACATTTTTATCTTTATTTTTATTGTATTTATTTTGAATTTGATTCCATAATGCTAAAAGTTTACTTAAGTCTTTTTCAATTTCTTCTGAACTTGCATTTAAGCAAGATGTTCTAACAACAACTCCAAAATTATTAGGTAGTTTTGTTTTTATTAAACTAATTAATTTTTTTCTATCATTTTCAGATTCAATTTTTTTTGAAATAGTAATAATATCAGTATTAGGCATTAAGACAATATATCTACCTGGTAAACTTATATGAGTTGACACTCTTGCCCCTTTTTTCTTATCACTATCTTTTTTTATTTGAACTAATATTTTTTGTTTAGGTTTAAGTATATCATTTATTTTAATGTTTTCGTCTATTCTATGTTTTGTTTGATCAATTTGAGGATATGAATCCTTTAAATGTATAAAGCCTTTAACATGATCTCCAAATTCAACAAAAGCAGCTTGCATCCCATTTATTACATCTTTTACTTCAGCAATATAAATATTTCCTTCTAGTCTTCTTGCTTTTTCCTCTTCGGTATTTGTATAATATTCAATTAGCTTATAATTATCTAATAATATAATATTTTCTACATTTTCTTTCTTGTTAATTATTAGTTCTCTCATTATGTATATCCCTTCTATTTTTGGTTAACTTCTATATAGCTTAAAAATCTATCAAAAGCTTTGCCTCTATGACTAACTTCATTTTTTTCAGATTTACTCATTTGAGCAAATGTTCTTCCATTATATTCAAATATAGGATCATATCCAAATCCGTTTTCACCTAATTCTTTCTCTGATATAAATCCTTCACATTTTTCCTCAAAAAAATGTGATATTCCATTTTCATCTATATAGCAAATACAACATACAAATCTAGCAGTTCTTTTATCTTTATCTACATTTTTTAGTTTATCTAAAATATATTGTCTTTTTTCTTTATCTGTTACATTTTCTCCTAAAAATCTAGCAGACATAACTCCAGGTTTTTTATCTAAAAAGTCCACCTCTAATCCACTATCATCTGAAACAACAGATAATTTAGTTAAGTCAAATATTGCTTTTGCTTTTAAGTAAGCGTTTTCCTTATATGTTGTTCCTGTTTCATTAACCTCAATATTGACCCCTATTTGGCTTAATGATTTTACATTGATATTGTATGGTTCTAAAATTTTTTGAAATTCTAATAGTTTATTTTTATTATTACTTGCTAAAACAATTGTATTATTCATTTTATGTCTCCTGTTTTATATATGATAATTAATTCTTATTTTTTTAATTCATCTATTATGTCTTTATAATTTACTGCTTTTAAAATTGCAACTCCAGCAACTAAAATTTCAGCTCCCGCTTCTTTAACTTGCTTACATGTAGCAAGATTTATACCGCCATCTACTTCAATTTGAAAATCTAAATTGTTGCTATCTTTATGTTTTTTTAGGTTATTGATTTTAGTATACATATCAGATATAAATGGTTGTCCTCCAGCTCCGGTTTTTACTGTCATTAAGAGTACTACATGTATATAAGGCAAAAATTTAAATATTTTTTCAATTGGTGTTTCAGGATTTATTGCAATTCCAACTTTTGAATTGTTTTGTTTAATTATATTAATTATTTCAAATACTTCTTCATCATCTTTGCATACTTCATAGTGAAATGTGATTATATTTGGATTAAACACAGAAAAGTCATCTATACTAGATCTAATATCTTCTACCATTAAATGTACATCCATTGGTAAATTTGATAATCTATTTATATATGAGCAAATACTTTCCATCCATTTATATGTATTTCTTTCGACAAATTTACCGTCCATAACATCTATATGAAAATAATCAGTTCTAGACTTTTCTAAATTTAATATTATTTCCGGCTCTTTTCCTTTTTGAGCATTTAATAATGATGTTGCAACTTCGTACATATTTTAACCCTCACTATAAAATTAATCTATATTAATACTTGTCTTTTTATTCAAATCAAATTCAGATTCTTCTCTATTTCTCCAATATCCATCTATATAAACCTTAATAGTAACAGTATTTCTTCCTGTAAAGCTTTTATATATCATTTCTGTAGCTTCATATTCTTTTTTGTCTAGTTCTAAATCTTTATCATCAACAGTTACTCTAACTTTTACTTTTTTAACTTTTTTGTTTTCAGTTGTAGATGTAGATGTTGTATTTGTTGAATTTGTTGTATTTTTATCGTTTTCATTACTACTAGATGTATCATTTTCATAAATATCACCTTTTAATAATGATCCAATATTGATTGTTAAATTAGCTGTTTTTTCTTCTGAAACTTTATTTACTACAATTGCAACACTAGTTCCTTCTTCTACTTCTGTACCTGCTTCGGTATTTTGTTTAAGTACTGTACCATTATTTTTTGAAGTATCTTCTTCATAACTTACATTAGCAGTTAATCCAAGATTTGTAAGTGCTTTTTTTGCTTCGTCTTCACTTTTTTCAACAACTGATGGAACTGATACTTTTTTTACTCCTGTACTAACATGTATTCTAACAGTATCCCCAGCTAAAACTTTTATATTTTCTTCAGTTTCTTGACTTATTACATAACCTGCTTCAACTTTTTTACTTTCTTCCTCAATTACTTCATATTTTAATTTAGCATCTGTTATAGCTTTTTCTGCTTCTTCTCGTTTCATACCAATAACTTTTGGCACTATCGCTTCTTCAACACCTTTACTTACCTTTACTTTAATAGTTGATCCAATTTTGATATTATTTTTTTCTGAATAAGGTGGATCCTGTGAAATAATATATCCTTGTGCATATTGACTATTAAATTCTTCAGCTTCAATTTCAAAATTTAATTTTAATTCTTGAAGTTGTTTTTGAGCATCTTCTTTACTAACACCTACAATATTTGGAATTGCAACCTCTTTTGGTTTCTTTAAGTTAGAAATAATAACTGTACTTCCTAAACTTAATATAAACAAAAGAATTAATGCAATAATAAATGATGCTCCTTTATGCTGCATTACAAATTTTAAAATTTTATTTTCTTTCTTTTTATTGGCATTTTTTTCAATGTCTTTTAGGGAAATTTTCTGTGTTGGCATATCTTCTATATACTTATTATTATCTACAAAATCCCCTTCAGGATCTTTAAGAGCATGTTTTAAATCTTTAAGAAGTTCCCCTGCACTTTGATAACGTAAATTTGTATCTTTTCTCATTGCTTTTAAAATAATATCATTTACAGATTGTGGGATTTTTTCATTTAATTCAATTGGTGGGATTGGTGCTTCTTGCATATGTTTAAGTGCAACAGAAACTGGTGTATCTGCATCAAATGGAACTCTTCCAGTTAACATTTCATACATAACTACACCTAAAGAATATATATCTGACTTGCTGTCTGTAAAACCACCTCTAGCATGTTCTGGTGAAAAATAATGCACAGATCCAATAGTAGTTCCGAAAGCTGTAATTGTTGAATTTGATACAGCCTTTGCAATACCAAAATCAGTAACTTTAGCAACTCCATCTTCAGTAATTATAATATTATGTGGTTTTATATCTCTATGTACAATATTATTTTTATGTGCAACTTCCAAAGCTGAAGCAATTTGAATAGCAATATTAACAGACCATTTCCATGGAAGTGGTCCACCTTCTCCAACAATAATTTCTTTTAAAGTTTGCCCTTGCACTAATTCCATTACAATATAGTACAAATTTCCTTCGTTTCCAACATCATATACTGATACAATATTTGCATGTGTAATACTTGCAGCTGATTGTGCTTCTACTTCAAATCTTTTTATAAATTCTTGATCTGTTGTAAATTCGTCTCTTAATATTTTTACAGCTACATTTCTATTTAAAATATGGTCTTTTGCTTTATAGACCATTGCCATTCCACCATTGCCTATTTTTTCTATTATTTCGTATCTATTTCCTAACAATCTTCCTTCTAGACCCATTATATATTTCTTCCTTTCCTTTTAATAAGGTAAACTATTCATTTGTACTATTCTATAAGTTTTTAATTGTTATAACTGTTATATTATCTACTCCACCATTATTATTTGCTAAATCTATTAATTCTTTTGGAGCAATTTCAAAGTTATTTGTTGTAATATCAAATATTTCCTGATTGCTAACCATATTAGTTAATCCATCTGAGCAAATTACAATTATGTCTTCTTTTAAAAATCCTTTTACCATAACATCGGGTTCAACAAAAGCATTACATCCAAGAGCTCTTGTTATAACATTCTTTTTAGGATGATATTTTGCCTCTTCTTTTGTAATGGTGCCCTCTTGTACCAAAGTTTCTACATAACTATGATCTTCAGTAAGTTGACGAATAAAATCTTTTCTAATTCTATATATTCTACTATCTCCTACATGAGCAATATATGCTTTATTATTATAAATTAGACATATCTCAATAGTCGTTCCCATACCTTCATATTCTGGGTTTTCTTTAGATTTTTCATATACAATCATATTAGCATATTCTATACTACTTCCAATTAATTGTATTATACTTTCTTTGTCTTTTGGAATATCATTAAAGTTATTTTCAATATAGCTTCTGCAACATGAAATAGCTAAACTACTTGCTACTTCTCCTGCATTATATCCACCCATTCCATCTGCTAACATATAAAGCTGTAATTCTGAAAACTGATCCTCTGTAATATAATAGCTATCTTGATTTATATCTCTAGCCTTACCTATATCTGATTTTGCATATGCTTTTGTCATTATTTCACCTCTTTTTTCTATCAAAAGTTTATCATAATAAAAATTCTTTTTCAATATTAATATTCATGTTTAATTATAATATATATATGTATATATAAATTATATATGAAATATTAACATACCCAAACTCATTAATCCCTTAAATATAGAATTAATAATTGGTGATATTATAGTTCCTGCTATTCCAGAAATCCATAATAAAACAAATACTGCATAAAATATATATTCATTATTATCAAACCATGTTTTTGCATTATATGGTAAAAAAATTCTAATAATTTTTGAACCATCTAATGGTGGAAGTGGAATTAAATTAAAAACTCCAAGTCCAATATTTATAATAACTGTATTTAAAATAATATTTAAGCAAATTGTTCCAATATGATTTTGACCTATACCTGTAAATCTATATAATAAAAAATAAACTACTGTAAATATAATAGCTAATACGAAATTTATTAATGGACCTGCAGCTGAAACAATAGCATTTGCTCTTTCCATAGTAAGCTTTCTACTATAGCTTCTTGGATTAACATTTACAGGTTTACCCCATCCAAATCCTGCAAAAACCAACATCATAAATCCAATTGGATCAATATGTGCTAAAGGATTTAATGAAAGTCTCCCTTGTACTCTTGGAGTATCATCCCCTAATTTATCAGCAGCAAATGCATGAGCAAATTCATGAAGAGTTATAGCAATTATAACTCCAGGAATAGTTAATAGTAGATTTACTATTAAACTAGGATTATATACATAATTTCTTAAACCAAATACTGCCATAATAATTAAAACAGCATAAATTATTCTTTTATCATAATTATAAAACATATTTTTCCTCCGTATTTTTACTAAATCGCATTATACAATAATTTTAGAAAAAAGTAAAGAGTCTACTTAAATTAGTAGACTCTTTATCTAATACTTTCTTTTTTTAATATAAATATTATTTTGCATAATCTGTAACTCTTTTTTCTCTTATAATATTTACTTTAATTTGTCCTGGATATTCCATTTCTTCTTCAATACGTTTTGAAACATCTCTTGCTAAAACTGTCATTTGATCATCATTTATTTTTTCAGGTTTAACAATTATTCTAACTTCACGTCCAGCTTGAATAGCAAATGATTTTTCAACACCATCAAATGAATCTGCTATTGATTCAAGACCTTCTAATCTTTTAATATATGCCTCTAATGTCTCTCTTCTCGCTCCAGGTCTAGATGCAGATATAGCATCAGCAGCTTGAATTAAAACAGCTTCCATTGTTTGTGGTTCAACATCTCCATGGTGTGCTTCAACAGCATTTAAAATAAGTGGATTTTCTTTATATTTTTTTAAGATATCAACACCAATTTGTACATGAGTACCTTCCATATCATGATCTAAAGCTTTTCCAATATCATGTAATAGACCAGCTCTTCTAGCACGTTTAGCATCTAATCCTAATTCTTCTGCCATTATTCTAGCTAAGTTTGAAACCTCAATTGAGTGATTTAATACATTTTGTCCATAACTTGTTCTATATTTTAATTTACCAAGTAATTTTATTATATCTGGATGTAAATTATTAACTCCAGTTTCAAGTACAGCTCTTTCACCTTCGTCTTTAATGATAATATTAAGTTCTTCTTTTGCTTTTTCTACCATTTCTTCAATTTTAGCAGGATGAATTCTACCATCATCAATTAGTTTTTCAAGTGCAATTCTTGCAACTTCTCTTCTTAAAGGATCAAAACCAGATAAGATGACTGCCTCAGGAGTATCATCTATTATTAAATCAATACCCGTTAAAGTTTCTAGAGTTTTAATATTTCTTCCTTCTCTACCTATAATTCTACCTTTCATTTCATCACTTGGAAGATTTACTATTGATACAGTTGTTTCTGCAGTATGATCTGCCGCACATTTTTGTACCGCATATGTAATTATTTCTCTAGCATTTTTTACTGATTCTTCTTTTGACTTTTGATTTAAATCTCTAATTAATTTTGCCTTTTCTGTTGTAATTTCTTTTTCCATTTCTGTTAATAATTGTTGTTTTGCCTCTTCTTGTGTTAAATTTGCAATTTTTTGAAGTTCTTCAACTTGTTGTTTATACACCTCTGCAACTTCATTTTTTCTGTTTTCTAGATCTAAATATTGATTATCTAAATCTTTTTCTTTCTTTTCTAGATTTTCTGAACGTTTGTCCAAGTTTTCTTCTTTTTGAATTATTCTAGCTTCTTGTTTTTGTATTTCGCTTCTTCTTTCTTTAATCTCTTGATCTAATTCTTTTCTGTTATTCATGATTTCTTCTTTTGCTTTAATGATTTCTTCTTTTTTCATATTTTCTGCTTCAACTTTTGCTAAACTTATAACTCTTTTAGCTTCTTTTTCAGCACTTTCAATTTTAGATTCTGCAACCTTTTTTCTAATTATCATTCCTATAATTATTCCGATTACAACTGAGATTAAGAAAGTAACGATTACGACTACGCTGTTCATAATCATACACCTCTTTCTTATTAAATTTTCAATGTGCAAATAAATATATATTAACATTAATTTATTTGTTTTAGATATATTTTTTACCTTTTTTAGTATAACATTTTACATATTATGCTGTCAAGAAAAAAAACAAAACATTTAAGCAACATTTAAAATATAGTTATAATCTTCATAATTTTGCATATTTTCTTTCATCATCATAAATAGACTTTTACAATTTGTCTTATATTTTAATCTACAAAATTCATATAGGATTACATATCTTAATATTTGCTTATCATATTTGACGATTTCTGGATTAATTACAAGATTTTTATCTAAAGTCATTTTTGCAAGCTTATTTGGAATTTTTTTAATTTGATAATTTTCAGGAGCTAATCCATTTAATTTTATTCTAGTTTCTTCCATAATGTTTTCTATTTCTATTCTAGCTATTTCCTCATACATTTTATCAATAGCTAATTTTATAATTGATAAATTCTTTTGTTTTTTATACTTATGAGGCAAATAGACATTAATTACATTATTACTAAGGTTTAATTCTGCATTTTTTATTTTACAATATTCTACTTCTACACTTATTTGCTTTCCAAATAATATAATAGTTTGATTTAAATTTAAATGCTCTTTTCTTTTAAATATCTTCATAGTAATCTCCTTCCACGTCTATGCTTTTCGAAATTGTGTTCGCTTTTATGTACCTATTATATATTTGATTTTTTATTTTGTCAATACTTTTTTCGAAAAAGTGTTCTCTTTTTTTATATTCTTTTATTTATTGATTTTAGTGGTTTAGAAATATTTTTTATATAGATATAATATTAAAAAAATAAAAAAGGTTAATGGAATTTCCAAAAACCTTTTTAATAAGTTCATTCAATTTTTTATTCTGATCTAAGTGATTCAACAGGATCTTTTTTAGCAGCCATACTAGCAGGTTTTGCTCCAGCTAATACATTTAATACTATACTTAATAGAATTAATAGTATAGCACTTAAGAACGGTAAGCTTGCAATGCCTTTTACTTTAGCTGTTGCATTTACAATTGCATTTATTGGAATTGATAATAATAAAGTAATTCCGACACCTAATGCTCCTGCAATAAATCCTTCAATAATTGTTTCTGCCCTAAATACTCTTCTAATATCTCGTTTACTAGCTCCAATTGCTCTTAATATACCTATTTCTTTTGTTCTTTCCAATACACTAATATAAGTAATTATTGAAATCATAATAGATGATACCACCAAACTTATTGCAACAAAACCTATTAATACATAAGATACCATATTAACAGCCTTTTTTATTCCTTCTACTACGGTTTTCATTAAATCAGTATAATGAATAACTAAATCATTTTGATTATTATCCTTTTTATCTTTATTATATTTTTCAATTTCTTTTACGATTTTTTCTTTGCTATTAAAATCTTTTGGATAAATACTAATCTTAGATGGTTCATTTTCATTATATAATCCTAGTGTTTTCACTAATTCATCATATGTATCAGATATCCCATCAAATTCATTTCCTGTTAATACATTAACTGTTGTATTTTCCATTTGTTTTTTATAAATATTTGTCTTATTAATTTCATTTATAATTTGCATTGTTAAATCATGTTTATATCCAATATATGGAGATGATTCCTTATCACTAAATACAACTCCTACAATTTTTAAATCAATACCCTTATCAATTTTGTTTTTCATATATTCGTAGTCATTTGAATAATCAATATATTTACCGTTTTCTTCTTTATAATAATCTGTATTTAATATTAGTTTATAACTTTTATCTAAAAAATCAGAATATTCATATGTCTTGCTTTCAACTTTATATGCATCATTTTTTCTGTGTTTTTCATAGTCATCTTTTAAATCTTTTCTATCTTTTATATTTAAAGAGTATAAGAAAGAATCTGAAAGAGTTGTTTTATCATTTAATACTAAAACAATTTCATTATTGTTTTGAGGAAATCTACCTGCTAACACTGTATAATTATTTTCTTTTTCTCTATTATCAAGTTCTTTAAAAAACTTATTTGAATTATCAGAAATATATTCACTTGGATTTACTTTCTGATAGTCTTTTGTATATACATGTAAATCAAAGTCATAGTCATATAATATATAATCTGCATTGTTTTTTATTTCAGCACTATTATCAACATATTTTTTAAATTCTTTTAAATTGTTTTTGGTCATTAATCCTTGAGTTGAAATTTTCTTTTGAGCAACTAAGTCATCATTAGAATGTATTTTACCATCATCTATTGTTTTATTCGCATTATTTTTTGCATCTTCTAGTAATGTTGAAATTGAAGCAAAAACATCATAATTTACTCTTTCTATTGCTATAGGATAATCCTCTATTGATTCTTTCTCCATATTAGATACAAACTTTGAAACACCATTTGATAGAGACAAAATCAGTGCAATACCTATAATACCAATTGAACCTGCAAAAGCTGTTAAAAAGGTTCTTCCTTTTTTTGTTAAAAGGTTATTAAATGACAATATTAAAGATGTTGCAAAAGACATTGAAGTATGTTTTGTTTCTCTTTTTGTAAATTCTTCATCTTTTTCAATATATGGATTAGTATCATTTATTATTTCTCCATCTTTTAATTCAATTATTCTTGTAGAATATTGTTTTGCAAGTTCTGGATTATGAGTAACCATAATAATTAATTTATCTTTAGCAATTTCTTTTAATAGTTCCATTATTTGAACACTTGTATTTGAATCTAATGCTCCTGTAGGCTCATCTGCAAGTATAATTTCAGGGTCATTAACTAATGCTCTTGCAATTGCAACCCTTTGCATTTGTCCACCAGATAATTGATTAGGTTTTTTGTAAACATGATCTTTTAATCCAACTTTTTCTAAAACTTCTAAAACTCTTTTCTTTCTTTGTGATTTTGATATACCTGAAAGAGTAAGCGCAATTTCAACATTTGAATATACAGATTGATGCATAATTAAATTATAGCTTTGAAATACAAATCCAACTCTATAATTTCTATATGTATCCCAATCTCTATCAGTATAATTTTTAGTAGATATTCCTTCAATAATCAAATCACCTGAGTCATATTTGTCTAATCCCCCTATTATGTTTAATAATGTTGTTTTTCCGCTTCCGCTTTTTCCAAGTATTGATGTAAATTCATTTTTTCTGAAATTAACAGATATTCCTTTTAGTACTTCTTGTTTAACATCACCAACAGTATAACTTTTTTTAATTTCTTTTAGTTCTAACATTTTCCCCTCCTTATAATATTTTATTGTGCGTTTATAATAATGATAAAAATGCAATTAATGTAAATATAAACATTATTATTGCAATTATAGATACAATTTTAATATGTACCTTTTTTTCAGAAACAATTGTTGCAACAAATTCTCTAATGAATGCATTTATCCAATAGTATCTTTTTGTTTTTGCTCCAATTCCTTCCATTTCCAGATTTTGTTCAGTAGCTAATATTCCTGTCCTAAATACATGATAATTTGTTGTTGAAAAAGCTATCTTTGCATTAGTATTTTGATTTTTAATTAATTCATTTGAAAATTTTATATTTTCATAAGTATTTTTAGACTTGTTTTCAACTAGTATTTTTTCTTTACTTATCCCATTTTGTAGCAAATAATTCTTTATAGCTTCACCTTCAGCAATTACTTCATCATTTCCTTTTCCTCCAGAAGGGACAAATATTATATCTTTTCCAGTTGCATCTTTTTGCATCTTTGCAAACTCAATTGCTCTGTCAGCTCTTGATTTTAGTAGGTTTGTTAATGTCCCATCATTTCTTATCTTACAACCCAAAATGATTATATAATCTTTATTAAACTCTGGAATTTTTTTAGCAGCTCTTACTCCTATAATAATAGTACTCAACAATATACTGTAAAAATATAAAATCAACATAAATATTAAGTTGTAAAAATAATTTGTAAATAGGTATAATTCATAATTTACACCTATAGTTATTATATTTAAAAAGGTAACTGAAATCGTAAATATACATAAAAAACTTCCTAATATTACACCTAACATATTTCTCCATGTTTTACCTTCTTTTCTTAATAGCTTAATATTACTAATAAAGATTAAAATAGTAATAATAAATGCTATTGGCAACATAAAAATCAAAAACATAGATATGTCGTCTTGTATAGTAGTTAATATTCTATTAATTGAATTATAATATCCATAAATATAGTCATAAATAAAAAATGCTAAATTAAACAATACTGGAATACTTATAAATATAATTAAGCCCAGTGTTCTTACATTCTTATATGAATAAGGATTATTTTTTATATTTTTAACCACCTTTGTGATTAAATAAATAAGTATTGTAATTACTATTATATATATAGATATAATAAAGGAAATATCACCATTGCAATATCCAAAATAACTTATTGTAGTTATCACTCCTGTTCTATGTACATAAATATTATATTGGTTGTTTTCTCTTATAATTTCATTATTTTCATCTTTTATATCAAAATCTACATTAATAGCTGTTTTTCCTACATTTACTGAACTAATATGAATAATTAAGTAATCATCTACTACTTCTTCAGTACATTTTATGATGTTTTCATCATAGCTTATTTCTATATTTTCTTTTTCTCCTATGTAAATTCTTATAGTATTTTCTTTTCCTTCTTTTAAAACTATAAAAAAAGAAATGCTTAGTAAAACTAATGATAAAATAACAATAATCTTTTTAATAGCATTTTCCCCCTTTTATTTTTTTGTATTTTTTATAATATTCTTTTGTTCATTTATAAACATATCTTTGTCTTTCAATAATTCTCTTATTTCTTTTAAAAAACTATTATATTTTGAATCATTGAAATAAAATCTGGCATATCCGCCTTCTCCAAATTTATTCAAAATTGCATAATAGGATTCTTCTATAATTTCATCATCATTTGCTAACGGACTTTTCTTTTTTCCGTATTGATATGATCTAATTAAACACTGCTTAACAGATGAGTTTCTTGATGCTGAAGACAAAATTTTACCATATATATTTCTTGGTTCTTTTTCCAAATTTGCTCTTTGATCTTCTATTGCATTTTTAATTAAAATTCTTTCTTCATTTGAAAAGAATTTTTTTAGGAATTCATCTTTGTACATAATATTTCCACTAGTAATTTCATGATTTTTTTCATCATTATTTAGTCTTAAATCGTGAAAACTAATTGCTGTATACAAAACATCATTGTCTATATTTAAATTGTTTTCGTTTATTATCTCTTCGCTTCTATTTATGACATATTGAATTCTATCTTCTCCATCACCTATAAAATTATTTTTATATAAGGGAATAATATTACTTTCTATATACTCTTTTAGTTCACTATTTACCTTCATTAATACTGTTTCCTATCTTTTTTTAAATTTTACCATGAAATTATAACGATTTAATAGCATCTATAATTTCATTTTTGTCAGTTACACCTATAAAAGTTTTTACTGGATTTCCATTTTTAAAAACCATTATAGTTGGAATACTCATAACATTATATTCTTGTGCTATAGAACCATTTTCATCTACATTAATTTTACCAACTTTAGCTAAATCCCCAATTTCATCAGAAATTTTCTCGATAACAGGGCTCATCATTTTACATGGTCCACACCAATCCGCATAAAAATCAACTAGCACTTTCCCTTCGCTTTTTAAAACATCATTTTCAAAGTTATTTTCATTAAATACATTTACACTCATTTTTTATACTCCTATTTTAATAAAATTTAGTTTTTTGAAAGGATTACCTATAAACCTTTTTAGTCTTAAATTTTAACATATTTATTAATAATTGTTATAAACACTATTAAATATGATATTGCAAATAAAAATCCAGCAATAACATCACTAAAATAATGTACTCCTAAATATATTCTACTTATACCAATACTAATTATTAATAAGCTAAGCAATGTTATTAGAAAATATTTTATAAATTTATTATTTACTCTTTTTAAAATAATATAAATTAAAAATCCATAAAAAGCCATTCCTACCATAGAATGTCCAGATGGCATACTAAATCCTTTTTCAAAAACTAAGCAGTTTTCATTTGGTCTTTGGCGTCTAATTATTTGTTTTAAAGTATGATTTAAAATTGCAGCTAACGCTAGATTTAATAAGATAATAAAACCCATCTTTTTATCTTTTAATAATAGTATAAATACTATAGAAACTATTATTAACCAATACTTATTTGCTAAATTTGTAATAAATATTGCAACATTAACTAAATTAATTGATTTAAAAATATTAAAAATACAATTATAAACTATTTTATCAATGTTCAAAGTTGTTTTTAATCTCACAATAATTATTAATGAAACCAAACTTAATATACAAACTGCTAAAATAATCCATTTAGTACATTTTTTTAGATTGTTTTTTTTCTTTACTATTTTAGTTTGATCATTACTTATTTCGAATTTATTCATTTATTAGTTCTCTTTTTCCTATTTTTATACTTTTTCTATAAATTAGATATCAAGATTATATATCAAAACTAATAAAAATACAAGTAAAAAAAAGAAATATAGTTATTCAAAACTATACTTCTAAAAATCAATGCTTAATCTATATTAGCTATGCTTTTTATATTAAATATATTTATATAATTTTTAATAATTTGAGCTGTTTTTTCAACTCCTAATTTATCTACATTTATGCTTAAGTCATAGTTTTCAAACGAATCCCATTTTCTGTTTGTAAAATGATGATAGTGCTTAGCCCTTTGATTATTAATTCTTTTAATTTCATTTTCAGCATTTTCTCGCTTTATCCCATAGTAATTTACAACTCTATTAATCTTAGATGGCATATCAGAATATAAGAAAATATTAATAGTATCTGTTCTATCTCTTAAAACATAATTGGCACATCTTCCAACTATAACACATGATTGTTCTTCAGCTATTTTTTCAATCACTTTACTTTCAGATTCAAATAGACTATCATCTAAAGAATAAAAGTATGCAGGCTTACTGCTTTGCTCTTCATTTTTTCTAATATAATTTATAGAATACCCGTATTCTTTTGCTGTCAAGTTAATGATTTCTTGATCATAAAATTTAACACCTAATTCTTTTGCAAGTATTTGTCCAACATAATGTCCACCAGATCCATATTCTCTTGATATTGTAATAATTATTTTTTGATTTAATTTTGAATTGCTTACTTCAATATTTTCATCAATTGTCTCAGAAATAGTATCTAATTTTTCCAATTTAATAAATTCTGTTTTTAATAAAATTGCCGAAACAATAAATCCTAATATATCTGATATTACAGATGCCCACATCATTGTTACAACATTTTGAGAAATAGTTGCAATTAAGATAAATAATGGGACACTAAATATTATATCTCGTAATAAAGCAAGTATTGTTGATTTTAAACCAGAACCCATAGCTTGTAAAACCATAGAAGTAGATTTGATTAAACAAGTTAAAATAATACCACCCAAAAAGATTTTAAAACAATATTTTGCATATTCAATATATTCAGGTGAATTACCATTTCCAAATATATTAATAATTTGTGTTGGAAATAATTGGAATAATGCAAATGCAATTGCACCTATTATTCCATTGATAATTAAGACATATTTTATAGTTTCTTTTACTCTTTTAGTATTTCCAGCTCCCATATTAAATCCAATAATTGGCATTCCACCTAAGCCAACACCAACTACAATAGATATTGCAATTCCAAATACTTTCATGCAGTTACCAATTACAGCAAGAGGAATTACAGATCCAAATACTACTCCTGTAGAGCTATATGTCATATATCCATATTTTGAAACCAGATTATTTGTAACTGCAATTGTTATAACCATTGTAAGCTGGGTAATAAATGATGAAGCTCCTAGTCCAAAAATTCTATTACATATTTTTTTATCAAATTTAATAGAGTCTTTAGTAATTTTAAATTGTTTCGGTTTTTTTAAATAAATAATTGTTACTGCAAATGATAAAACTTGTCCAATAACTGTAGCAATTGCAGCACCTTTTACATCCATCTTTAATACAAATATAAAAATTGGGTCTAGAATAATATTAGAAACTGCACCTAATATTGTTGCAAACATCGCAAATTTTGGACTTCCATCACTTCTAATTAGATTATTTAGTCCCTGTCCTATAATATAAAATGGAAGTCCTAAGCATATAATTAATAAATATTCTTTTGCATAATTATAGCAAATTTCTTCATTTATGTTTCCACCAAAAACTTTAAGGATTTGTTTATAGAATAATAATCCAAACACAGTTAAAAAAATAGATAAAAAAATTAATAAAACTAATCCATTTCCTATACTTTTATTTGCTTTTTCTTTATCTTTTGCTCCTATTGATAAATTAAATAAAGTTGCAGATCCATCACCAATAAGAAGAGCAAAAGCAAGTGCTATAACTGTAAATGGAAATACAATATTTGTTGCTGCATTTCCAAAACTTCCTGCATTACTCCATCCAATAAAAATCTGATCAACTATATTATATAAAGATGCAATTATAAGGCTTATAATGCATGGTACTGCAAACTTTCTTATTAGTTTACTAATTTTCCCTTTTCCTAAATCTAATTCTTTCATTTTTCGACTCTCCTTTTTAGCACAAAGTATTATACAACAAATTGGAATTAAAAACAAGTAACAGTTTGAAAATTAAGAATTTTAAAAGAGCCATCATTTCTGATAGCTCATATTAATATTTTAATAAATTAATAATTTTTAATAAATTGTAACAGTGGTATCAGGTGTTATTGTTTGCAATACTTTAATCATATTTTCTTCAGAAATTCCAACACAACCTCCTGTTGGATTATTTTCACCTCTCCAGCAATGTAGAAAAATTGCATTTCCAGCATATGGTGCACCTGCTAAATTATAACCTAAATCTAGTAAATAATTATATACAGTTGGATAATCTATAATATGTTCATCATCTTCTGTAATTGCCTCAGGATTATCACTCTTATAAATTAATCTGTTATAATTTTTTCCATTTTTTCCTGTAGCACACCAATACATATCATCTGTAACTTTAGTATATTTTACTCTGCTTCCTGGATCATCATTGATTCCATATGCTTCTCCAATTTTCCATGTACCAAGTGGAGTTTTGGTATCTCCTTCTGACTGTTTTCCAGCTCCGTTTTTTCCTATTACAGCTGGACAACTAAATATTTTTTCATATTTGCCTTCTTTAGCTTCATAAATAGATAATTCAGCATGAAAATCTCCATTGTCCGGACATTTTATTCCAATACGTAATTCCCCATTTCTTGATGTAGAAATTGGTTGTTCAAAAAGTGTTTTTTCAACCTCATCTTGAGATATTACATTTTTGTATCTCTTAAAGTTTTTTTGATTCTTTATTGTATTAATTAAAGTTCCTGCTAAAACTGCTATTATAATTAATAAAGCAACAATTATTAGAATAAATTTTTTCATTAGTTATTCCTCCTTTTTTTATTTAATTATAAATAAAAAGAATATAATAATCAATAGTATATTATTGTTTTTATAAAAACTATTTAAAGACATTATTCTAAATTATCTGTAAGTTTTCTTATGATCGCATTTCTAGCATTTATCTTTGAAAGATTATAATCTCTAAAATCCATATTTTCATATAAAGCTCTTTTATATGTGTATTTAAGATATGACATAGTTTTATTTTTAACATATTCTTTATCCTTATTTGTAATATTAGGTATATTATTATTATCTAAAATTCTAATTAATTGATTTATCGAACCTGTTCGAGTATTATCCATTAAATAGTCTAAGTCAATTTTTCCTGTTTCAAAATATCTATCTACATTTCTTTTAGCGATAATATTATCAAAATTAGCAAAATTCATACATATGTATATAGTAAGTACAATTGTAAAATATGCCTTTGGTAAATTAACTTTTTTATCTAATATATAAAGTATTGTAGGTATAAATAATATAGTTTCAGTAAATAAAATACAATAAACTAGTAGCCTTAATAAGGTATATCCATAAGCGCTTTCATAAAAATGCATTCTCAAACCTGCTGAAATAACAATGATAAGTGTAAACAAAATCATTAGAATACTCATACAATTTATAAATCTGTTTGATTTTATTTCATTTTTATTTTCACTATTTTTAGCAATCAATATTGTAACTAGATTAATTACAGAAACAACCATAAGCTGGTAAAATCCTTGTTTTGCGAAGTTTGCATAATTAAAACTTCTTCCTTGTATAAATAGACTTTTTATTTGTATATAGCAAAATACTAAATAGATAACATTCAATGATATTAATATCATTTTAATTGTGAAATTATCTTTTATTTTAATTAGTAAATTGTTTTCTCCATGTATAATTTCTTTTTTTTGGCATATAAAATAAAACAATCCAATAAAGTATATAAATAAAATAGCAGCTATAAATGTTTTCATAGAAAATGTTGCAGAATTTATAGAAGTCATAAATTTAGTAAATGAATTATTAAAGCTTGTAAATATACTCGCAAACATTTCGTCTGCTGTTGATAATAATACAATAATCACTAATACAATAGGCACCGTAATTAAAAGTGCTTTTAAAAATTTCTTAATAATTCCTTTATTTTCAGTTTTTATATTAATTTTTATACTTTCATTAATCCCTTGTTTAAATGATTTTAACCCCTTATCAATATAATTAAATGGAATAAATATAGATGCTATCATTTCTCCAATTTTTTGTTTGTTAATACTAAAATTTTCTTCAATTACACCAAAATACATAACACTAAACAATGTTGGTATTACCATTAAATTTACAATATTGAAAAAAGCATTATCAAATAAAAAATATATACTTGATAATAAATAAATTGGTATTAAAAATATAAGCATTTTTTCATTTTTTATGTTTCCTTTTTTCCCTAAAATATAAACAAAAAATATAGAAAATGGTATTATAAAAAGTAACATAGATAAACCTATCGATTTTCCAACAAGTAAAATTACAAACCAAATAGCAAAAATAATTGCTCCAATTCCCAAACTAATCATTTTCTTCATCATCTCCTATATCCTGAAATTCCAAAATATCCCCTGGCATACAATTTAACACCTTACATAATTTATTCAATGTAGAAAATCTAATAGCCTTTCCTTTATTTGTTTTTAAAACAGATAAATTTGCTGGTGTAATACCTATTTTTTCAGCTAACTCATTTGAAGATATTTTTCTTTTAGCCATCATTACATCTAAATTAACTATTATCATTTAAATCCCTCCGTTAAATTGTAAGATCATTTTCTTTCTTGTATTCAGTCGCTTGTTTAAATAGCTCTGCAAGAATAAAGAATGCAATTGAAAATCCAAAAAATAAAACACATAAAAATATTAAAATGCTATAGAAAATGATATCTACAGTTTCAATGAATATTAATTCATAAAAAATATCACTAAACCATAGTAATGAACTTATTGCACATGCAATTCCAGATGTTTTAAAAATACTTACATTTTCATCACAAAATGGTTTGTTATTTTTTAAACTATCAAAAAATCCAATAAATTTATAAGTAATAACCAATAAAACTATACCATTTGGGTAAATAACAATCATACTAGAAAATAGGTTAAATCCTATTTTATTTAATATAAATGGTAAAAATATTAAAGCTATAGCTCCTAAATAAAAACATATTTGTAAAAATAGTTTTAAAGTTTTTCCAATTCCTTTTTCCCCTATTATTTTCATAAAAATAATTCCTCCATAATTTAATTATGAAGGAATTATATAACATATATTTTTGTTTGTCAATATTTATTTATTGTTTTTCGATATTTCTTTATTGTTTATTTATAACTAGCTTTATTTCTTATTATTCTTTTCTTTACTTCTTTTATCATTAATAATTTCTATTTCTTTTTCTGTAATTAGTGTTACATTATTATCTCTAGCCCATTGAACACATCCTTTAAGAACCATATTTAAAAAAACTCTTGGAACTTTTATAAGCATTTTACAAGCTTCATCAGTAAATTTTACATCTGGATCTATTCTCTCTGCTGCATACTTAACAGATTCAAATCCTACCCCTTTATCTTTGGGGATTGGCATAGAAATAGGTCTTTTAAATTTTGAATACCAAAAGTTTTTACTATCTCTATATCCATAATCAACAGGTATATTAGGAAACCCCGAACTTGTTACCCCATTTATTATTGTATCATAGTATTTATTTTTCATAAGAATATTATCAATTTTTAAAATAAAATGAGCTCCAAATTCGCTTGTAATTCCATTAAAATTATGATATGGTCCTTTATATTCTTCTTGAATTTTATCATTTTCAGCATTGTCTAATTCTTTTACCCATGTACATTCAAATACCTGATATGCTTCTTTTATTATTTTAGGATATTTTTCATTCGTATTTTCTCTAGCTCTCTTTCCATCAATTAGAGTATAGGCACATTCTTTCATCTTTTCTTCAGGTGTTTCTCCAGGAAACCCCAGTCTAACAGCTTCTTTAAAATACTTTTTTTCATCTGTTATAAAATTAAGTGCACATTTCCCAGTTCTTAATAAATTCTTACATGTGTTCGAACTATTTCTGCATTCTAAAATCATAGCATAATAATCTTTTCCTGCGATATAATAAGGAAAACATAATGAATATGATCCTATATTTGCAAATCCTTTTTCATCTATTGTTGAAATCTCAATTGTAGGCATTGGAAAGAAACTTGAAGTTTGATAAAAATTATCAACAATTCTCATATTTTTAAAACCTTCTAGTTCTTCAACTTTATTTAATATTTCGCTCATATGCGCCTCCACATTCTTTATTTAAAATATTCTTTTAATCCATCTGCTATTCCTACAACAAGTTTTTCTTGATACTCTGAACTTGCAAGAAGTTTATCTTCTTTTTCGTTACTTAAAAATCCCATTTCTATTATAGATACTGGTACTTTACTCCAATTTATGCCACTCATTGTATCTGTTTTAGTTACTCCTCTATTTTTAGCTCCAGTGTTTTTTATTAAATTGTCTAATATAGATTTAGATAATTTATAACTTTTATCTGCAATATTTCCATTATATTTATTATTAGATGTTTGGCATAATGCAGAAATTCCGATTAACACTCGGATTATCATAAGAATCTGCATGTAATCTAATAAAAGCATCTGCATTTGCATCATTTGCAATTTTAGCTCTTTGGCTGTTACTAATATTAACATTATTTGTTGTTCTAGTCATTATTACTGTATATCCTTGTTTTTCTAGTTCTTTTTCTAGCATTAATGCTACTTTTAAAACAAGCTCTGACTCTTTTTGTTTTGTAACAATCCCTGTTGCTCCAGTTGTTACTTTGTCTTTAGTTTCTGTTGCACCTGGTCCAATTGGTTCTTTTGATGTATCTCCTTTTGTTTGGTGTCCTGGATCAATAACAATAGTTTTCTTTTCATTATTTTTTGTATTTTTAATTTCATTATTATTATTTTCTATATTTTCTTCAGTCTTTTTTTCTTCTTTTTTGGATATTTCTATTTTATTATTTGTAGTTTCATTCTTTTCTGTTTTATCTGTATTTTGAATATTAGAATTGGTATTTGTGTTTTCTACATTTGTATTTACGTTTTGCATTATTTCATTTGAATTAATTAGTGCAGTATTAGAATTGTTGTTGTCTATTGTATTTTTTTCTTTATTATTTATTTTAAATTTTAAAACTAATGCAATAATAATAAATATTAAAATTATACTAATAATAATTAGAACTTTCTTTTTCATATTTTAATTCTCCAATTAAAACTCTATTTTTTCACAATATTCCAGTTCCCCTGGTTCATCACAGACTCTATTATTTCTAGATTGAATATGATTTATTTCACAATACTTATTTTTAAAATCTGTTTCCCTTGATAATAAATCTCTCATATCTTTTAAAAACTTTTTATAAACATCATCTTCTAGAAACATATTTTCTGGGTCATCTATGCTATACCTTTTTGATAATCTTTTAAATGTAAAATCAAGATAGTCTTCTATATTCATTTCTGGTGTTCTTTCATGTGCTACAAAAAAGCTTCTAATAAATACAATTTCAATTCTTGTATTTCTATCAGCTGATGAAATAAGTTCTCCATATTTTGTTCTTGGATTATCTTTTTTAGAAGAACGATGATCTTCTATTGCTTCTTTTATAATTGTCCTTTGTTCATCTGTAAAAAATTTTTTCATATTATCATCTTTAATAAAGCTTTCAGCTGCAATTTTTTCATGTATGTCGCTATTTATATATTTTCCAATATCATGACATGCCGAAATTGCATATATCATGTTTTTGTCTAATCCTAAATTTAAATTTTTATTTAATTCAAAAGATCTTCTAATTACCTCTAATATATGTAGTATTCCATGTCCTTTGTCATTTTTTTCATATTTTGGAAAAATATTTTCTTTAATATATTTCTTTAATTCAGGATTAACCTCTTTTGTATTTTGTTCAATTTCATTTAATATATTTTGTATTTCCATTTAATTTAACCTCCAATTTTTTCCTAAAATTTAAAGCTATGTGGTAATAAATCATTTATCGTAAATTCTTCAATATTATTTTCTTTATCAACAACACCTATTTTAAAAAATTCATCAACATATTCACTCATAAATTGCCTACAATATCCACATGGTAAACATTTTTCTGTAGGCTCTTGTCCTATTGGTGCTCCAACTACAGTAATACTTTCAAATTCTCTTTCTCCCTCTGAAAGGGCTTTTACAAAAGCTGTTCTTTCAGCACAAATTGATTGTATTCCATTATTTCCAATATTACATCCTAAATATACTTTTCCATTTTTTGTTCTTAATGCTGCTCCTACTTGAAATTTACCTCCAGGTGAACAAGCATTTAATCTTGCTTTTTTAGCTAATTCTATATCTTCTTTAGATATCATAAAGATAAAGATCCTCCTTTATTATTTTTTTCTAATTATATACTATAATTAGAAAAAAGAAAAGATTAGAATTAATCTAACCTTTATTTTATTTTTTTATATTTAATTATAATTTCCTTGCCCGAATTTGTAAAAATGTGAACTTTTAAATTATCTGTTGCATCAAATTTTGTTAAATCAAAAGTCTCAGAATAATTTTCAATTTTATTTTCTTTTGAATTAAAGCTGTATCCTCCATCTCCTCCAGATGATTCGAATTTTCTTCCATCTGAAGTTTCAACATATGCTCTACCAAGTGCAATTTTATCAAATATATTTTGTGGTGGTTCTACTTTTAATAAATCATAATCAATTTTATCTGTTGATGTTTCAGGAATAGAAATCTTAAATGCAGTATTTGTTAATGTTGCTGTAGAATCTACTTTTGTTTTTTTATCATTACATGATTGCATCTTATATATAATTGGCTTTCTACTATTTATCATCTGTTCTGGCACATCTATTTCAAATCTCCACTCACCTGTAAAGCATTTATCATCATCAGGTAGAAGCCATGGTGCTACCTTGTAATCTTTAGAATTATATATTTGTACCTTATTAAAAGTGATAATTATTTTTTTAGCAATTGGAAAACTTTCAGTTACTTCTGTTGTAGTTATATTATACTTAAACTCGTTATCTCCAACTTTATCAGCGCCAAAACTATATCCACCGGAATATAAATCATATTTTTCAAAAATTTCATCATGTTTATCTGTTCTACCTAATTTTTTATATTCTTCAAATTCTTCATATGCCTTTTTACGCTCTTCTTCTTCTCCTTGATCTGTAGCAAATATTTTTTTCCCTTCTTCATTTACTATTTTTAAATCTTTTAAATCAATTTTGCTATATTCAACTTCAAAATCGTCAAGAAACTTTTTATGCTTATCTCCCAGTTTTATATAAAAAGTTATATCAAAATTATCATTATCTAATAAAAATGAATTAACTGAAACACTTATATCATTTGATTCTTGAAATTCTGTATTTACATTTGCAACATATCCATTCTCTACAGCAGTATTTACACCTCCACTGGTCCAACCAAATATATTACTAACAAATCCACCTATATCTTTAGCAAAAACAACACCAGTTACTGTAAGTACAGTACAACAAGCAACTGCAATGCTTTTAAAAATTGTTTTTTTACTTTTTACCATATCTACTTTCTCCTCCTCTAGCAAGTTGGATATAGAAATCTTTCGTTTTACATCATTTAAAATTTGATTTGAATCTTTATACTTCATCACTATACCCTCCTTTTAATAATTCTTTTTTTATCTTTTTTCTAATTCTAAATAATTTTGATTTAATGCTGAATTCAGAGATTTTTAATATGTTTGATATTTCGTTATATTTCATAGAAGAATAATAGTACAATTCAAATATTTCGATATCTTTCTTTTTCATTTTTTTAACGGTTTTATCTATAATCTCAATTTTTTCTCTTTCTTCACACATCATGTCAATTTTTGTAAAATCTTGGATTATATTTTCATAGTCTGAAATATCATAATTTATATTTATTATTCTGTTTTTTTCTCTTACTAAGTTTTTTGTAATTCCAGCAATATAAGGACTTAATTCTTTATTAATATCTAACCTTTCCTTATTTTTCCATAATACAACAAATGTGTCTGATAGTATTTCTTCTTTATCTTCTTTTGATAAATCTTCATTCGACATATTTTCTACTATTTTATAAACATATCCACTATATTCATTTATTATTACTTCTAAATTCAATTCATTATTTTCAAAGTATTCTCTAATTTTTTTATTTGCTTTCAATTTAGATCTAAACTCCTTATTTAATTTATTTTAAGATACCTTATACTAATATATTGTATTATTTACCATTTTGGTTTCACTTTTTTAAAAATTTTTTTACTTCTACATATTACTACAAATTTTGCATATTTTACATGCTATACTACATTTTAGGTCATAGGCCTCGAAAGGAGGTGATATTATGGCTACCAAAAAACAAAAGAGAAAAAAACTCTGCAAGGTTTTATAAATTTGTACATAAAGTATTTTACTTTATAGATAAGATTTATACAATCTTGAGAGTTATTGATCTTGTCTTGAAAATTTTTCAATGATAAGATAAAAGCAGACATCCCAATATGTCTGCTTTTTTTGATCATTGATATTATGACTACCTTTATAAATACTATTATACTATAAATTTTAAAATATGCAATTGTTTTCAATAAATCTCTTTTATAATCGTTCGAGATTTTTATACATTATTATTCAATACTCCACAAAAGATTTAAATCACCCTTTAAAGGTGTAACTCCCCAGCCCAGTATTTCATCTTTATATGGTTCATAAATATCATTTAATAAAAACACTTTCTTATTATGATAAAATCCAAATGCAATTTCAGCAAAACTATTTGGACCTATGTAATTTTCTATTCCATTTTTCTTTTCATTTACTATTAATACAATTTCATTATCTTTATTTACAATTCTGTCAAAATGAGCACGTGAAGCAATTACCTTATCTAGACCTTGCATACATTCTACAGGTAATAATACATTATATCCCATTTCTTCTAATCTATTTGCTACATCAATTATTTTTTCTTTTACTTTCATACTTCCACATAATACTATGTTTTCCATATTGAACCTCCAAATAAAACTAATTTAATTTTCCAAAGTACATATCACTAAACATTCCGCCTTTTACTATTAAGTCATCAAATTTTCCTTCTTCTTCAATATGTCCCTTATTTAATACTATTATTCTATCACAATTTTTTAAGGTTGTTAACCTATGAGCGATTGCTATTATTGTAGTATTATTTTCTTCTTTCATTTTTTCAATTTCTTCTTGTATATGTTTTTCAGATGTATTATCTAATGCTGATGTAGCCTCATCTAATATTAATATTTTAGGTTTTCTTAGGAAAATTCTTGCAATAGCAATTCTCTGTCTTTGTCCACCTGATAAGTTGTTTCCTCCCTCTGAAACCATTGTGTTAAACTTTTCTGGTAAATTATCGATATAATCAAAAATAAATGCTCTTTTTGCTGCTTCTTCAACCTCTTCTTGTGAAACTTCTCTATCTATTCCATATATAATGTTATCATATATTGTTCCTGCAATTAAGAATGGACTTTGAGGAACTAATGCAATCATTTTTGAAATATCTTTTCTTGTTAAATTATTTATATTGGTATTATCAATAATTATTGTTCCAGTCGCTTTTTCTAATTTACATATTGATTTTATTAAAGATGATTTACCACAACCAGATGGTCCAGCAATTCCAAGGTAAGTCCCTTTATCAATATCTATATTAAAGTTATCTAGAATAACCTTATCCTCGCTTTCTGGGTAATAAAAAGTAATGTTTTCCATATTAATAATTTCATCAGTATCTTTATCTTTAGATTTTTCGGTTATTGGTAAATATGAAAAGTCATTTTCAATTTCAGTCATTTTAAAGAAATCTGTTGCAAGTACTGTACATTCTGATACTTCGTCAAATATTCTATGTAGTTCTTCTAATGGTTTTAATAATTGGTTAAAACATAAATAAGCAGTTAAAACACTACCTACAGAAATAATATTTTTAGTAGCCAAATATGTTGAAATTCCAATAACTAATACTGTAAATACCGCTTGATTTATAAACTTTAAACAATCAAATAATGCCATAGCTTTATGATGTTTCATTTCTTTCGCTCTTAAATATTCTGATTTGTCATCAAATCTATTTGTTTCAAAGTCTAAACTATCACATATTCTTATTACTTCTATTCCATTAATTAATTCTACTATTGTACCATCCATTTCTGATTTACTATTTAATAATTCGACTCTTATTCCTTTTTGACTCTTTATTTGTTTTAGAACTATAAAAACTCCTATTGGAATTACAAGCATCATAGGTAAAGCAAGTGAAATTGGAAGAGTTATAAATATGGTAATAATTGCCGCTATACTGTTAAAAATTGCTGGAGCAAAATCCATAAATAATAGTTTCACAAGTTTTATAGTACCATCTAAACATCTATTTAATCTACCATGAATATTTCCTGTCATATTTTTTCTAAAATATGACAGTGGCGCCATTAATAGTGATTTTATTACTTTACTTCTTGCCTTTTTTTCTGTACGAGTTGCCGTATCTTCAACTAATACTCTTCTAACAATTTTGATTATTTCATTAGCAACATTGACAATAAGAATAAAAATTAGAAAAGGTATAACTTTTTCAAATGAAATTAAGTCTTTTGATAAAATATCATCTGTAAGCCATCCTATTGCTTTTGGCGTCATTTGTGCTAATACAGCAGAAATAATCATTATTATAATAATTATTAAAAATCGTAGTTTTTGCCTTTTATCAAGTAATTTATATATTTTTTTTAAAACACTTGATAGATTGTTTTTTTTCATAATTAACTATATTCCTTTGCTAAATTTTACTGTATTTTTTAATTCTTAATGTTATAATAATACATCTTTTTTACATTTTTTTCAACTAAAATAGCAAAAAACTCTTCATTTGAGCTTTGAAGAGTTTTTACTTAAATTTAATCATTATAATGTCCCTTACATTGAATTATTTCAATTTGATTATTTTCTATTGTGTATACTAATCTGTTTACTTCATCAATTCTCCTGCTCCAATAGCCACTAAATTCATTTTTTAATGGTTCAGGTTTTCCTATGCCTTCAAATTCATTTCGTATTATATCATTTAAAAGTTGATTGATTCTTTTTAATGTCTTTTTGTCTTGTGACTGCCAATAGCAATATTCATTCCAAGCTTTTTCAGTAAACATTATGTTATTCATTTTCCATCTCCTCTAGTTCTTCAAGTGTTTTGGTTATTACTTTTCCACTTTTTAATTGATTTATTGATTCCTTTATAGATTTAATATTGTTTACTGAATAAAAAGGGTCAATAGAAACATCAAAAGGTATTCTTTTTTCTCTACACATTTTTCTAGCGAAAATATTAAATGCTGTACTTATTGTAATTCCCAATTCTTTGCAAGTTTCTTCCATACTTTTTTTTACATCTTCATCCATACGGACATTTACTAAAGTTTGAGCCATATTTATTCCCCCTTTCTATTATAATTATACATTCACGTAAATATTTTGTCAATACATTGTCTTTATTTTTGATAATTTGTACAATGTAAAATGTTCCAATTTATTATTAAGATTAAGATTATTAGCTTTGTTCTTTATTATATTCATAGTTAATGTTAATTATTCAATTGTACTATCAAACCATTTCAACTTCGCATAATCTCTTATATTCTATATTTGATTCTAATAATTCTTTATGAGTACCACTATCTGTTATTGTACCATTTTGTAATATCATGATTTTATCACAATTCACTATTGTAGATAATCTATGTGCAATTATAACGATTGTATATTTATCTTTTAAATTATCAATTGCTTTTTGAATATCTCTTTGAGTTTCATTATCTAAAGCAGATGTTGCTTCATCAAATAAAATAATTTTTGTTTTTTGAATTAATGCTCTTGCTATTGCTAATCGTTGTCTTTGTCCGCCAGACAGATTAACTCCACCTTCTCCAACAATTGTATCATATCCATTTGGTAATTTTTTGATAACACTATCAAGACATGCTAAACGACATGCCTCTTCTATTTCATCCTCTGTGATTTCATCTTTAACCAATTTTAGATTTTCTTTTATGCTTAAGTTAAAAATATATGGATTTTGGTTAATTATTGTTATATTTCCTCTAATAGATTTTTCATCTAATTGTTTAATATCAATGTTATCTAGTAAAATTTTACCATTTTCACTATCATATAATCTACATAAAAGATTGAATATTGTTGATTTACCTTCTCCACTTTTTCCAACAATTCCATATGTTTTATTAGCTTCTATTTTTAAACTTAAATTATTTAAAACTTTATTTACATTATCATAAGAAAAATATATGTTTTTAAACTCAAAATTTCCATTAATGGTGTTCAAATGCTTTGATCCAAAAACTTCTTTTTTGGATTTATTATTAATAATATCAAATACTCTACTACATGAAATATTAAAATTTTTACATTCTTCTAATAATAATGATACATTTTCCATTAAATCAGTAAGTACTGTTGTTCTATAGCTATAAAGAGCAATCGCAATAGCAATTGTAACTATATTATTATACACTAAATATATTAAAACTATTATAGTTAAAAACTCTAAAACATCTTTTAAAAAATCTATTAATAGATTAAATCCCATATCAACATTTCTCATCTGAAAATTCTTTTCACTTTGAAGTTTTATGTTCTTATCTAATTCTTTCATAAAACTATCCTTAGCAAATAGCATTTTAATATCTCTTGCTCCTCTTACTAATTCTCCAGTAAGTCCTGCAACTTTGTCACTTTGATTTCTTAATTCAATGTCCTTTTTGCCTACTTTTTCATTTTTAATGTAATGAAAGAATGTTAGTATAATTGCAGATAGTAAATAATAAACAAACATATGGTAATCTATTATTAGTATTGCAACAAATGAACCAATATTAGATAAAAATCGTGTTACTCTTCCCATTCCAACAGTAAACATAGCTGCCATTTTATCAGTATCATTTGTAAGTCTTTGAACAAAAGCACCACTTGAATTAGCATCTAAAGTAGTTTGTTCCAATTTTAAAATTTCCTTTGCTAATGAATTTTGTATATTTCTAACAGTTCCTCTTCTAAATTTTTGAGTATTTTTTCTTATAATAAATATATCAATTTCATTCAATATATTTATAAATAAAACAATTAAACTCATAAATATTGCTTGGTTCCAAACAAAATCAGTAAAATAAATAATAAATCTTGCTGATACTAATGGAATACTTATAGTAACAGATATTCTTATAATACAGCATACTATTTGTATAATTAAACACCTTTTATATTTTTTTCCATAGTTATAAACTAGTCTTAAATTCTTTATAAATTCTCTCAGTAAAATCACTTCCTTTTTTCGTTTTATATAGCAATTAAACTTTTAATAATATTATTTATTAATTGTTTTATTTCAATTTCTTTAACAAAAATACTTTTACACGCGATTTGACATGATAAACCATGTGTATAAAATCTAACATCTCTATATAAGTTTTCAGATTGCTTTTTGTTTAATTTATATTGCTTTGGAATAGATTTAATAGTATCTATATTTTGAGTCGATTCTAATACTTCCTTAATTGTTCTTGTCCCTGCTAAATCGCTCATAAAGAGAGCTTTAAATATATTAGATTCTTTATATGAAAATAATGCATATGCATAACTTATAGTAAATAAATAATTATTTTTATCTACTATTTTTTCTATAAAGTTATCATAATAATCATGTAAATATTTTTTTAAGTTTTTTTTGAATTCTTCCATATTTTCAAAGTTTTTAAATAATGGCTGAGTTGAACATCCAATATACTTACATAAATCCCTAGCATTCATCTTTTCTATTCCAAATTCTTTTATGAATTCTTTTGTTTTTTCAAGTATCTCCTCTTTACTAAATTTAACTTTTCTTGCCATAAATAATACCACCTTATAATTAAATAACATTTGTTATTTAATTATAACTTAATTTATATTTTTTGTCAAACTAAAAAGGAATAAAGCATTTTACTCTATTCCTCATTATTTATAATTATTTAAATGATACATTTCAGTTTTCTTTTTTTGTTTCTTCAGGTAATGCAGAATCATTTCTATTTTCTTCTTTTTTCAAACTATCTATCATCATAATAAACTTAACATTTCCTTTTGCATTTTCATCAATTGAAGTAAATGATTTATATTCATTTGATAAATCTCTTAATTTTTGAACTCTTAACTGTAAATCTTTAACATTATTATTTACTATGTTATATATTTTTTGAATACCTTCTGTATCAAATTTATTCATTCCATTTTGAAGTTCATTTGCACCATCAGCTAACAAATTTGTTCCATTTGTTAATTCTTTTAATGCTCCTTTTAATGTTTCAACACTTTTATCTACTTCAGACAATTTTGAATCAATTAAATTTTCATATTTTGAAAATTCTTTATCTAATTCTGTTTCAGTTAATTCACCATTTAATTGTTTTTTTATTAGATTAGTTGCTATTTGATTAGCTAAATCTTCTGTAAAATCATTTGCAAGTTTTACGGCTGTTTTTTCTGCAACACTATCTATTGTAGGATTTATCTCATTCTTAATCTTTGTTGAAATTTGGCTTTGTAAAGCATTATCATTTTTAAAAGATTTTATTACTTCTTGAATGATTTCATTCTTTATATTTATTTTAACAGCATTTAAAGTATCTTTTCCAACTGTTTTTTGAATTTCAGAAGATACTTTTGTAGCATAATCTGAAATAGCTTTTTCCAATACTCCACTTGTTTCTAAATTTGATGTAATTTCTTTGATTGTGTTTTCTGCCAATTCAGGAGTTTGATCTTGAACTTGATCTAAAGTTTTATCCATTGTTTTTTTAGATACTGTACTTACTAACTCATTTACAGAACTCAAGGCTTTGTTATAAGCCTGTTCGTCAGTTAATGTAATTCCTTTTGAAGCTGCATCTAATTTTATTCCAGGTACCATAGCTTTTGCCATGTCACTTTTTGATTTATTTAATGTAACTCTTTCGTTTTCAGTTAATAATGCTGATGGATCTTTTACTTCATTTTTAATTGTTTTTACGTTATTTGCAACTGTTTCAGTTGTTTTTCCTTTTATTGTGTTTGTAATATCTTTTATAATAATATTTTTTATTGTATTTTCTAGCATTTGAACGTCTTGCTTATTTTGTATATTCTTTAAAGCAATTTGTATGTCTTTTTGTATTTCATTTACTATTTCATCTGATATATTTATTTCAGTATTATTATTTTTTAATTCATTTAATTTTGTATCAATTGCAATCTTACTATAATTTAGTGCTGTTTGTGCAGTTTTTGACTCTAGCCCATTTTCACCTTTTAGGTTGTTTTTAACAACATTTTTAGCTTCCTCTTCTGCAAGATTTTTTAGTTCAGGTATTAATTTATTAATTTGGCTATTTATAACGTTTACAATTTTTTCTTCTATTTCTTTTTTATTTGATAAATTAGATCTTGCTAGTTCATATTTATTAATTTGAATATTCAATTGTCTTGATAGCTCTTGTGTACCATTATTTATTTTATTTGCTCCATCTGAAAGCCTAGTTGCTCCTTGTACTAATTGATTTGATCCATTTTTTAATTCATTTGCCATATAATAAATTTTATCTATTTTATTAAAAATCTTTAAATCATTTTCTTCTATTATTTTTGGTGTTGCAAAACAATATATTTCGCCCATTTCAAAATCTTTAGCATCCATAAAGATTTCAATAGAATTTGGTATATCAATTATATTTTTATCTATACCCAAACTTTCTTGCATTCCAGGAGTTGCAATTCCTAATACTACAGATTTATTTCCATTGTCAATTACTTTTCCACTTGTTATCTCAATATTTTTATTTTTTTCATTATTAAAAACTGTTCCTATTCCAACAACAAATGGAACATATATTATTTCTTTTTTACCATTTATTATAACTTCTCTTGCTTCTTTATTAGTAAATTCAAATATTACTTTTACTAATCCGGTTTTACCAATTATTTCTTCTTTTTTAATATCTATATTATTTAATTTATAAGAGATCTTACACTCAATAGGCAATTCTTTTTTAGTTTCTCCTTGATAGTAAATATCTTCTCCATTTGCTTTCCAAACTATTTTTCCATTTTCTTGTTTATACTCTTGATCTCCGCCAACATTTTCAATATTTATTAAATCAGATAAATCGCTTAAAAAATCATTGTTTTCTTTGTTTTTTAAATGGTCACTTACTATTGTTTGGTAGACATTTCCATTATTGTCTAATTTAGAATACACACTTTCATCTTTTGTATATGCAAAAACAGGAGCTGTAAAATATGCAAGTATAGTGCATATTATAGTACTTGTTAATAATTTTATTCCTACTTTCTTTAACATTTTTTATCTCCTCCCCAATTCAAATATTTCTTAATCCTTTTGTAGTTTTGCAAATAAATTTATCGAAAATTATTAGAAATGCTGGTAATACGCAAATAACTGTTATCATACTTACTATTGCACCTCTTGACATTAATGCACATAAAGAACCTATCATTTCTATTTTTGAATATACACCTACTCCAAATGTGGCTCCAAAGAAGCATAATCCACTTACTATTATTGAAGAAATTGAAGTACTTAAGGCCTCTTTGACAGCTTCTTTGGCTTTTTTCCCTTCTTTTCTATTTTCTATATATTTATTAGTAATTAAAATAGCATAATCTATTGTTGCTCCTAATTGAATTGTACCTATTACGATTGATGCAACAAATGGCAGAGTTTCATTTGTGTAATATGGTATCCCCATATTAATAAATATAGCAAATTCTATAACTGATATTAATATTACTGGTAATAATCCAGATTTTAATACTATTATCATTATTATAAATATTACAGCTATTGATGTAACATTTACACTGTTAAAGTCATGATCTGAGATTTCAACTAAGTCTTTCATTAGAGGTCCTTCTCCTGCAAGTATAGCATTTCCATCATATTCTTTTATTATTGTATTTAGTTTTTTTACTTGTTCATTTAATTCATTTGTTGCTATTTCATATTTAGAATTAATCAAAATCATTTGATATTTTTCACTTTGGAAAACATCAATTATATCTTTTGGTAATGCCTCTTTAGGAATACCCTGGCTTCCAAGTTTTGAATACCCAATAGCCCATTCAATACCATCTATGTTTTCGATTTTATTAATCAATTCATTTGCCTTATATTCTGGTATATTTTTATCAATTAAAAGCATCTCCATTGATGCCATATTAAATTCATTTTTTAATAAATTATTTGCTTCAACACTAGATAAAGTTTCTGGCAAAGATTTATCTAATTTATAATATATCTTTGTATTTTTATATCCATAAAATGCAATTGGAAGTAATACCACAAATAAAACTGCAATAGCTATATATTTATTTACTATAAAATCTCTCAATTTTGTAAATTTAGGTAATATTTCTTTATGTTTTGTTTTTTCAATGATTTTATCACATTCAAGTATCATTGCAGGAAGTATTGTGACAACTGAAATTACTCCTAATAAAACACCTTTTGCCATAACAATTCCTATGTCTTTTCCAAGAGTTAGATTCATACTACATAATGCTAAAAATCCTGCTATTGTAGTTAAAGAGCTTCCTAGTACTGATGAAAATGTTTTTTTAATAGCAATAGCCATAGCATCTTCTTTTGATGAACTGTTTTTCTTTTCATGTACATAGCTATGATACAAAAATATTGCAAAATCCATTGTCACTCCTAGTTGTAATACTGCACTTATGGATTTTGTTATATAAGATATTTCTCCTAGAAATATATTTGTTCCCATATTATATAAAATTGCAAAGCCAATGTTTAATAGTAATAATATTGGTACAAAATATGAATCTAATGCTAATTGTAAAATTATTAAACATAAAATTACAGCAATCACAACATAAATAATTACTTCAGAATCTGATAGGTCCCTTGTATCAATTAGTGTTGCCGTCATTCCACTAATTTTACATCTCATATCTGTTATTTTTCTTATCTGTTCTACTGAATTTACTGTTTCATCAGATGATATTTGCTCTTTGAATGTTACTAGCATTAATGTTTTATTATCATCATATAACATATCTTTTACTTTATCTGGCAGCATTTCTTTAGGGAACTCCGTCCCAGTAATATCTGCAATGCTGAACACTTTTTCAACATTATCTATTTTTCTTATTTTATCTTCTAGTTTTAATATTTCTTTATTTTTCATATTGTCTAATATTACAACTGAAAAGCCTCCCATATTAAAATCTTCAGATAGAATTTTTTCTCCTTTGACTGTTTCTACTGTTTCAGGCAAATATACTAATATATCATAATTAATTTTTGTTGTTTTCATTCCTATAATTGATGGAATTAGTAAAACAATTGCAATAATTAATATTATTTTTCTATATTTGCATATTGTCTTTCCTAATATATTCATGTTTTTCTCCTTTCTATTGTTATTTATGACCATTAGTCATTCGAAATTATATCAAATTGCTGACCATTAGTCAATATATTTATTAAAATTTTAACTTTTATGCTTAAAAAGCTTTTATCTATAATCGCAAATACTTTAATATTTTCAAATTTTCTCTACTATTACATATATTAGATTTTGCTAATTTAATTATTATCTTATGTAGTTATAATTTTAATTCATTCTAATTATAATATTGACTATTAGTCAAAAATGTGTCATAATACTTTTATAGGAGGATTAACCTATGGAACAATTAAATGAAAATAATAAAAAGCAAAGATTATTAGATACAGCTTTTTCTTTGTTTACAGATAAAGGTATAAAAAACACTTCTATTCAGGAAATTGTAGATAATGCAAAAGTTGCAAAAGGTACATTTTATTTATATTTTAAAGATAAATATGAGCTTCAAGATATTTTAATTACAAAAAAATCAGAAAAGCTTTTTAAGGATGCTTTAACTGCTCTAAGGAAAAACTATATTCAAAATTTTTCTGATCAAATTATATTTATTATTAATTATGTTATTGATGAATTTAAAAAAAAGCCTATGCTTCTTAAGTTCATTTCTAAAAATCTATCTTGGGGTATATATAATAAATCCATAATAAAGATTTATGAAGGTGGAGATAAGGATGAATTGGGGCTATATAATTTATTTATAAAAGGTGTAAAAGATAATAATATTAATTTACCTAATCCTGAAGTTACTCTATTTATGATCTTAGAACTTGTTAGTTCAACTTGTTTTACTTCTATTCTAGAAAAAAGACCTCTTCCAATAGATGAATATAAACCTTACTTATATGATACTATTAGAAAATTAATAAAATAAAAAAGTTATGAAGATTATTTTTCTCTTCATAACTTTTTTATTTGTATATTTTTAAATCAATTATTAACAAATAAAATTAAATCAATTTTTTTGATCTTAGAATTAGATATAATACTACAACAATTATGTCAATAATACCTATAATTAAGCCTACTGTAGCTAATACTTTTCCCTTTTTATTATTTGATTTTTTAATTTGGCTTTTTGCTGAAATACCTAAAATTATTGCAATTATTCCAAATATTAAGCCTGATACCAATAATCCACATAATGAACATACAAAACTACCTATTGCTAAACCATTAATTCCTGCTTTCTCTGCCGTATTATTACTTTCATCATTTTTGATTATATATTCTTCATCGTTATATGTTAAAACTTCTTCATTATTGTTATTATTGTTGTTTGCTTCAATTTCTGCAACATCAGCTCCACACTTTGAACACTTGGTTTCCCCTTCATTTATTTTTGTACCACAATACATACAATAATTTACCATTTTAATCTAATCTCCTTTTATTTTTCATTTCTTATATTTGATATATTTAGTTTATTATTCCATAACCCCATTTTTAAACTAATATCTAAATTAACTTTTGAATATTCTTTAGAAAACTCAAATTCTTCTTCGCCTTTAGTACTCCACATTTCAAGTAAAATTTTATGTTTTCCAGGTTCGACTATAACCTTACCACTTTTTCCATTCTTTAATTCTAAAACCAATTTTTTGTCGATATAAACTCTCATCGGAGCTAAACAAGCAAAAAACTTTTTGGGTCTATTAAATATCAGTTGAATTTCTTTTAATTGTGTTTTCTTTATAGGAACAGTTGCCCCACAATACGCACAAAACTTACTTATTTCAGATATTTGTTTACCGCAATTAGTACAAAACATTTTTCCTCCTTATGATTTAATATAATTTTATTATACGTTTTAGATTTTCTCTAAAATGACTTTTAAAAAATTCCATACTGCAGTTTTCCCACTTAAGCCTTCATAATTATTGTCAATTCTTTTTATTAGTTCTTCTTTAGAAAAAAACTTAACATCTTCAACTTCATCTTTTTGTAAAACTATATCTGATGTATCAATATTTTTTGTAATCATATAACATTCATCATAATGCTTGTTTATTATATTTCCCTGTATATTTATAGATGTTGAGCATAATAAATACTTGATATCATCGTCTGATATTTGAATTCCTAATTCTTCCTTCGTTTCTCGAATTATAGCTTGTCTTCCAAATTCTCCGCTATTTACATGTCCACCTACAGGTGGATCCCACAAATTTGGCCATGATTTTTTACTAGGACTTCTTTTTTGTAACAGAATATTTTTGTTTTCATCAATAATAAATGCATAAACTGCTCTGTGCCAGTATCCTTTTTTATGGCACTCTTCTCTAGTTGCTACTTTCCCTGTAAATTCACCAAATTCATTAAGAACATCAAATTTTTCCATTTTTACCTCCAATACTAGCATAAACTAAATTCTTACTATAGTCTAAATAAATATTCATTTAAAACACTATATACCTCTTCTCTTTCGACTAATTCACCATTTTTACGCATCTCGTTTAGTTGTGAAATAGTTACAAAATCAACATTTTGAACTTCTTCTTTTTGAAATTTAATAGAATCCTTATTTAGTCCATTTTGTCTTAGGACAAAAAAATCATAAAATTGATTTTCTATAAAATTTTCAGAAAAAACTTGTTGTTTTCTAAAAGAATACATAAATCTAAATTCTTTAACTTCAACATTAAATCCTAAATTAACACTTACTTCCTCATTTATTTCACGAGTCGCACCCATTAAAGCATCTTGCCCTGACGAAATGTGTCCAGCAGCTGAAATATCCCACTTATTTGGATTTTTATCTTTATTAGCACTTCTTTGTTGAATTAATATTTCATTTTTCTCATTTATAATTGCAACAACTATAGCTCTATGCCATAATCCTCTTTTATGTACTTCTTTTCTTGTTACAATTTCTCCAGTTTTTACTCCGTTTTCATCAAGAACATCAATCATTTCTTCCATTTTTTTCATAATCCTTTCTTATTATTAATTTAACATTAACTCTTAATTAATTAATTTATTTAATAAATTGTTCCATAATATATTTTTCTTTAAAGCCTACCTTTTCATAAAACAATTGATTTTTACTTTTGTATTCTGTACTAAGTGTTAAAATTTTTCCACCCATTTCATAAAACTTATTTATCATATATGCCATTAATTGTTTGCCAAATCCCATATTCCAGTAGCCTTGTGCTGTTCCAAAATCATTTATAATTCCAATTTTTTCCTTAATGTTTAATGTACTAACACAAACTGGTATGTTATTATCATATTCAATGAAATGAAAATGCTTTTTACTATTAATTGAATTTTTAATAGCTTTATAATAATTTTCTGTTATTACACCTGAATATAAACTTTCTTCATCATTTTCTATTTTATCATTATGTGCAGAAGACAAAACCTTCATAAAATCATTGTAATCTTTTTCATTTTTAACAATTCTAATATCTGTATTAATATCGATTTTAATATTTTTTTCAAATTCCATATATACATCAATATTGTTTAATCTATATCCATTATTTAAAAGTATTTGTTTATTTTCACTAAAATTAATATCATCTCTACTTAAATATATTGATGGTGTTCTATTTATTTCTTTAAATTGATTTTCTAGAATTTGTATTAATTCAATATCAATTTTATTTTTTATATATGCTAAATTGAAATAGTAGTCATCTATTATTCTTGAAGTACATAACAGATATGAATCTGTTTCTTCTTTATTATCAAAAAATAATCCTTCCAATACCTCGTATTGCATATTTAAGCAATTTCTTCCAGTCATTTTTTTATTCATATAATTTCCCCATTACAATTAATGAATTTAATATCAAATTATTATTCTAGCATATCAACTATACTTAAATCTGCTATTTTATTTTCCTTTAGATTTGATATACATTTTATAAGCAAATTATCTCCTTCTAAATTTTCAAAAATCTTGTTCTATTATACAACAAAAACGTGTATTTTGTATACATTTTTTAACTATATTCTCGTTTTATGTTCTAAAATAATTATTTACTTTTACTATTATTTTTTGTAATTCTAATCAAATCAAGTGGTAATATGTTATTATCTATTTTATTTTTTAATATTCTTAAAAAATACCCATCTGCTCTAAGCTCGTCTTTCATATTTTGTATTTCATCATAGGTAAACCATTTTACACTTGATATTTCTTTACCATCTGCTTTAATTTCTTCATCTATAATCTTTGTGTCAAAAAAGAAACAAACTACATTAACTCCTTCTAAAACCTCATTAAATATTTCTAATATTCCTGTTGCTTTAACTTTACAACCGGTTTCTTCATATATTTCTCTTTCAGCTCCTTCAGTTAATGATTCATTTGGATCTAATCCCCCAGCTGGAATGTTCCATTTTCCTTTACAAATCTCTTGTTTCTCTTTAACTAATAAAAACTTCCCATTTTTTTCAACAACTCCACCTGTAACAACTTTAATATTCATTTATTTCCTCCATTTTAAAATTTATATTTAACCGAGTGTAATATCTAAAATCATCATTATAATAAATCCAATCGCAAGTCCTATTGTTCCTAAATCTGAATGCATACCTTTTTCTGTCTCTGGTATTAGTTCTTCTACTACAACATATATCATTGCTCCTGCAGCAAATGATAGTATGTATGGAAGAATTGGTATTACTAAATTAGTTAACCCTATTGTAATTAATGCACCAATTGGTTCCACAATTCCAGATAATGTACCTAATATAAATGCTTTTGTCTTTGATATTCCTTCAGTCTTAAGTGGCATAGAAATTATAGCACCTTCTGGAAAATTTTGAATTGCAATACCAATTGATAATGCAATTGCTCCTGCTAATGTTATTCCTGTATTTTGTGCCATTGTCCCTGCAAAAACAACTCCGAACCGCCATTCCTTCTGGGATGTTATGAAGTGTTACTGCCAGCATCATCATTGTACTTTTCTTAAGCTTTGATTTTAATCCTTCTGGCTTATCACTTTTTAGATGTAAATGTGGAATTATTTTATCTAAAATAAGTAAAAATATTATTCCAAATAAAAATCCAACTGTAGCTGGCATCCACTTTATTTTTCCTTGTTCTCCAGCCATATCAATTGCTGGAATTAAAAGTGACCAAATTGATGCTGCAATCATTACTCCAGATGCAAACCCTAATAACACTTTTTCTATTTTTTTATTTAATTTATTTTTCATAAAGAAAACCATTGCTGAGCCTAAAGTTGTTCCCAAAAAAGGAATTACTAAAACATAAAACATTTCCATACTTGATCATCTCCATATAATTATTAATGCATTTAATTCTATTTCAATAACTTTTCTAAAGCATTTGCATTTAATATTGTATTAGAAATAAATTTTCCTTTATAAAAATTAGCCCAATTGTTAAAAATGCAAGGAGCGTTTTTGGCTTTTTTAACTGAATCAATTTTTATAAAGTTTAATTTTATATTTTTTTCTTTAGCATAGTTTGAAAGTTCTTTTACTTCATATTCAACATAAGGGCATTCATTACTATAATAAATCGTAAAATCCTGACTATCTATTTTCATATTTCTTGCTGGTTCATTAAATTTTGGTGTTTCTCCTTCTTTAAATTTTAGTACCATTAGTTCATAGTCAGAAATATTATCTACAACTTCAAATCCAAAATGTTCAAAAAATTTCTTTTCTCCTAAAAATGGCTTTTTCTTTTTTGAAACTATTGTACAAATACCACTTTTTCCTTTTTCTTTTGAATCATTTATAGCATATTCTAATAGTTCTTTACCAATTCCTTTACCCTTAAAGCTTCCTGCTACCCATAAGCAATAAATATACTCATAGTTTTCTCCATTAATTGGAACCCATGCTGTTTCTATTGGCTCGTATTCAATAAATATCTTACCTCTTGCATTTAATTTTCTAAAAACATGTCCATCTTTTAATTTATTTTTTATCCATTCTTTTTTACAATCGACACCTTCTTGATGTTTTGGATCTCCTATAGCACAACAAATATGTTCATTTTTAATATTTTCTAAATTCAAATTAATATATTCATTCATATTTTACTCCTTCTAACATGTATTTCTTTAATTTTAAATAACTGATTTAGATGGTCCTAATCTAATGATAATATAATTTAAGTTCATCTTTTTATTCAAAAGTTTCTGAAACTTTTGTTAATAGATTTCTTATTTCTAAATGTTGTGGGCAAATTTTTTCACATTTGCCACATTTTATACAATCTGATGCTTTTCCTAGCCCAGCTTGTGTATGAATATTATAATAATATCCTGCATTCCAATCCTGGAATTGAATTTTAGCATTATAGCATGAAAACAAATCTGGAATTGATATTTTCATAGGGCATCCTTCTACACAATATCTACATGCTGTACATGCAATTCCTCCAGCATTTCTTAATAATTCTCCTACTTTTAATACTGTTTCCATTTCTTTTTCATTTAATGGAATAAAATCTTTCATATAATCAACATTGTCTTTAAGTTGTTCAAAATTACTCATACCTGATAGAACTTTATAAATTCCATCAAAACCTGCTGCAAATCTTACTGCATAACTTGCATAACTGTAATTTTGATTTAAATCATCAAAAAGCTTCTTAGCCTCATCTGGAAGATTTACTAATCCTCCCCCTTTTACTGGTTCCATAACTAATATAGGTTTGTTAAACTTTCGACAAACTTCATACACCTTTTTAGATTGAACACTGCTTGAAAAATAATCAGCATAATTAAATTGTATTTGAACTATTTCTATTTCTGGATGCTCATTTAATATTTGTTTAAGCATTTCAGCTGTATCATGAAATGAGATACCTAAATGTTTTATTTTTCCTTGTTCTTTTAGTTTTAGACATTCTTGATAAGCATTTGTTTTTTGAAAATGTGTATATGTATTTCTATCTTGTGCATGCATTAAATAATAGTCAAAATATTCTACCCCACACCATTCTAATTGTTTTTCGAAAAATGGTTTTATTTCATCTTGTGTTCCAAAATATGACTTTGTGAGTTTATTAGTTAATATATAGCTTTTTCTAGGATACCTTTTTGCTAAGCATTCTCTAATTGCTATTTCACTTTTTCCACCTAAGTATCCATGTGCTGTATCAAAGTAATCAAAACCTTGATCCATATAATAGTCTATCATTTTATTAAATTCATTATAATCAACTTCTCCATCATTCATTGGAAGTCTCATACAACCAAATCCCAATTTCTTTTCCATACTAAACTTTATCCTTTTATATTTCATTTTTCATATTTCATTTTTTATTTTTCAAATTTTATTGATATATTTTTATTATCTAGTGTATTTAAACCTACAATATGTCCAATTTTAGTATAGCTATATGGAGTATCAAATGATTTGTAAAATACTACTAAACAATCATTTCCAAAAAGCATTATATCTCCTGCTTCAATATGTTTTGGATTATATGGATTAGTAAATAAATTAGTGTTTAAATAAACATATTTTTCATTTCCATTTAATTCACTCATTTTAAATTCCTGTGGTAACATATTTAAAAATTCTTTAGCTGTATCATTTTGTTCTAATTTAGCAGTATAGCTTTTATTATCAATATTAACTTTAATAGTTGTATTCATTATTTTTTCACTTTCTATATTATTATTACTATTATCTATTTGATACCATACTTCTCCTTTACTCGCATGATGAATATGTCATCATACACTTTATTAGGGACAAATTTTAACCTTTACAAATAATACTATATATAATTTTATTAAATATCTGAAAAAAAGTCAATTCGTAAAAAAGCAATAACCTAAATCAATTATCGTAATTTAGACTATTATAATTATTACTTATTTTCTTCGATAAAATTTAATATTTTCTTCAACTCATCATCATACTTAAATATAATTATTATCTTTTCCCTTCTTGGATATTCAAAATTATTGTTTTGGTAATTTTCTATATAGCATTTTTCAATTTTCTCATCAACTACTGCTTCAAAAATATCACTAAAATGTTTTAAACTATTAAGTATATTTTTAAGATTTTAATACATCATTATTAGCTCATAATTTAGAATAATTATTTAATATATAAAAATTAACACAAAACCCTATAATTTTCAACAAAAGCACATTTCGAAAAAGCAAATCAAAAATGCACCCCTAAAATTAGATTTTTGGTCTAACTTTTTGGGTACATTTAAAAATTTGATGTGTTATATTCTCCTATTAATCTATATCAATGCCTTCTCCTATTTTTTTTTCAAAATCACAAGCATATTCATCTCTTATTTGTGCTGCTCTTAACTTTGCATTTTGTAAGACCATATTTAATTGTACTCTCTGTAATTCTGGAGCTTTTCTCTCTTCCATCTTCTTTTTTACCCATTCATAGTCCCTAGCAAATTGAAGTGAAGTAATATACTCTTCATTGCTTCTTCTTCTATATTCTTCAAGAATCGCTATTTTATTTCCCTTTTCAGATTCAATTCTTTGAGGAACTCTATTTTCTTCATCTGTTCCCCTTCTATAAATTTCAATTTTTGAATCAGGGCTTGAATTTTGAAGCACCAAGGCAACAGCTGCATATGAATCATTATGTCTATCCATATCTGTAAGTTTTGCGAAATTCTTAAGTTTTGTATCCATTAAAGCTTTTTCATACCTTTTATGAACTGCCATTTGACTAACTATATCTCCTACAGCAAGAGCATCATAACTTATATTATACTCTAGTTGTTGTAATTCATCAAAATTTACTCCAATTACACCTTGACTTACAGATGGTGCTCCCTCTATTAAAAAATCATATTTTTGTTCCATTGTAAATCTTGAAATATTTTCGACATGGTCATAGCAGTCTATTCCTGTTAATGCACCATAAAACTGAGGATATTTCTCTTGAATTGCTTTACTATCATCTCTAAATCTTTTATAGCTATCTGAATCAATTACTACAATACCTTCATTCTCTTTCAATATTCTTTCACGTAAATTAGACTTTCCTCCTCCTGTTTGTGAAAGTAATATATGTGCACCTGGTTTACTTGCTCTTGATTTTTTATTAAAAGTATCAGCCATTATTTTATATAAAACTTTTAAGTAGTCTTCATCAGATAAAATGTGCTCAAACATCATTTTTCTTAGTTTATCATTTATTGATGGTGATATAAAAGGTGTAACTCTTCTTCTAGCATATTTTTGTGCTATATAAATTGGATCCTCTGGTAGGCTTTCTACAAAACTTGAATTAAGATTTGAAACTACTTTATATATTGTATCATCATCAATATTACGTCTTTCTTGGAAATCACTCATATATTAATATCTCCTTTTTCTAAAACTTTTCTTATAATTATTTCATTTCCTTTATAAATTTCATTTTTTACACCTTGCAAAACTTCTATTTTTTCTTTGATTTCTTTTTCATTACTATTTTTTTTATTATCCATCAATTGATTCATCATTTGCGAAATAGCATCTATAACAATATTCATTGCTTTTTCTTTTTCAAATGTCTCCATTATTATCCTCCTTTATATTAAAAACTTCATTTAACTGTGTATATTGTTCTTTTAAGGCATTTCTATCATCCATCTGAGATATTATTTTTTTAACTCTTTTTTCAAAAGCTTTCATTGTTTCTTTATTATCTATTTCTCTAGCATATTTAATAGCATCAATTGGATTATCAAATTTCTCTGATGGATATATTTTTATAGGAACATATCCGCTTGATTTCTTCCCTCTAATATATACTCTTATTTGTTCCGAATAACCTTCATCAATTAGTTTTTGAATACACCCTATTAAAGCATCGTATGATTCATTATGTCTAATTATAGGTGTAAGTTTCGCTGTTTTCAAACCACTTATTTTCTGAAGTTCATATCTTTCGTGAATTGAAAGTAAACTATTTAACTTTCCAACAGATAAAATATGTACTGAAACACTATATTTTTCTTTTTTTTCAAATCCTAATAAGTGTTTATTAGGCGATGGTGCTGTCTCTTTTATAACATTGTAATTATTTTCTATTGCATATTTATATATATTATCTGCATGATCATAAGCATCAGGTCCTGTTAAAAATGGATATAACACAGGATATTCATTTGCAATTCTTTTTGCATCATATCTAAAATGCTTGTACTTATCTGAATCAATAAATACAAAATTATTATTTTCTTTTAATAACTTTGCTGTTAAATGGCTTTTTCCACTTCCAGTTTGTGCTACTACAACAACAATTTCCGGATTATCTACCGGGGTTTTATTTTGAAAAGATATTGCCATCACATAATAAAAAGTTTTTAAATACTCTTCATCACTTAGCAAATATTCTTTCATTAAAGTCTTAATTTTTTCATCTTTAATACTTGCTGAAAAGTTAATCTCCTTTACTCTAAATGCATATTTCAATAAGTTTTTAGGAGAATCAGGTAACATTTCTATGATAGTATGAGGTATTTCAGGTAATACTTTATCTAAAATATCCTTAGATATATTTCTTCTTTCCATTTATATTTCTCCTTTTATTATCTTATTTACAATTTCATTATTTCCTTCATAAGCTTTTTCTTGTACTTTCATTAAATATTGAAAGCTATTCTCATTCTCTTTATTTTCTTCTTTAGACAAGTCAAATATTGCATCTGCAAGTTTAGCCATAATTACTTCTAAAGATACTTCTAGTTTAACATGTCCCTGTAAATCTTCCATACTTTTATTCATTTTTATCTATAATCCTTTCAGTTTTTAATTATTATTTTTTAACAATACTATTATATCAGTATTTAGCCATAAATTCAAAAAATCTTTCAATATTTATTAAAGTAGACTTTTTTCAACTATAAAAAAGAAGATAAATTATTTCAAAATTATCTTTTATATGTTAGATATTATTTCAATAACTACATTATTTTTATTAATTTAATTTATTATATTCTTCATCAGATACAGGCTCTAACCATTCGTTTAGAGCATTTTCACCTGGTATTTCAATCGCAATATGACTAAACCATGAATTAGATTTAGCTCCATGCCAATGTTTGACATTTGCAGGTATTACAACAATATCTCCAACTTTTAAACTTCTTGGCTTTTTTCCTTCTTCTTGGTACCATCCTTCTCCTTCAACACAAATTAGAACTTGGCCTCCTCCTTTACTTGAATGATGTATATGCCAGTTATTTCTACATTTAGGTTCAAAAGTTACATTTGCAAAGCTAACTCCTGATTCTGTTTTGTCTAACATTTTTAAGTATGAATTACCTATAAAATATTGAGCATAATTAACATTAGGTTCTCCCATACCAAAAGCTCCTCCATGAGTAGTTCCCTTTTCATTGTTATGGTTTTGTATTTCCTCTGCATATACTTCTTTTACAATATTAAACACTGCCCAAGCATTTGGCCATCCGCTATAGAAAGCTGCATGTGTTACAATTTCTGCCATTTCTGTTAAAGTAATACCATTATTTTTAGCATTTTGTATATGATATTTTAATGAGTTATCAACTAATCCCTTTCCCATAAAAACACATATTGTTACTAAACTTCTATCTCTTAAAGATAGCTTATCCTCTCTTGACCAAACTTCTCCAAATAATACATCATCATTTAATTTAGCAAATTCTTCAGCAAAAGTTCCTAACTGATCACGTCCTGCTGTTTGTTTTACCATATTTTTATCCTCCTTTAATTTGATTTTTTTATATTTCAGTAAATCTTTCGACTCTCATTTTAAGTTCATATTTATTTCTTAAATCTGCTATTTCTTTCATCATTTCAGACTTATGGTGTAAATCTAATGCTTCTTCACTTTTCCACTTATCAATTAACATTACTGTTTCTTTATCATCCATTGGAAAGAAGTATTCATATCTTTCATTTCCTTCTTCATTTCTTACTTTGTCTACAATTCCAGATGATACCATCTTTTCAGCAAACTTTCTTGCAGATCCATTTTTACCAGTATAATATATGTTTATAACTAAACTCATGATATTCCTCCTATTATTTTAATAAATTAATTCTTTTTTCTAAATCATATGATAATACATCTGCAAATTCTTTTTTTAGATATTTTTACTTTGCTATAATAAAGAAAAAGCAAAAAATTTTTGCTTCTTTCAAATATTATTTTCAGGTATTTTCTATGATACTATATCCTCTTCAAACATAACCGCTAATTTCTTACCAATTTCATAACCTTTTTTATAAAAATCTTCAATCTCCATGTTTGAATAATTGTCACTATAAACTACTTCCATTGTTATTGGGCCATTGTAATTGTTTTCTTTCAAATCTTTTACAAGTTTTTCCCAGTTCAATGTTCCATCAAATGGTATTAAATGTAAATCTGCACTTTGATCATTATCATGTAAATGTATAGCAAAAATTCTATTTTTAAATTTAGAGAAGTCTAATTCATCTTTAAAATGCACATGGTAGTGTCCTGAATCAAAGCAAATTCCAACATTTTCATTATCTATATTTTCAATTACATATTCTAAGTAGCCTTTAATTTTTGTATTTTCAAATGCAACTTTTACATCTAATGACTGAGCATAATCAACAATTTCTTTTAATCTTTTTAATCCAATTTCATTATATTTTGGTGCTATACTCTTAGCAGTTAAATGCATAACTACCATAGGAATATTATTTTCTTTGCATACTCTTATATCATTTTTATATCTATCAACTAATTTATTTCCTTCTTCAGTATCCATCCACAATTCATTTATATTTTGAAAACCTAAATGTGCAAAAATGACATTTAAATTTTGTTTTCTAATGTATTTTAATTGTTCTTCTTGTGATGTACTCCATTCTATATTGTACCATTGTATAAAAACATTTTTAAATCCTGCTTTTTTTATTGCATCTATAGTGTCTATTATGCTAGCATTTTTATTATCATTACTTACAACAACCGCTATATCTCTCATACAATTTCTCCATTATTTTATGTCATTTAAAATTTTGTTAACCTTTTCTTTATCTCTATCATATACATGTGCAGATTTAACTATTAAATTCATATCTCCAGGCTTAACATTTATCTTATCTGATACTTGTTTTAAAATACTATATAACATAACCAAGTTCACATATGCTTTACATCCAAAATCTAGACTTCTACAGTATATATACATATTTAATTGTTCATTTTCCACATAAAAGTCTATCATACTAACACATGGGATATATCCATCATCTGTTAAAGGTTCAAATGTTGTTATAGTAGCGGAACAAGTATATTTTCTCTTTTTTAGTCTTTCTATAACCCAGTTGATTTGATTTTTTTGATTCATATAATTATATAATCTGCTTGCATAAGAATTTTCATTATGTAATTCTCTAACTTTACCTAACTTTGTAAAATTATTTTCCATCCATTCATATTCTTCTTTTACCATGTATTTCTCAATTATAGGATCTGGCATTACTATATCTTTTACTTTAAATGTTATACCTGTCAATTCTTGTATAGGCTTATCTTCATTTCCATTATAATATGTTTTTTTACCATTATTCATTATCTCTTTTAGCATGGTTATCCAAGCATTTCCAATAGTTTGTATTTCTCCTAAATTTTTTATTTTAGCTGCCCCCTTTCAAATTTTTTTCAAAATTGTTAATAATCTATCTACTCATCTTTGTTCCACGGTCCTTTTCTTTCGAATCAGCTAATAATAGTGGTTTCATATAAGCTCTAAATTTTTTTTGTAATTCTTCTAATTCTAATATAGCTTTTTCTCTTTTTAAAAAATGAAGTTTCTTAAACTCTCTTTCTAAGCCCTCTTCTCTTAAATAGTTATAATATTCTTGAAAATAATTTTCTAACTTTTGTGAAGTCATTTTTATTATAGCTTTTGAAAAAATTTGAACTCCTGGTTGTTCGTTTTCTCCAGAAACAAATAAATAACTTAACCTGTTTTCTTCTATAATGTCTTCATTCATTAAATCTATATTAAGTTCTTCCTTAGCCTCTCTTGCAATTGTTTGCATAACACTAATTTTTCCGTCTGAAATATCTTTCTTGTCAATTCCTCCACCTGTTGTTTGTAACATTCCAGGATATGATGTTGTATCATCTAGTTCTCCTATTACATAATATCCATCTTCAGTTTCTAACATACACCCAGCACTTAAATTTCTACATTCGTATCCAGGAGGACACCCAACACGTTCTCCATATAAGTAATGTGCATAATTACTTTTTTTGCAAATTAATTCAACAGTAGTATTTCCTACATTAATATCAGAAACGCAAAGGAGATCTCCGTTCCAAATATTAGCTCCAGATTCCTTCATTTTTTCAAAGTTTTCTAAAACATTTCTTTCAAGACTTTCTTCTAATTTAACTTGTTCATCTTTAACAATTATATTAACACTTTTTCCATTGATATTATATAACATTTTATATACACCTTTCCAAAACATTTATAAATAATTTTAACATAAAAAGAGTAATATTCAATAGTTTCATTTTTTTTTAATTTTTTAGTATTATTTAGTGAAGTAAAAAAGTAAATTCTATTCAAAATAATATAACTAGAATTTCATAAT